>NZ_CP014222.1:2836110-3151233 GCF_000969645.2 Janthinobacterium sp. B9-8
AGCTCGATGGCCTCTGGGTAAATCGTTTTAACGCCGTTCAAGCTGCTACCTTTGCACCGCGCAGTCGTTTCTTTACTTAGGTATGCTGCAATATCAATGCTAGATACATCAATAATGGCGGAAGGGTATTCGCCCTTTAATAGGCGATAGGCTGTTGTTGAGGCAGTTGGAGTCATAAGCTTTTAATTTTTTAGATGGGATTGAATGATTAATCTATTTGCTATGATTCCCACTTCACCCGCGGCTATCGCACAAGGCAATAGCCGCGTTAAGGCTTATTTTTTGGGCAGTACTGGCTCTCCCCACTCTGCACGGATTTCTGGGGGGAATGGGGCTTCGAATGCGGTTTTATGCGAAAGCCAATTAAAGGTTCCCCAGAGTAAATACAATGGTCCAAAGATAGGGAAAAACAAAAAGGACATCACCACAAAAATAGGATGGTCTTGATTCCACTTTTTTATATTTGGACCATATGGGCCAATACACCCCATAGATTGCCACCAACTATTAGGGGCGGCCTCAGCTAAAGACTCACCAACAGGCAAGGCTGGGCCGTTTTCTTCCATATAGGCATGCAGATAGGCCCATAATGCCTGCACAGAATATTCACTCATGACCAGTGGATTACCAATGGTAAAGAAACCAACAAAGTCTGGTATTGCCTCGTGCTTTAGCATTTGATCCCAGGCTTTATCATGGTCACTTTTTGCGACTTGTTTTTGTGCAAAATCAGGATCTTTAATCCCCACCCCCAGGGTGTGAACCGTTGATGGTAATTGCCCCAACATCACAACTTTTGAAACATAAACAAAGATTAAAGAATCCCAATCGTATTCAACAATCACGGTAGGCCAAGCATAAAATGGATTACGTTTTTTTAAGCTGTTTCTAACGTAATCGATAAGGCCAGGTATGTTTCTAAAAACACGGTAAACTTTTTTCTTTTTCCTATCAAAAAACAAGCTGTCGTTTTTAAGTGAAAACATATCGACTCTAAGTTGATAAATGCCGAGATGAAATGAGAAAAATACACTTAAAATACAGATTGTCAGCCCAAAACTCACCATTAGGAAAAGCACCACATCTAGATCAGAGATTGCTGCTGAAAACAACAATAGTCCAATATAAGTGCCATATAACATTACGGGAAAAAAACCAAAAATAACAAGCATTGCAAACACAGTTAAAAGGCCACGCTGATAATGAGTAGTACTGGCCAACTCGATGGCAGCTGGATAGATCGTTTTAACTTCGCTCAGCGTACTGCCACTTTGCCGCGTGGTTGTTTTCTTATTCAGATACGTGACAATGCCCAAGCTGGATGCATTGATCATTGCTGGCGGGTATTCACCTTGCAGTACACGATAAGCAGTGGTGGTTGCCGTATTTAATGTCATTTTTAATAAGCTCACAGATATTTAATCGAGGCGGGTGCAGATTTATTTACGGGCGAAGGTTTTTTTTCTTCATATTTAATTTGAGGTTCAGATTCAGATTGGCGGCTCTTTTTTAAAGCCTTAAATAAAGCTTTTTCTTCTTCTGCCGATGTACTAAACCTATTTTCTTTACCAAAATAGCAATCTTCGGCCCAATCCTGTAGCGCGGTGGGTGTTAGCATTGCAGAGCCAGAATATACAAGTACACCTAGCCCCATTAAAACCAAGGCCCAGCCGGTTAAGCTCATACCCAAAATAGCAATCCCACCCTCTGTGGCCACAGCTGTAGCAGAAACAATCTCCCCTGTTCCTAGCCATGTAGCAACTATTTCTGTTGTTGCCGCAATACCAGCAACTCCACCTGCACCATATAATGCACCAGTAAGGAACCAAGAAGCAGCTAATTTATTGTTGTGTTTATAGTTTTCCCCAGCAAAAACAAAAGCCTGCGCACTATCCACCAGCAAAGCCCCCCAGCCCGCATAGCCCCCTACGGCTTTTAAAACCATAGTAAGAGCACCATGCTTTGCAAATTGCGCCGCAGCAATACCTGCTATATCCCC
This sequence comes from Janthinobacterium sp. B9-8, assembly GCF_000969645.2. Taxonomy (NCBI): domain Bacteria; kingdom Pseudomonadati; phylum Pseudomonadota; class Betaproteobacteria; order Burkholderiales; family Oxalobacteraceae; genus Janthinobacterium; species Janthinobacterium sp. B9-8. The sequence goes on from NZ_CP014222.1 coordinate 2,838,110, forward strand.
AGTTGCCCCAACCGTCCCAGAGCCATTACTGGCAATCCCAAACCAAGCATCGCGCAAAGCTTTTTGATCTTCTGGGCTGGCAGCAGCTAAAGATTGAAGGCTGCCATTTAAGCCCAGCATTTGCAGGGATAAAAAGCCGATGGCAATGCGGCCTTCTGCCTTGATAAAGACCGCTTTACTACCACGCCAGCTGTTTTCTTTTAAGTTATATAAGGCTTCTTTGGCCGTCTCTGCCACGTGCCTTTGCTGCGCAAACATTTTGCCAAAATCCTCTGCCGATACTTTTTGTATCCCCTCTAAGCCTTGTGCGGTTAAATTGAGTTTCGAGACTTTGAGGGATACTTTTTCAGCGTCTTTTAGGGCCGTGGCGCTTTGTGTAGCTTGCTTCAGCTTATCGGTATCGGTGAGTACATGCAGCTCAATCAAGCTTTGCTTGCGCATGCTATTTATCAGTTTTTTACTTGGCGTGTAACGCTTACTAGCAAGTAATGCAATCGCCTCATCAAAAGGCAAGAACACACTGACTAATAGGGGCCGAGGCTTGATCTTGGTTTTATTAAGCACACCAGCCAGAATATGCTCCATATTCTGGCCAAGCAAAGTCATGCCCAGTAGCTTACCTTCTATTACTTTAAAGCTACTGTGCTCGCTTGCGTAGCCAACCGCCCCGCCAATTAGCGCTGTAGAAACGCCCTGATGAAAGCCAAAGACCGCCTCATTCAGCCAGCTAAACTTAGGGCTAAGCTGTGGCATAAGTAAATCTTTGAGCAGATTATAGGTTTTGGCCTGATTATCTTCGGCCACATATTCAAACAGCGATTTTTGATTAGAAAGCTGTGCGCGCAGCATCACTGCATCCTGCTCACTAATTTTTTTGATTGCCTGTTTATATGCAAGCTCAGCGCTGCTAGGGCCTAGGCTGCCCCCGCCGTAAACATGAAAAGCCTCCTCGCTATAGCAAGCCCCCGCACTATGGTGGGTTTGCTTAGGATCGTTCGGGTCATTTTCATCAAAATGCAGGGCAAAACAATCAGTCACGTTTTTTTGAGAGGCAGCGACGTAATCATCATCGTATGAGGTGATGATCTGATCCATCTCAGCCATTTTTTTATCATACTCGAGCATAAACTGTGCACGTTTTGGCTCATCAAAAAAAGTACTTAGTTTTGCCCAGTCTGTTTGGGTGCGCTCATTAGCCTTCGTCTTACGAAGTGCATCATCTTCCAGCTGATAAACCTCTCCCATACTTGCTGGTGTAACAGGCTGCCCCGCATGAGTTGGCTTCCATACTGTGTCTTTTAGGCTAGGTCGAAAAGAGGGGTTAAGTTTGTTTTTGTCATATAGCGCTTTGTTCATTGAGCCTATACGTCTTTGTGCCCCATCGAATAAGGTGGTTCCAGTCTTCTTATAATGATCATCACCGATGCATTTCTTTAAACCAATAAGCAAGCCTGAGCATAAGACACCCCGACTGTAAGGGACGGCAACTTCACTCTTCCTCACCAGCGCACGCATGCGCAAGTGATTGAGCTCGGCAGAAACCGCAACTGGGTCTGGTAGGGCAAACACAAGGCCTTTATCTTTGGTCTTGGTGTGCATATTGCCCAATTGCTGCATATGGCCATTCAGTTGATCAAGCGCATCTACTCCGCCTTTAAAGGGGAAGTAGGGCTCCGCATCTTTGCCCGGGCTTACATTGCGCAGCGCATATTCAGCAACAAATTTCCCTGGGCTTTCTGCCTTGGCAACAAATGCATTATCTGGTGCTTTTCCGCTATCTAAGTAGGCTTTAACATCAAGGCATTGCATGACTTTGGGATTGGCTTGATTGGCTTTTTTTAGCTTGTCATTCCATAAGTTGGCGCTATACGCCAGCCATATTTTCCCCGTTTTATGCGCTTGGGGAATCGTCAGCAAACGCACTTTATGCAAATGGCCGGATTTATTACAAGAAAAAGGCTCTGCTAAATAAAAGGAGGGATGTGAGGCAGAGTAAAGCGCCCCTTCTGGCGTAATCCGGTAAATATCCCAGCCATCTTTTTTGCCTGCTGGCGGGGTTTCATAAAACACATATAAATAGCCCCGGCGCAGGGTTCGCAGTACATAGCGCGATTGCTTAGGCGTAGCAAGCTGAGCCGCTTTTTGCGCAATGGCGTGCGAAAGCAGCTTTGCACTGCCGGATGGCTGTAAATCTGCTTTATTCGCAATCACTGAGGGGCGCACCAATAGAATAGGCAGTCCACTTTTTTCACACGCTCTACAGGTATCTGTCATTGGTTTTCTTTTTGTGGTGAGTGCAGCATGATCTGATCCCACTGGCTTGCTGTGATTTCAGCCAAGGCGGTATTCAAAGGCGTTTGAGTTTCTTTGGCGTTTTTAAAAATTGCGCTCATGGATGGGTGCTGCCAAAACTGCGGATATCGATCCGCATAGAGGGCAAAGGCCACTTGATCATCGATTTGCGGCCAGCCCAATTCCCTAGCCGTTTTAACCCATAGCCGTCCATTTAAAAACATCTGGGCATAGGGGGCTGATCGCGTGGCATACCATTGCGCTAAAGTACGGTTAATTGCCTCAGCATCGAGGATGGCTTCTGCTTCATGGGGCTTTAATGTCAGCGTTGCCTGGCTGCCCCTAGTGCTTTGTAGATGAGTGACTCTGCCGTCAATCGATAATAAATACCAGTTAGCAACAGGCCCAAGCCACAGACTGATGCGCTCTTCACCCAGCAGCGCTAAAAGTAAGGGCAATGTTCTGGGGTCAGCTGCTCTTAAATAACGCTTACCTGTTTGCCCCTTTATTCTTTGCTGCATCATTCTGGCCAGCCATGCGGCCAACTCTTCACTACTCGCATGGCTTTGTAGCCAAGCGCATACAGGTAGCCCGCCAAAGCCTCTATCTAGCAGTGCCAGATTATTTTCTAAGGCAATCTGAATAGACTCTGCAAATAAAGGGTCTTCTTTGCCCTGCAATTGCACTAAATAGGGCAATTGAGCATAAGGCAAAGGCGGCTCGTTAAAAGTCAGCATGGTGATGCTTCGCCCGTCCCACGCTGCTGTGCGGGAGTCTTGCAGAGTAGGCGTGTTTTCTGGCGGCGCAGCATCTGGCCCGCCATCCAAGGGGCGTGGCTCGCCCAACATGGGATCAATCAGCAGATAAAAAGCGCCGTCTTGTTTTGATGATCCAATTTGTGCTGCCAGCTGCATAATATGAGTCGGTTCTATAGCCAGTGGAGGCCATGGGTCAAACAGTGCTGTGCTTTGCATTAATTTTGGCCTGTGTATCAAAGAACGGCTGCGCCACCCGCAGCGGCATCTTTCATTTTTTGTGAACAATCCTTGGCTTTAACAAAGGGCACAAATTGGGGTGTTAAGCTCGCTGGGCCGCTCATATCGTGATTAGCGCCTTTCACCGTGACAGTGCCGGGGCAATGAATCTCGATATTGCCGCCTTTTAGCCGGATATACCCGCCACCAGCCGTAACTAAAACTTCATCTTTAGCCGAAATACTGAGCAGCCCCTTGCAAGCAGTTACTTTCAGGTCTTTATCACCAGTGATTTCGATATCGTCGCTCTGCGCTTGCAACTGGATTTTGCCTTTGGCTGCGATCAGTTTTAAAGCGACTTTGTCTTTTACCCCAGCTACAAACAAGCTGATGTTCTGGCGGACGTTGTGAATCCAGCGGCGGCCAGAAGTTTGGTTGGTGTCTCTTTGGGCGACCAGATCTAAGTTGGTGCCTGCGGTAAGAGTTTGGCTTTGCGGGCTGGTGATAGCCACGCCGTCTTCACCGTGCAGCAGGATAATATTCTGCTGGCCCGCTTGTTTTTCGGACTGGCTTTTACCGTCTTTATCCGTATTCGTGCCTGCTTCTAGGCTTTTACTGGCGTGGATATGATGGTGCAAATGGCCTTGGATGTTTTTATCACCCGCGCTATTGTCCGGATTGATTGTTTTATTGTCTTCGCCAGTTTCTATGGTGTCTGCAAGCTGGTTGGTCGCTGTTTCACCTAGGCTTTGTGCAAGCGCCAAGGCCGATTCAAGCTGGCTTTGCGCGGGGCTGTGGTCGAGCTGTTTACCGGATGCACCGCCTTTGGCTTCGGTGCTGATCAGCAAGCCATTGGCGCGGATTGCGCCTTGATTATCTGTGCGTAATTCAAACCCTTCACCGCGTGGCTCACCTTTGCCGTCGGTGCGCGGATGGATTAAATAGCCAAGATTGAGCTGGGTTTTGCCGTGTTCGCTCGATAGCTTGGTGCGCACTTCACCCTTAGTATCGTCAAACAGCAGCTCGCCGTATTGGCCACCTTCATGCTCTTTGGTTTTGATGCCGGATAACGTTTTGTTTGCAGGTAAGACGCCTGCGCTGCTTAAGGTGGGCACGGAATGGCTTCCGTTATAGACAGCGCCAGTGACTACGGGGCGGTCGATGTCTCCCTCTATAAAGCTGACGGTTACTTCTTGCCCGATACGCGGGATAAACTGATGCCCCCAGCCTGCGCCTGCCGATGGCGCGGCGACGCGTATCCAGCAGGAGGACTTGTCATCTAGGTTGGCGCCAAACTCCGGGTGCTCGGCAGCACGCTGCCAGTGAAATTGCACCTTTATCCGCCCTTGCTCGTCGGTATGGACTTCGGAGCCGGCAGGGCCAACCACCGTGGCAGTTTGCAATCCAAGACTGGTGGGCTTGGTAAATTCTTGCTCACCAAGATGGCTAAGCACAGGCTGGCCGCGTCTTTGGGCGGTGAAATCGGCTTGGTAAGGCGCGTTACCTTTACCCGAAGTGGCAAGCAGGCTTGGGGCAACTAAGCCAAGTTGCTGGGTTAGATCCACCGGCAAATTATTATTGGCGGTGAATTGAAGCGCGGTGACGGCAAATTCGCGCTGCTCGGCGCTATCCCATTCGTGGGCGGGGTGATCTTCTAAGCAAAACCATTGCCCGGCTTGCAAGCTACGTAATGTGCCGGAGCCGCTAAATGATTTCTTTTGCCCGTCTAAAGCGTCCTGGCGCAGCTTGGCATCGTGGTTGAGCTGGTCTAAATCGCTGGCGTAGTAATGCGCTTGTGGGTCGTAATATTCGAAGCTGGATTGGATTTGCTGCCCGCCATCGCCTTGATCAACCGTGCTATCGCTTAGGCTATGGCTGGTGCTGCTGGCTTTGTAATCAAAGCTGGCAAGGGAAACTGAGCTGCTACCAATTTGCCGCTGAGTATTCCATGTGGTGAGCGAATCACTTTCTTCTGTGGCGTCCGAGCGGTGGAATCTCACCGCACTTTCTGCAGCTTCGGGTAGGGCAAAGGCGTCATCAAATACAATAAGTTGAACCTGAGGCGTGTCTCCGGCCAAATGCTCGAAGCGCCATACCAAGCCGCTTTCTTTCATTAAGCGGCACAAAAACGCAAAATCGTCTTCTCGGTATTGCAAGCAATAAGAGCGCGGCGGGTATTCGCCTGATAATTTAAAATCCAGCGTTTGTACCGAAGCAAATACAGGGTTTTTGGCCTGATGCTCGGCCAGTACCTGTTTCACAATATCGGGGGCGGATAAATCCTGAAAAACGCGAGAAGTGCGGCGGTATCTGAGCAGCGCAAAAGGTGGCTCTACGGTGATGGAATATTTAGCGAAGCCGCCATCCGAGCCTAAAAGCTGCGCCTGCGAGATTACACCACAGCGCTCAATCTCATCGCCATTGGCATCTGCCACAGATAAAACAATCGGCAGGCCAAGCAGCGATTTAAGCTCTAAAGCCCCATCGGGTGACAAGCAATCGATCTGATAACGGTAAGCCTGATTAATCCCCTCGCTGCCCGTCACACGCTGAGGTAAAAGCTGCTCGCCCCACGCTGCGCCATCGCCCAATTGGAGAGAGATAAGACGCTGCTCTTGACTAAACGCAGAGGCAAAGGAAGCAAGCAGATCACTAAGATTCATAATAAATCAACGAGGTATGGCGACCGCAAAATATTACACGAAGCTTTAACCTACCTGTTTTATGATTTACCCTGTTTGTGTATATTCACTAATTCATCAGCCAGTCAACGTAAGTAAAATACCGTACGGACTAAAAACAGGTGTGTAAAGCTTCAAATAAAGTAGAGTAACGGGGCGTTTTTTTAACCATTTATAAAGCCCAATCAATCACCCCATCATGCCTAATCCGGCAATCATGATAAATGGCAGCCCATTCGGTCATGGTTTGCAGGACATCCCCGGCAGATCCGTCAGTCAGCGGCGGCAGCTCTGAGGGGCAGCGCACCAGCAGGCTGGCTTGCGGCATGGCCTTTGGCGGCGGCATTGATGAGCAAGCGCCCAGCAGCAGGCAAGCACTCACGGCTATAGATCGTGCTATTGGTTTTAATTTCACGGATGACTCCTCGGTCGATAATGCGTTCTGTAATTTTCAGCGCGGCCAGGCGCCCTTCTACGGCTGAAGCAATGGCCTCGCTTTTTGCCTGAGTTTTAACTGCCGCGCTGATGGCGGCTTTTTGAGCGACTAATTCCAGCGCATCCTGCCGCCAGCCATTCACCAGCCAGCCCGCGCCAAAACCCAGCGCGGCAGCAATGATCGTGGCCCGTATCATGAGGTTTGCTCGCACAAAGCCCGCTCTGCAGCGCGGCGGCGAACCAGCCCGGGGAGTTTTTCTCCGCCGGCGTAGACCCATTTACTCAGCTCTGCACATGCGCCCGCTGTATCGCCGGCATTGAGTTCTTTAAGCAAGCTTGAGCGGCAGAACTTCCCTCCCCCAACATTAAAGGTAAAAGAGGCAAAAGCACCGCGTTGATTGGCAGTGAGCGGCACGGTGACGCAAGCATCGATCGCTCGGTTGGCCGTCAGCAGATCCGCGATCAGTAAGTCTTTGCAGGCATCCGAACTTTTCTTTTGCCCCAGCTTGACCTCTGCCCCAGTATGGCCCCAGCAGATGGTTGGAATGCCAACCGGATCCGAGTACGCCGCGGTGCGCAGCCCTTCAAAGTGCATCACCACCGGCGTGGCCAGCCCGATGGCCGCCGCCACCGCAGCACTGATGATTTTCTTATTCATCATTCGCTTTCTCCTCTTTATTTCCACGTTTACGCAGCACGCGCCAGTACTTGAGCGCAAGTAAGCCAATCTGCAATACGAGATAAAGCAAGGTCACCAGCTGGATCAGTTCATCCATGCTCCATGAGCCCACCGCCGAAATGCTGAGGGTGAATCCTGTTCTAATGCCGACGCTGCCGATATCGTCTTTCAACATGTTTTGATCCATAAAAAAACCCGCTCGAGGCGGGTGTGGTTTCTTCAATAAAAGGGGCTTTATGCGCGTAAACGGCTTTTTTATGCGGTGATTGAGACCAGTTTCTTAGCGGGCTTTTTCTTCTTCGCGGGTTTTCTGGATTTCTTAAGCTGGGCTTTGCTGATCACCAGCTCTAGACTGCTGGACCAGCCATTGGCACTAAAATCATGGGTAATCGTATCCACTACCCACTGGCCATCTACCCCCAGCTTCACGCCTGACAGGCTGATTTTACGTTCGGCCACGATATCTGCCCTGCCTGCCAGATCCAGCGTTAAGGTGCCGGTGGAGCGGTTATTTCGCTCTAACGCCCCTTTTGCGCTTGCCCCCGCCCTACCTGTGCTGGGCACAGAATGGCGAGCGGCCCGCACAGGCGCAGAAGGATTGTCTTTGTCCGGCACAATGATTTCCAGCGTTTTACCGGTCTTTTTGTTATGGCTTTTAACGGCAACGCCGCCCGACTCATTCCGGTCTGAAAGGGTGTAGCGCCAGCTTTTAATATCGGCCCTGTGTAACACCAGCAGCGGAATCGCTTTGCCACTCACGCTTTTAGTCTGCCCGCCACGCGGAACGACCAGCAGTTTTCCGGCTTTGACGGAGGCGGTGGCGTCGTACTGTCTCGCAATCCGCGTAATAAAGTGGATATCCGATTCATTCACCTGATCCAGCCGCTCTACCCTGGCCTTCATCGTGCACACCGGCGTCAGCTTATTACGCTGCGCAATCTCTTTGACCACCTGAGCGAGGGTGACGTTTTCCCATGCATGGCGGCGCACCGCTTTTACCGTGCCGGATAAATCCGCAGGCCGGCCACGCAGGGTAATTTGTTGTGGCGGGCCGCTGGATTCCACTTCATCAATCCGATAGCTGCCCAGCGTTGTCAGCCCTGTTTCCTGATAGCCCAACGAAATCTGCAGCCGTGCACCTCGCGCCGGCAATGCCACTGCGCCATCCCGATCATCCAGCGAAATCTCCGCCTCATCACTCTCCATCCCCGCTTTATCTGTAATCCGGATACTGAGCAGCCGATCCGACAACAGGGCCGTAATATCACGCCCAGTGGCCTGGCCTGCAGCCGTGGCTACAATTTTAAAGATGGGTTGCATGCTCTACTCCCAAAGCGTAATGGTTTCGCGCATCGGCGCAGCTAAATCAGGAAAATGGATCATGACGCCCGAGGGATAAGGTTGTTTGATCGCAGCCAGCCCGTGATTGCGGGCCAGCACCGCTTCGACCGTGCCTTTCACATGGCCGTAAACGGCATAGCACAGGCGATCGAGCAGGTCGCCATCACACGTTCTGATAGTCTTCGCCATAGCGTTTAAACTCCATATTAAAAGTCTGTTTACGCGGTGCACCATCGGTAAAGAGAAACTCCTGATCCTCTTCAATGTGAGTGATGTACCAGCGTCCAAATGATTGCCCATAGCCCGTTGTCAGCGTGACGGGTTTCAATGCGCTGGCGATCTCACGTAAGGTATCGAGATGCCCCGTCCCCTGCTGCGCCAAATAGATCACGCCATTAATTTTGATGGTTTCACCGCCTTTAGAAACCGCTTGCTCAGCCGGCGTGCGGGTCAGCCGCTCTTGTGACTGAATACCGTACTGGCTGGACCGGCTCAGGCGATCAAATGCGGCCTGCCCCAGCGCGAAACGAAAGATCCGGCCTTTTTCAGCGGCGATTTCTAATAAAAAGCCTTTGGCAATCGGGGTCTCATCCCGACGAATTCCTTCATCAAATAAAACATCACGCGCACGAATAGCGCCATTAACGCCAGCAGAACGCATATCCAGCACGCCCCCCATCGATTTCTTTAAGGCGCCATGGCTCAAATCCAGCCATGCACCGGCTTCACGCAACGCCTGGCTGGTGCTGCGGGTAATATCTTGCACAGCGAGCTGAAGCACACCAGCGGAACGACTCACCGCACGGGCATTGGGGCCATCCAGCAGTTCCCCCGCACTGGCAATCAACCCCACCGCTTTTTGAGTGAGCTCGGCCGCAGTTCTGGTGTCTTTGATTGCCACAGAGATATCCCGCGGCAATATCCGCATATTGGCGACAGCAGCAGACCGGCCAGCCACTTGGGTGGCAACCTGAAGTAAGGGCATAAAATCCATAATCAGCCTATTGGGTCATACATGGCAGAGCGGCTGGCCTGTTGCTGCCAGCCATCAAAAATGCGCTTCAAATGCGGGGCGATTTCAGCGGCAATCTGCTGCGGGTTTTTAACATCGCCCTTTACCGTCACCTGAATCGTGGGCTGAAAGGTAAAGACCTGACTGGGAATGACTTTAGGTTCAGGCTTCACAACCGGAGGGACAATGACCGGCGGTGCAACAGGTGGCACAGGGACAGTAGGAGCAGGCGGTTTTGCTTCCTCTTTACCCGCAATCGCCTTACCAATCAGCGCGCCGATTTTTTCACCGCCCAACGCGCCTATGGCCCCGCCCAGCAAGCCACCAATCGCAGTCCCTATACCCGGCGCAATCATGGTGCCGATCACGGCCCCCATTTTGGCACCTGCCAGCCCCCCTCCTAATGAGCCTGCAGCCCCGCCATAGCCTTCGCCTTTCTCCGGCGCTGTCTTGGCGTTTTTGTAAGTGTCATAGGCCGTATAGCCAGCACCGGCTACCGACAAAGCCGCACCGCCCACCTTGCCCAAGACTTTGCTGCCGGTTTTAAATGCCTGGCCTATCTTGGCTAATTTGCCAACCCGCTCCACGGCAGGCAGAGGCCCCAGCGCAGGTCTTACCCGACCTGCACCGCGCCCACGCCTTCGGCGTGATCGCTCGCGGCCCCCTCCGGATCGATCGGCGCCTTCCCCTGAAAGATCAAGACCGCCCCCTGTCGGCAGATTTGTGACAAAGACTTCTTGCACACCGCCCGCGTCCCCACCTTGCCCGCCTTCTTCTCCCTGTCCACCCCGTAAGACGCCCACGGCATCATCTAAAAAGCCACCTACCGCCGAACCAATGCCTGGCGCAATCATTTCGCCAAGGGTGGCGCCAATTTTGAGGCCATCGGGTGGATCACTTGCCTGCGCTTTTTGCTCCCCTGCATGCAGTGCAGCTTCGGGGGCGTGCTCTCCATTTTTGTAATTGCCATAAGCGGATGCTCCTAAGGTCCCCAGCGCCATGACTGATCCGCCAAAGCGGCTCACCAAACGCCCGCCCGCCTTAAATGCGCGGCCGATTTTGGCCCGCTTTCCTGTCCGTACGGGCCCTTCTGCTTGCGGTGCATCAGGGCTGGTAGACGATGTGGCGCCACCTACTGACGGCCTGCGGCTTGATCCGCCCAAAGACCCGCCCGGCCAATTGGTCACAAAGACCTGCTGTACACCGACCTCTGCGTGACCAGCCCCGCCTGCGGCGCTGCCCTCACTCCCTGCACCGGGCAAACGCAGGCCCATTTTTTCCAGCGACTTACCAACCAGCCAAGTACCCGCACCTGCGGCGACCCGTTTTAGCGCAACCAACCCCACACCAATGCCAGCCGCTAAGGCAGTCAGTGCAATTGCCGGATTATTTGCCGTGATCGTTGTGCCAAACTTCAACACTTGCGCCGCCGTATCCGCCACAAAGTCTGTCACCGGGCGAATCGCATCGCCAATCGTCACCATGGCCGCCGTAAATTCACTGGCGACCACATCCCATTTACGGTTTGAGGTTTCATCCCGTTTGGATTTATCGGTATCGAGTTTTTTAATCCCGTCGGTATTTTGAATTTTGATCAGATCATCTTTAATTTGCTGACCATATTTAATCTGTGCCAGTGCGGCAGAACGCGCCTGCATATCACTGAGCACTTCCCCCAGCCCTGCCGCCTGCATATAGGCCGAGAGCGCTTCTTCTTCGGCTTTTTTATCTCCGCTGGCGTTTTTAATCCGGGCTTTGATATCCGCCAGCTTTTTAGCTCGGGTTGCATCGCCACTGGTGGCTAGGTTTTCGGTCAGACGCATAAAGGCCGCGACCGGCCCATCGCCATGGGCACGCATGGTGGCTTCCATCGAGCCTTGCAGATCGATCCCTGCATCTGCAAATTTCTTATTGGAATCCGGCGCGATGATTTTAGAGAGTAAGTTTTTAAAGTTATTGGCCGCGCTGTCGGCATTACCCGTCAGCTTAATCTGCGCTTGCAAGCTGGCAGCGATATAACGCACGGCCTCCGGACCTTGCATCCCCATGCTGCCCACCGTGGCCAGCAGCTCCGGCATAAACTTGGCCATCTTGTCGGATTCAAAAGCCCCGATGTCACCGGCCACCGCAATCTGGCCCATGACTTTTTCCATCTCAGCCTGATTCACGCCGTTTTGCTGTAATGAGTAAATCAGTTGCGCAGCATCGCCGGATTCCATCTTTTGACCGATGGTGAGCTTGCCCAGCAAATCGCTATAGCCCACCGCTTCACGCCAGTCCATGCCTTGAGTAACAAGCCCATTCACAGAAGCGGCCAGATCACTCTGGGCCATTTTTTGCCGTTTGGCGGCAGCGCGGATCGCCCCGTCCAGCTCTTTTTCTCCGCCTTGTCCGGCAATGCCGGCTTTTATGGCGATATCACGGATTTCGGCCTGATAGTCGCCAGCTATTTTGGTCGGAATAGCCGCCGTAGCCAGCCCAAGCCCTGCGATACGGCCCAGCTTCACGCCCGAGTCCATTTGCGTTTTGCCCGCTTCCTGCAAGGCTAAACCACGGCTGGTGCGGCCCAGGCGAATGTATTCTCGGTCCAGCTTATCAACCGCAACGCCCGCTTGTCTGAGCTGCCCAATATGCGTATCCAGGCGACGGCGCAGGCCACCATCTGCCACCGCGCGCTGAGAAGTCGCCACGTCCCGCATGCTGGAGCCTAATGCCGTACTGGCTTGCCTTGCGCCACCTAAAGCTTGCGTCTGCTGCTTTAATTCATTTTTACTGGCATGCAAAGCCGCACGCTTTGCTTCAAACGCTTGCTTGGCCCGTTTTGCTTCTTGCTGGGTTTTTTCCAGTTCATGGGATAGCTTACTTTCTGCAGCAGTTGCATCTTTACTTGCCGCAATCTGCGCCCTTTTTTCAGCAAGCAGTGCCTTTTGCCCTTTGGCCGCCAGCAGTGCGGCCTGGTACTCTGCTTTTAGCGCCAGCACTTCTCCACTTGGGCCGGTTTTATCTTTGCGGGCGTGCAGCCAGGTGTTTTTCTTTGCCTCAGCTGCCGACTGAGTCAGCTTCAGTGAGCGGCTCAGCGCGGTGTGTTCTGCCTCAAGTACAGATACATCCGCCTTGCCCGCCGTGCCCTTACGCATCGTCGCCAGCTGTTTCGCCATGCCGCCGACCCGATCGGTCGCGCCTTTCCAGTCTTTTTCAAGGCCGGTGACTTCTGAGCGTAAGGTGCGAACACCATCCAAGCCAATCCGGCGTGAGGCGCGATCAGCCTGCTCCATACTGCGCTGCAGGCGCTGGGTCTCTCCCACCAGCGATTGCAAGCCCTTGGTATTGGCGAGCTTTCCCTGTAAACCCTCGACCGAGCGCTGGGTTTTAGTGATCGCAGAACCAAAGGTCGATGAGACAGCGCCGCCGATCACAATGCCGATGGCCAGATCTCTAGACATAACAGCCTCCTATAAAAAAACAGCGGGCCTCAGCCCGCTTCATCACGATTCAGCCAGTGCCCGATCTCGCTAACCGGCACACTGCGTACCGTCTCACGCGACCAGCCCAGCTCACGCGCCAGCCGTCTGGCTAACGGCCACCACTCATGGCTCCCTATCATCGCTAAGTAAACGAAAATAAGCGTCCTGCAGCTTTTTGTAATCGCGCAAGGTCAGCTGCCGCAGATCATTGGGCGCACAATCGCACAGCCGCGCAAACATCAGCTGTTCCCGCTCCGCATCGCTTTTGCCCAAGACCTGCACATCGAGTTGATCGCCCACCGTCGGCTCACGTAGCTGCAGCTGATTCACCAGCACATCGTTTAATTTAATGGCGGTGCTTAACTTAATCATTTCTTGCATGATGGTTTCCTGATCGGCCCGCCGTGTGCGGGCCTTTGTGATTAAAGGCCGATTGCGGCGCGCTCTGCGGCCAGCTCGTCATTGCCATTGATAATGCGGATTGCGTTGACCGGATCAATTTCAAAGATCACCCGGTTATCCACTTCCAGCTTGTAATAGCTCAGGCTGGCGCTGTACTTGGTTTCGCTTTTGTCCCCCGGCTTCCAGCTACCGGAATCCACTTCGGTCAGCAGGCCTCGCCAAGTCACGATCACCGCCATCACTGCGCCTTTCTGATCCGTGAATGCCCCCCGAAAATTGCCGGCAAACAAGGTGCTGTCAGCAATCCCGAAGAAAGTCAGCGCTTCTGGGCTGACGCCGGCCAGCGTAAAACCGCACTCCAGTTTTTCCAGTCCCATGGGCATATCGACTTCGGCATCCATCCCACCGGCCCGATAGGCATCTGTTTTGCGTTTTAACTTGGGCAGCGTAATTTCCATCACCCTGGCGGCAAAGCCACGGCCATCGAGAAACATATTTAAATTGGTAAGAACTTGAGGAATCATCGTGTGCGCTCCTTAGCGGCCGAAGTCGAGGACTTCGGTGATCCATTGATTGGTCACTTCCACCTGGAAGACAGGGTTTTCAGCGGGCGGTACATCGGTAAAGCGGATGGTCCAATAAATACGTCCCTGCTCGATTGCGCTGGCGGTGTTTTTATCCGGGTCCGGAAACACTTCAAAATTAATCACCGCCCCCAGCGCTTTAAGGTCGCGCATAAAAGCATCCAAGCCATCAGTCACATCTTTGACATAGGTTTTGGTAATTCCGCGATCCACCGCCCATTGATGGCCTTTGAGAATTGCATCCATCACCATATCCACGGTGCGCACCCGGGTGACAAAGCTCCACTTTGGATCCGCCGACAAGGTACGGTTACCCCAGAGGCGAAAGCCGCCTTCGCGAATAATGGTGGTGATATGCGCTTCATTCAGCAGATTGGCGCGGCAGGTGGCATCGCCATAAAGATATTCAATCGGGCGCTTGGTCCCCAGCACTTCGCTGAATTCGGTATTAGACGGGCTGGCCCAGAAACCGACACTGGCATCCTGACGGGCAAACAAACCCGCAGTGGCCGCCGATGCGGGTGCATCGGCTTCGGCGCTCAGCTTGCTATCCCAAACCCGCAGGCCCGGATCCACCACATAGGAGCGCTTGCTGCCCAGATTTTTAACAAACGCCAGCGCCGCTTCATCGTCGGTATTGGGGCCGTCAATGATGGCGATCGCCCGCAGCTTATCGGCCAGTGAAACCATGGCAGAGGCCACGGCCGCACTGCTGCTGTGGCCCGGCGCCACAATCAGCCGCGGGGATTGATTGGTTTTAGATTTTGCATCCAGCAAAGCCTGTAAACCGGTGCGCTTACCCTTGGCATCAACGCCACCAATAATGGCGCTGGTCAGCTGTGCCGGCGTTTCAGCGGTTTGGCTGACGCCAACCGCTACCACTACGGCAGCAGCCTGGGCGTAGATTTCTTTGAGACGCTTAGCCATGGCGCTCTCTTCGCCAAACTGCGCTACGCCTTCCCGTAAATTGGTAATCAAAATGGGGGTATCTGCCGCAGCCAAACCCGCACCCGGTGTAAATGTATCGACAATGCCAATAATCGATGAAGACGGCAGCGCAATGACGCGCGGCCCTGTATCCACCAGCGTAACCGTCACGCCATGGAAAAAACCACCTGTTCCGGCCATAGGGCCTCCTGAAAATAGGCGAAAAAAAACCGCCTTAGGGCGGGTGAAATAAATAAAAAACTTATTAAAAAATGATTCTAAATAGGCTTAACCACAACGATCGCTGTGCCATCATTTAATACTTTGCGCACCTGGCCAATGGCCTGGCGATAGTCACCTGGCACTTGATCAATGTCGGCAGATGAGACCCAGCGGCCAGAAATACCTGCCCCCTTCGTAACTGGCAGCAGATAATCACCTAACTTTGCACCAGCCAGCAGTACCGGCACTTTGCCGCAATATGCAATCCGGTCAACATTGGCGCGGGCCGCCTCTAATTTAGCGTCCCAGACCGCCAGTTCCGCTTCATAGTCCTGCACCGCTTTGGCCTGTCTTAAATTTTCAGCCTCTAATAAACATGCATGTTCAGCCTGCTCACTCAGCCAGAGAAGGTGGTCCTCGTGATATTCACTGATTGCAGAATGAAACATATTGATATCACCATCAAACTGATCTGGTGCCGGACTTTGGGGTTCCATGCGTAACGCTGGCAGCTCAGGCACTGGTCGTTCTTGAGGTTTAAGGCCAACCACATTTTCATCTCCCCATGAATCACCACCGACAATGCTTGGATTGGTAGATTTAATGGCGAATGTGACTGCCTTAGAAAATTGATCCGTAATTAAACCACCCGCATCAAAACCAATAATCTGACCGGCCAATACAGGCGCACATGTAGCAGCTTTATACTCATATTCGGCATAATCTGCGCCACTGGCATTAAGCGTTCCCCCCGCATTCAAAGAGCGCCCTGTCACTGAGTTTTTACCTAAAAGTACCCCTGCATTTGCAGCATTAATCCCCAGGGCGGTTACGGCTCTGAATTCAGCGGTTACATTGGAGCCCGCACCAAAGACTTGCGCAACGGCAACGCCTTCTGGCACCGACTTATAAAGCACATGGCAGGATGCTGAACCTATTCCTAATAATAAGTTGCCAGCTTGATCCAATCGCATAGCCATGGGTGCATCTGCAACGCCATCAGCAGTGCCATTAGAGGTATAAAAAACTAAATCTCCGTCATTGCCACCACTCCCCATATTGACACGAGCAGAACGAATACCAGCTCCTCGGCCAAGATTTCTCGCGGAAGCATTAATGCCAAATGTCAATTCAGCGTAATCACCTAAATTAGTCCCCCGTGTCAGATAAACACCTCCCCGCCCTGCCCCTGTAATCAGCTGTTCGCTGTTTAATTTTTTAAAGGCTCCATCTGCAGCATTACTTAGCCCGATTAGGCAAGCATCCAGCGTACTGTTTGTGATGGTTTTTCCCTCTACTACTTTGGCTTTGGCAATAGCCACGACCTGATCCATCCGATCATTCACGCTACCCGTCAGGGCGGTTGTGGCCGTAACTAAATCCGCAACTTGAGACTCAAGCGTCGACATATTTAATCCTTATAGTTTTGTTTGAATAAGCATGTGCTGGGTTCGAATTAGCCCAGCGGCAAATTGGGTTAGTTCTTTAGCCAGCATCAGATTGATTGGCGCATTCATTGAAATAATATTGATACTGTCCGCCGGCACAGCACTCAGCGCTAAGTCATAAGCAAGCAGGTGCTTTTGCCCTGCTTTGTTGTAAACCAAAGGGGTATCCGGATGGCTCCATACCGCGATCAAAATACCCGTATCCGAAATAAACCCCACCTCTCGAATCCAGAAGTCCTCGTTGCTGTCGAGCAGGGTGTTGACATGAATTTGCGTCGGGCCGACTTTCTCGCCCCCTGTGAGCGTGCGGCGGGCACGTTCGTTTTTTAAGGCTATTTGTGTGCGGTCAGGGCGATAAGCAGCATCGCCCACGGCAATGGCCGCGATCTTTATATCAAGGCCGGTGCTGCTGGCATTAAAACAAGCAGCCAGCCCCGCATCCGTCATCAGCGGAATAAGCGCACTCATTGAATCTCCATCGCGATGCGAGTCAGGGTAAAAAAACAGGAGGCACTGGCAAGCGCCATTTCCTGCGTAAAAGCGAGCGGCGCCGCCTTAATATCAGCGCCAAAACGGCTGAGGGTTGTGAGATCGGCCCTGCTGGCCAAGGCCAGCGACTGATTAAATTGTGACCCCGTGATCAGCTCGTAATAACTACGAACAGGCTTAAGCTCATCGACCAGTGTTTTAATTTGCTGATATGTTTCTGGGCTCAGCGGCGCACCACCATCACGATTCTCATTGGCCCAGGCCATGAGCGAAAAACTATGCGGACTCCCTTTGGGCGATGTTTGCCACCACTCGATCAAATCCACATTGATATTAAGCGCCGCCAGCGCCCCTTTAACCGCGCCGACGGTGCCCTTAATCCGATGCGTTGGCAGCGAATTAGCAATCAAATCACGCTGCATTTGTTCGGTAATGGCCAGCTCCCACCCTTCAACAGATGCCCCCCATGCAAGTAAGGGCAAAAAGGGCACGGGGCAGAATTTAGCCGCCCCCAGGCAGGCAATGGGTGAGGGGTCCAGCTCTGAACAACAAGCACTTGATAAGGCCAGCTCAAGCGATGTGGCATTGGGAGGCAGTAAGCTCATATCGCCTCCAGCGTAATGCCCTCACACTGAGGAAAATGCCGTGCGTCACAAGTGATATCAGCCCCCGGCTCAGCCAGCGTGACACGGCGAACCCCAGCAATATGCAAGGCAGCAAAAATGGCCGAGCGTGACAAAGTACCGCCCAGTTTTCTGGCGCTCTTCAGCGCGATTTCCAGCCTGTCTTTTGCCTCTGCCAGCACAGACTGTGATGCAGGGCCATTTTCCAGCTCAATCTGTGCCGCCACCTTAAACCCGATCCTGCTGCCTGGCTGTACTCTGGGCCGGTCAGTCAGCGGCCTTACATCATCAGCAGAGAGTGCGGTTTGCACGGCGGCCGTTAAAACAGAACCATCAATATCGGGTGCATGTGGTAAAACCGTGACCGAAACATCCCCCGGTAAAGGCAACAACAAACCCGCATCATAAGTACAAGCCAAAACAAGGCTATCCGCTGGCAACTGATGGCGCAGCTCATCACTGATCGCTACCGCCATAAACACGGGGGCATCAATGGACACATCCGCAATCTGTGCCGACGCGCTCAAACTATGAAATAAATAAGCTCCGCGTGAACCGGCCACCGATAAACCTTCCAGCGCCATCTGGCAGCGATAACGCAGACGCTCATCTTCTTCATAAACAGCCTCAAGTGGCGGCTCTGCATCCGGATTGGCGGGCGTCATCAACAGCCGGCTAACGCCATAATCGGCGGCCTTATTGTCCAAATCGGTGCCCCGCGCATACGCCAGCATGGTGGACACAGCCGCATCATTCACCCAGGCCCGCAGCATCAGCTCCTGATAGGCCGATAATTCCAGCAGTTTTACTACTGGGTCGCTTTCTAGCACCGCGCTCCAATCGGGATAAATCGCCTTAAACTGCGCCAGCTTACGGGCATAGATCGCCTCAAAATCTAGCGTTTCCAGCAACTGTGGCGGCGGGAGTTGGCTTAAATCGATCATGCGGTCACCTCCAGCAACATGCTGTCGCCCAGATAAATCCCTGAAATTTTCATATTCACCCTGCCATCAATCACAGAAATAATCGTGACCTTGCTGACTTTAATCCGCGGCTCCCAGCGCACTAGATTGCGGGCGATCTCCGCTTGCGCCGCTGCAATCCAGCCCGCATTGACCGGCAAATCCACCATGCGTGGTAAATGGCTGCCATATTCTGGCCGCTCCCTGCGGCTGCCCAAGGGCGTGGTCAAAATATCGGCAATGGATTGAGCCAGATGAGCAGAGCCAGACATGAGCTGCCCTGTTGTGCGATCCATGCCCATCATCGGATTAAGCCTCGCTGGCAGGCGGCAGGATCAAACGCTCAAAGTCTAGGCGCTGATCCAGATGAGCAATCAGTACATCATCGTCGCTACTGATGGCGCGATTGATCACCGCAAACGAGCGGCCATCATCAAGAAGAATCGTTCGGGATCGAAAAGCCTTATCCGTAAAGGAAACGGGCTGAATCGGTGTATTACTGGGCTTAGCCATATTGGCCTCCTGCAGATGTAAAAACGCCCCAGAGCCGTGAAGCGCTGGGGCGTAAAAAAGGAAACATTTTTTATAAAACTTGTAAAATCTAATTTATCTTATTTAATTAAGGCATATTAAATCCTACAAACATGCCTCACCGATAAGAGATCATATTTTGGAACCAATTGAATTAAATACAAACAATGGTACCATGCACATTGAAGGTTTTCCTGACGCAGTAAGAGTTATCAAACTAACTGGCGAAAAATCTAAACGCTTATCTCATCTTAGTTTGCACAAAATGGATTTACTCTTTGCAGAAAGTTATTTCAATGCAGTGACATACTCCTATGAGGATTCAGGACTTATTCAAGAGTCACTTTGGCGCTCTGCAATAATCTTCTACATAAAATGTTTTGGTAACTCCAAAAGCAGAGGTCCACTTTCTGCAGAGCGTATTTACAGAAATAACCCACCCGCCTTAAAAACACATAAAGAATTCAAACATCTGCGCGACAAGCACTTTATTCATGATGAAAACTCATTTTCGCAAAGTCATACAGGGGCCATAATAGCTAGCAAAGACAAGCCCTATAAAATAGAAAAAATAATTTCCACATCGACAGAGGCTGTCACTCTCAACAATGGCTTCTACAACAATTTAAGATTATTAATTAACCACACAATGAATTGGGTAAATATAGAATATGAAAATATTTGTAATGATTTAACTATAGAACTAGAAAAAGAAAGTTATGAATCACTTTTAAAATATCCAGAAATACAAATTAGAGCACCATCGATTGATACAATTTCTCAGACGAGAGCCGATAACCATTCATAACTATTAATTTTAACTTCCTTAAAAAAAAATAGCATCCATTCAAACCGCCTCACTCGTCATCTGCCCATCGCCCTGCTCCCTGTGTGCGTGTTTCATCAGGCTAATATCTCCCGCGCTCACGTCGCCTTTGGCTTCAATTGCACCACCAAAGCTGGCTTTCGCGCCGCCATTAGCCAGATGATTAATAGCCGCGCCTACCGTCAAATTCTGGGTCACGATGACATTATCGGCATCAAGGGTAATGGTGGTGGCTTTAACCGTGACGCTCTCTGCCGCATTCACAGTCACGGCTTTACAGCCATTGATCAGGGCGGCGCCAGCGGTGAAGTCATACTCTATTTTGCAACCATCGGGCATCTGCCACGCCACCACATTGGCTCGCCCGTCATGGCCCAGCGCATCGGTGTAAAAACCCACCAGCGCAAAACCATTGTCTGGCTCCCCGGATGGATTCAGCATTAATGCTTGCTCGCCCACCGAAGGCAGGCGCCAGTGCCGTGCTTTACCCGCAGCTAAACCCAGCCAAGGAATCCAACTTGATACCCAACCATCTGAGGCGATTCGCACTCTGGCCTTGCCCGCATCAACAGCAGATACCACGCCAGGAATCAGCAAGCCAGACAACATGCGGTCTAATTCTGATATCTCATAACGCATCGCGTTCTGCCCTATAGATCTTGCGGTTTCAAATAGGCATCAGCGGGTTCTTGCCTGTTGTCATCATAAGGTGACAACTCGCCCAACTCTGGAATCGGCCATTCTTCTACGTCTCCCACATGAAGCTCGTGCTCAAAGGTCACGCACCAGACCAGATATCCTTCTAGTTCGCCTTTAAATCCATCCGGGGCAACGCTTTGAATCCGCGCCAAACCCACTGGCTGGCCCCAAGTTTTAAAATGAATGGCTGCGGCCAAGCGGCAAACTAACTGCCGGATATGTAACTCGGCATCGGCGCGGGTTGGATCCATCACCAGCCGCGCTTCAAAGCGGGCAATTAAAGACAACTCGCCATTCCCTGGCTGAGTGCCATCACTAAATTCAGCCAGCTCGATCAGCAGTAAAGGTAAGCTGACCCGCCCTTCTAAATCCGGATAGGTCAGTACTTCCATCTTCGGAAAAACGCCCTGTAGCTGCTGTTCGATAGCCCGGTGCAAATCAGCAATATCCATCAGCGCGCCCTCCCGGACAGCTTATGCAGCTCATAATTTAATTCCTGCTGCATCAGGGTCTGCAAGCGGCCGGGTATCAAACCCGAAACTCTGGAAAAAGCCGTATTAGCCATCAGATCTACCTCCACCTTTGCCCGCTTGATCGGCAGGCGGGCCTTTGAGGTGCGCTGATACAACTTGCCGTTAAACCGTGAATTTTTAGAGGGCGTAAACGCGGCTTCAAAATGCCATGACTTCACCCGATAGCCTCTCGCGGTTTTAATAGGTTTACCCAGCTCATCCGCATTCAGGGCCGAAATCCCAAACCAGATTTTGACGGCTGGCCCACCATCGCTGCCTTCCCGCCATTGTTTGTCGTAGATCCGGACACGATGCACAATCATCTTGCGGCGGATCCCGCCGTCTTTCAGCTCCCGCAGCAAATGCGTGCGCGTCCACAAAGCGGTTTTTCGGACCGCCCGTTTCGTCGCACGCTCCAGCGCATGAAGACTCAGCCCAGAAGCCAAGGCTTTGATCGATGCATCATCAAAATCGATCTTGATATCAATCATAAATCCCCCTTAGCACCAGTACCGTCAGCCCGCTGCCATCAGGCTCCAGATTCACGACGCTGTATTCCCCCTGTCCCGCCACACTGACACGGCTGTTTTTAATCACGCCATGGGCTCGCTCGTCTCGCACCACAAAATGCGGCTCGCGCAGGCCGGTATTTAATTTGCCGATCATGGGCTGCAGCCAAGGCGCAGCAAACATGCCTTGCGCCGGCTGCCCGTCAATCAGCGCTTGGTCTCCCAGCGAATCAAAAACAGCCGTATCCATTTCTGCAATCAGATCGCGAAACATGGCTTACACCTTGAGTTTGATCACCGCACCGGGCCGAGTGCAGAGATTGAGTGGATTAGATTGTGATTCCATATCAATGCCCTTGCCGTGGAGCATGGTTTCTTGTGAGGTGTAATACGGCAGGCCATTGGTGTTCACGGTTTCGATATGATCAGCTGGCGCAAAGCGCGTTACAAATAGCTCAGTTACACCTTCCGGTACGGCATAGGCTTCGTCATCACCGACAAAGGCCTTACCACCTACTTTGCCGCGATAACGCTCAAAGACGCAGCCGCCAAACTCAATCACTTCCCGCGGCTCGCCACGCAATGCGGCAGCCAGCTCACTGTTTAAATAAGTGGCTTCAAACGAATCATTGGAGAGCAATGCAGCCCAGAAATTTTTACCGCAAAACACCCGCACCCCTGTATGCGTCAGGGCACCAAGCGCATCCTCGATCGCCTCATGAATTTCAAGGCACTTACTGCGTAAATGCATATCCGGCTTAGCCAGATCCATCGTAATCACGACCTGTTTAATACCAAACCGGTCATATAAATTAAGCAGCGGCGTCTTGCCATCCGCATCCAGAATCACACCCTTGATAGCGCCAATGCGGTGAAACTCAATCGTGGCATCCAACTGGCGGCGATGTTTAGCTAGGCGCTTGGAGACAAGGTTTTGCACCGATTCCATTTCGGTCTCGCTACCAAATGAGCGCAAGCCTTGCACCTCATCAGCACGAATACTGGAGCGCTGTGGCAGGTGAATCGTATTAAACGGGATCAGCTGACGCTTGGTTCCGCCAACCACTTGCCCAGGTGCGCCGCGCTCACCGGCTGACACCAGCGCCAGCGTATCGCCGTCTTTTTCAATCTGCACCGTGGTCGTAGTGATGCCTTCTTCTTCAAACAGACCCAGCGTCCCGATACGCCCAGGCACATGCGGCATGCTATTAATTGCCGCGGTCAGTGTGGACATAGAAAATGCGCCGTCGTTAAAAATATCGATGCTAGCCATATAGCGGCTTCCTTAAATGAAAAAACCCAGCAGCGCTGGGTTATGGGTAGAGGGGGAGATCGGCCTTAGCGGACGATAATGTTCAGTTCAGCCAGTTGCGCCGTGACCTGCGCATCTAAACCGGTCAATTCAGCCGCACTGACCTCGGCCAGCCGGGCCGTGATCGTCACTTGCAAAGGCGCTTCGCGCGCTCCTGCCGGCGCATACAAAATGGCGCTGGCTTTAACCACCGCCTTACTGCCTTCAGCCGGTGCGGCATAGGCCGAATAGAGCAGTGTTTTGTCATCAAAAGAGAGAATCTGCCCAGAAGGCAAAGCAGGCCCAGCGGCCAGTTGCGCCAGATCGGCGCTCAGCGTACCCACGGTTGACAGTAAATACTGACCCGCGCGGGCCTTTTGAGTAATGACGTTCATGATAAACCTCGGATCGTGATGGGATTAACCGCCGGAGAGCGGCGCTGTGCATAAATACTGTGGGCATTCGGGCCACTGTTCACCGGTTTGGCGGGTGTTTCATCAGGTGGAGTCGCATCCAGCTCTTCCCCCGCCGCCGTCACCAATTTGTTAAATAAGCGCTCCCGCGCCGCATCGATGCTGATCCCTGCGGCAATCAGACTGGCCGCCATTTCTGGCAACTTGGCCGTCAGCGTCATATCGCGAATGGCGATCGCTTCATTCACGCTGCTCCGTACCGCCTGCTCGTTGGCCAGCGCCGAAACAGCCACCACCCGCATCACGGCGACACTGGGCAATTGAGCGCTATTACATAACTCAGCCGCCAGTGCAGCCATGGCCACGGTATCAACCGGTTGAATCACCGGCGCGGGCTCAGGGGGTAAATCAGGCGGCACGATCTCTGCCGAATCCTTTAGCGCAGCCA
Organism: Janthinobacterium sp. B9-8; assembly: GCF_000969645.2. Classification (NCBI taxonomy): domain Bacteria; kingdom Pseudomonadati; phylum Pseudomonadota; class Betaproteobacteria; order Burkholderiales; family Oxalobacteraceae; genus Janthinobacterium; species Janthinobacterium sp. B9-8. The sequence continues at coordinate 2,861,874 of NZ_CP014222.1, forward strand.
TCAATGCCACCGGCGCATTACCGATCCGGCCCACCGCCGCAGTCATTGCTGCACTGGCCTGCATATTGACGGTCGGTGCAATCTCATCAGCAAAGCCCAGCGCAAGCGACTCCTGCGCGGTCAACCATGTGGTTTCATTCATCATTTTGGACAGCGTTTCAACATCCACCCCACTGGCTTTCACACGGTAGCAAGCAATCAGGCATTGCTTGGCCTGATCCATAAAATCAGCCACCGCCCGCAAATCACCCGATTCCCCCATCGCCACCGTTGCTGGGTTATGGATCATCAGCATGGCGTTGTCTGGCATCACCACTTTATGAGCGCCCATTGCAATTACACTGGCAATACTGGCGGCAAGGCCATCAATACGAGCCGTAACGCGCTCACCCATGCGGCGCAGCACGTTATGAATGGCAAGACCATCCCATACATCGCCACCGATGCTGTTAATCGCCACCACCACCGGCCGCTTGCCATCATCGACCGCATTCAGATCACGGATAAAATCAGCAGCACGAATGCCCCAGTCACCGATCTGGTCGTATAAAAACACTTCGATCGGTGCATCGGGCTTGCCTTCCGCCGCATTGCGAATGCTGTACCAGCTGCTGCCACTGCCATCACCCGCAGATGCGGCACTATTCATCAGCCGCGGAGCGTTATTTTTCATCTTCATCATTTTCCTTTGGAGATCCGTCTGCTGCCTCGACAAGGCGGGCATCAGAATCAAAATGCAGATTCATCCGGTCTGCCCGGGCGTTGTCTTCTTCGATCTCACGATCGATCGTTTCAGGGTCTTCACCGCGTTTAAGAATGACGGCAGAGCGACTGGTAAACCCAGCCCGCACCAGTTTTTGATCGGCCTGCACATCCTGTACCGGGTGCAGATACGGCCAGCCTTGCGGCACCCAATTAGTCCGGCGATAAACACGCGGATTATTGGCATAGCCCGGCAACACAATCGCCCCCGACAGCACCGCCATATCCATCCAGGCATTACGAGTGGGCCTGCACAACTGATGCACAAAAACACCGTGCTGCCGTTGCTCCACCCTTCGGCGAAATTCATTCAAAATGACGCGCATCACTCGGTCACTGATATTGCGTAAGTCGCCGGAGAGCAGCTCATAAGGCAAGCCAATCCCAGCCGCGACCGCAGCCAGTTGCTGGCGCATAAATTCGTCATAGTTATTGCCAGCATCCGGCGGTTTAGAAAACGCCACCTCTTCGCCCGGCTCCAGCTCCTGCATCGTGCCGGGCTCTAAACCCACCATCGAAAAGCCCTGCGTTTCAGTGGTCTGCATCCCGGGGAACATTGCGCCTTCCGGACTGGGCTTGCTGATAAAACCAGCAAACAGATTGGCCACCTCTTGCCGGAACAACACTGCATCATCGAATTCATCCAGCGTTTTCATGCGCAGCAAAACGGGTGCCAGATGCGGCACACCCCGCAGCTGCCCCGGTCGGGTGGGTTCAAAGATATGCAGAATCTGACTGGCCTCGATGCGGATCAGATCGTTATAAACACCCTGACCCCGCTCGCCTGGATGGCTGCGATACATCCAATAGGCAATACGCTGGCCAGTTTGATTAAATTCAATCCCTTGCCGAATATCGTTGCCATTGGGCGCCTTGCCATTTTTGTCATGCGGGATAAACTCCGGTTCCAAAATCTGGATCTGCAAAGGCACGGCCAATCCTTCTTTCAGGCTACGCGGCCGCAGGCGCACAAAACACTCGCCAGACTCAAACATCGAGCGGGCCGCCAACAGCTGCTGGCCATAAAAATCCAGCTGGCCGTCAGCATCCGATTCCTCGCACCAATCGCCCCATAAATCCTGTAATTCACGGCGAATAGTCGCGTCTGAATGCTTAGGCATCGGCACAATGCCAGTGCCGATATGATTACTGCCCAGCTTATCCAGTGCCGTGGCGGCGTAAGGATCATTACGAACCGCCGCCCTGCTGCGATTTCGCAGTGTTTGTAAACCAGCACTGCCGGTGCTGACCGGACCGTTGCCGCCGGGTTGCCAGTTGGCCGCCCGGCGCCCTTGCCCTGCGCCGTCATAACTGTTTTTTAAACGCGCCGGCAAGATAAACCCCTTAGAAGCCAGTGCTGAATAAGCCATCAGATCCCCTTTCCGGCATGAAACATCCGGTGCTGACGCGTTTTAGCATGGCCCGCTTGTACTGACAGATCACTGATCGCGAGATGCCTCGCCGCAATCAGCTCAGAAATATTGCGGTATTCAACCCGGCGGTCTGCGTACTGAATCACCCGCTCGCCCCGGGCGATGGCTTTATTGATTGCGTCCAGATCTTGCTGAGTAAATGCCATATTAACGTCGCTTCAAATAGCCAGAGCGCGCCACCCGGCGAGCTGCAATGGGAGGGTCAGAAACAAAAGACCCCGCAGTTGCGGGGTCTCGTCGGGGTGATGCGTGGGCTTGCGCCGGCTTGGGCTCATCAAATAAGCCTGTTTGCGCGTAGCGCATCTTCAGCACATTCCAATCGGCCTGCTGAAAACGGTGCAAGCCCATGTAATGCGCCATCGCTAAGCTGTATACGGTTAAATCCAGCACCTCATTGCGGTCTGATTTGGCCTTGGTCCAGTCGGTGATTTCACGGCCTTTAATAAAGCGCCGGATTTTGCGCTCTACCGTCAGCTGATCGTAGAACTCAGCCGGTAGATCTTTACTAAAGTGCTGCGCGCCCGGCCCGTCGAGTAGTTTAAAACGGTTATAAAGCCAGTCTTTAGCGGTGTCGGTTCCGATCATCCACAGCTCACAACCGCCTTTATCGGTGGTTCCCCGCCAAGTGACATCGACCTTGCTGGCCCGCGCCGCCAGAATCGGCCGGCCTCGTTTGCTCTCGCCCTTAATCGCCAGCACATGGCGATAACGGCGCAGCCGGCAGAACTGATAAACCTCCTGCGTGTGATGGCCACCGGTATCGATGGCCGTCGCAGAAATCCCCATGCTCTGGCCATGCGGGTGAATAAATTCTTTTTTTAATTCTTCATCCAGCATTTCCCATGAGCGCTCTTCGGCCGGATCACACATCATCACCCGATGATCGATGGTCCAGCTTTCCAGCCCTTCGCCCCAGCCTTTAATCAGCAGCTCCAAGCGGTTGGCCTGCACGTCAACAGAGGCCGTCAGGATCAACACGCCCAGCGGAAGACTACGCAAAGCGTAGTCCTCGGCCCGCGCCATCAGCTCACTGCCTCGGGTGCGCTCTTGCGCGTTATCCCAAACCTGTGCCAGCCGCGTATTGTAAAAAACCTGCATCGGCTCCGGGTCTCCCCGCTGTAATGCAATGGCGGCTTTTTCATATTGCTTCAGTAATGAGCCCCAAGACACCCAACCGAGCGGCATATTTAAAGCATTAATCTGAAAGGATTCGGTTTCCCCGTCTCCTGCCGCACCGGCCCGCCACTCACCAGCAGGGAGCATTGCTGTTTTATGGTGCTCATCAATCAGACAACCGCTGGCAGTACACACATAGTGGGCCTCGCTGTGCTCGCTATTCCAGCGCAGCTGCTCAAACACCAGCGTCTGAAACTCGCCGCAATGCGGGCAGCCCACATAAAATCGCTGCTGAGTGCCTTCCAAATACAGATCATTAATCCGGCTGGAGCCTTCAAGCGTGGGCGAACTGGAATAATAAATCTTGGCGTTACGGCCAAAGGTACTGGTCCGCGCCTCGGCCAGATCAACCGGGTCGCCTTCTTCGTTTACATTGCGCTCCCAGCGATCAATCTCATCGCCGTATAAATAACGCGCACTGACTTCGGCCAGATTGGCGGCCGAGCCCGCGGTGGTAATCATCAAAGTGCCGCCGGAAAATTCTTTGGTATCGATGGTATTGCGGCTGTCGCGGCTACGTGGGGAGGCGACTTTTTCGCGCAGCACGGGAATAGCATCGATGTTTTTACCGATGCGCCCAGACAAACGCTTTGCCAGATTTAAGGACGGCTCCAGCGCCAGAATATTGCTGGGCGCCATATGGATTACCGCGCACATCCAGTTTAAAAACACCTGCGTCTTCAGCATCTGCGAAGCGCCCATCACCACCACCCGGCGGCAAGGATGCGTCGGAGATAACACCCGCATCACCTGCTGCGCATACGGCGTGCGACGGGTTAAATACTTGCCCGGCTCAGCGGCGCCCGAATCGGTGGGGATCCGCTGATACTGGTCGGCCCATTCATCAATCCATAAGGCCGGATCAGGCATCAGGCCTGCGGCAAAGCCATCCAGATAAGTGGTAAATCCGTCTGCATACATCGTGGGGTCCTTAGTTCATGGCGCGATCCATATCGTCTTTGCCCAATTTAGAAACGTCTTCCAGCGTCTGACGTAAACGCTCGGTTAACAGCTGCTCAAGCGCCCACGGATCAGTGATCGCTGCTAGATCAGACGAGATTTGTTTGGGTACACCCAGCAAGGTATCGCGCAAAAGGCGGCCATAGCGGTGGGCCGCATCGAGCACCGCCTGCCGGTCCACCGTCTGCTGGCAGACACGCTCGTATTCCACCTTAGCCAGTTTGGCCAGATAGCCTTCACGGCTGGTACGGGCTTCCTGAAAGTCGGTAAACATCAGTTCGCCAGACAAAGGCACTGCAGCGGCTTTAACCGGCAGAACCGGCCTGTCGGCGTGGACTTCGTTATACACATCGCGCTGAATCCGCGCCTGCTCATGCCGTTGCCGCACGCCCTCTTTTGCGGGGTCGATGGTTTTACCGATCAGCACCAGAGTAGCGGCACCATCGACTTTCTTACCATCGGGGGAAAGAATTAAACGGCCTGTTTTTAACAGCTTGGTCACATAGCTGGGCGACCAGCCTTGCGAATCCGCAAAGGCCTTCTTGCTCAGATATGGGTCCATGCTTTCACCGGTTATTTTAGGATTTCACTCGATTTCACCTGAGGTGAAATTTCACTAACTTCACCCGACAGCCACTAAAAAGAAGCTGCGAGTCCAAGGCCCCGTACTGCCTCGGAAAGTGCCAGGGTCCCCGGCGGGGAATCTCAGAATCGTATGAAAGGTCAAGGTGCTTGGCTCGTAGCCAGATCACCTCCTTCGAGGCTTAATAAAACAAGTGAACGGCATGGCCACCAAATAAAAAAGCCCAGCCGATGGGCTGAGCTTTGGTGGCTGATCCACTTTGAACATATTAGGCTAACAATCAATAAAACGATTTAAAAACCCTATTAAAAAAATTCAACCGTTATTAAATTCATATTTTCTAGCAATATATTTAGCAGAGTTTTCAATGTAAGGAAAAACTGTGCTTTCATTAATATTCAAAAGATCAAGTTCTTGCAAAATACTATTTTCCTTTGAAACTCTAATTCTAAAAATTACAATATCATCAGCCCCTGTCTCTGCCAAAATAGCCTCAGAACCAAACAATAAAAAAGCACCGGATTGAGAGTATATTCTATCATTACTTCTTTTACTTTCCACACAAACAACTTTCCGCAAATCTTCTGGAACAATTTCATTTTTAAAAAATGACTTTTCTTTACGAATAAAATGAACAAGCCTTTTGACTTGATCTTGTTTATTAAACTCATCAACATCAGAAATATTGTATTTTATATCTTCTTTTTCTTCATGAGTAAGCCTAACAAGGTTGGCAATACAGCTAACTGTATCTGAATCAAAGTGTTTCACTTCCTTCTTAGGAATAGTAAACACAATAACCTCACCCCCCTCACTGTTCCCCATTGACTTACAAGCAAAATACAGCGCAATCAATGGATTTGAAGTTATATCAAAAAGCCTTGTCGGCAGGGAGTAATGCTGCATTCTAACCAATCGATCTATTGTAGATTCATCAGAAGCAAAATCTGCCGAGTTTGAAACAATTAGTTCTCTATAGAGGGCATCTTCATCTTTCAAATACATATAGTCACCCTTATCATTCTTTCTGAACAAAGATGGCTCTAACTTATATTTATCACGATTAGAGTGTCCTCGATAGAAAACAGAAAATTCTTTTCCCGCTTTACATTTCAGTATTTCCTCTATAAAACTCTGTACTGTTTTCACCTCTAATACTTTACTATTGCCCACTTCACTAGGGCCAGCTTCATCTTTAGGAAAATCATACGAACCAATAAATTTATTTTCTTTTAAAATAGAAATTAAATCTTTATCTTTAACCGCCCAATGAGTACGATTATTTTCCCACTTTCTAATATCCAAATCAAATGCAATATTATTTACAGACAAAAAATCTATCGCAACTACTTCATTATTCAATTCAAATGAAATTTCTATACTTTTAGCAGTCTTTATTATGTTACTTATCCTGCCAACTCGAACAGGCCCTTCCGTTCCACGTTCATACATAAACAGACATGGAAAAGATTTTAACCTTTTAATTTCATCGTCACTTAGCAAGCTAAATTGTTTGGCAACCTCTTCATTTGTATGCTCAAGAAAGCGACTCCTATCATATGTATAAGTACCTGAATCCCAAGCATTATCCTCAGCGGTCACTAATAAATTATACATGCTGTACTTCCTCAAATTAACGACATCTTCTTGACAAGAATAAATGTATTTATCCTAATTTATTAGAAATAATACAGCATATTCATAAAGCATATGAATATCTATAACTTAGCTTCATCGTTATCGTTTTTTTCGACTACAAACCTTGTTATGCTTGACTTGCTCACCAGTGCTGCTTATCCATTCCCGAATAACCGAAGACTTAAAACAAAAATAAAACCCATTGGGCTGACGGCCAGCACTAAAACGCATTCAAGCTGAATGCATACGATTGGGGATCTGGGGGCTGGCCATCAGGCCGATGGGTTCAAACGGCGGGCAACAAAAAAGCCCCGATTTCTCAGGGCTTTGTATTTTGTAGGCGTGATTGTATCCGCTGAAAACATGGTAGTTTTGTCCGGAACTAAAGTCAAGCAGAGATCATTGTAAGTTCATTACGACACGCCAATAGCTCTCTGCACTGCTCCTCAATAGTGGCGTATGCCTTCGTCGCAAGCAGCTCCAGTTGCATGACGTATTTCTGCTCATACTCATTAGCGCGGGTACGGCCAACACCATGAAGAGCCGCGACTTGACGGCAAGTTGGCACTCCACAACCCGTGGCCCACTTACGAATAAGCGCTTGGTTTGTAGTTAAACCAAACCTCCCGCCAATGACCCCTGCCAAATAAATCATTTCTGTATCTCGCTGCAGATGTAACGCCCATAAAGCGGCCCTTTCTTCTACACACAACCTGCCCACCTTAGCCAACACCATCGCGGCCTGATAGCGCTGGTCCTCCATACTCATGGCACCAAAGCCTGCACCAGTCTGCTCACCATAAGTCGCAATTTTAATGCCTGCCGAGCACTCAATTTGAAACGCCCAAGCCAGTAAAGATTTAATATTTTTGAATTGCATTATTGTCCCCAATCATTCCCCGAGGCTCTTAGCCCGATCATTGTCAGGCTTTATTTTTGGTACTGCGTACTTAAGCGACGATCATTTGCGCTCTTAATGCAGCCATGGCTTCATCCCTGGCAAACCTTGTGGCCCGCTGAAAGATCTTTACCGGTTCTGCTGCCGGAATAGCCGGGCAATGTTCTGCTTCCAGCCGCCGGGCATAAACCTCAATCCAGCGCACCTTGGTTTTACTTCGGTAAAAGGCAGAGCGCAGCGTGGTAAAGCCAAAATCAAATGCCGCCCAATATAATTCCGGGCTGCTCCAACTGGCCATCAATGGATCAGGTGATTGCGCATTGCGCTTAGCTTCTTCAAAAGCAATCGCATAATCTGTTTCAGGTCTGCACATTGCCGCCAGCTCCCCCAAGCTGGGCGGTAATGATTCGGCCTTTAACTGGCCACGCAAACGATCCAAAGCCAGCCGCATCCATTGCCACTTGATGCCTTCGGCGTACAAATAGGCGGCGGCTTCATCTTGCCAGGCGATTACGGCAGACTCATCCGAAAACAAAGCCTGCCATCTGGCACCATACATTGCGGCCAAGCGCTGGCGTAAGACGATTACCGGCACAAAACCATCTGCCCCGGCCGGGCGATTCCATGCATTTTTGCTCATCTCATTCCCCTAAGCCTAATTGCCGGCCCAAGCCTAATTCTCTGGCCCGCAGGATTAAGCTACTTGGCACTTCTTCGTGCAGGCCGCGTAAAGCCAAGACAGCCGAAGTGATTTGCACCATGCCTGCCTGCTTAGCCGTTTCGGCAATCTGATGCGGCCATGATTTAGCATTGCGTAAGCCACTAATCGCCAATTTAAGCTGAGCCGCTTTCTCATTAGCCTGTGCCTTAGTCATCATGCGTTTGGCAGGCGGTGGCAATAGCACTTGGGTACTGGCATCTGGAATGGTGCGGTTACTATCCCGCTCTGCATCCATCCACGCGGCCACCCATTTGGCTTTTAAGCGCCAAGGCTCCTGGATCAGCAAATCATTGCCGATACGTTGTGCAGCCCAAAAGGTGCGGTTATCAGGCCAGTTTTCTTCCAAATATTGGCGGCGGCGGCTCATCTGGGTAATCGCCAGCTGCATCCGCACTTCTATATCGATCTCAACGGTTTGGCGGCACGCCACCTGAAACTTATCCAAATCTGGTGCTCCGTATAAAAACTTGGCGGCCATGCCGCGAGCAATCTCTTCCCCAGAAAATCCCGCCAGCTCTTCGGCCCACACCGTTTTGGCGTTCTCAATGCCGGTATCGCGCTCTTCGGTATTGCCATCCATCAGCGTGACTTCAAAGCTTTCGCCAGAGCGAAATTTATCTACAAACTGGTTACCAAAACGCCCGTGCATCTTTCTGAAAATCTTCTCAACCCAAGCCAGTGGCAAGGCGTGGCTTTCAGTTAATCGTTGTGTATTCAGCGTTGACTGTACGTTCATGTCGGCCCTCCTCAAATGATCCAAAGATGGAGCGCACTGCAGGAGCGCGCCCTTTATGCCCGCCTTGGGCGAATGATTGTTTTGCTGACGGTTTTAAGCGTTGCTGCCGCATAATCGCCGCCAGATACAGCGGGCTGGTCGGCATGCCGACAATGGCTTTGGCCTGAAATAAAGCCTGATTAAACTCAGCCTGACTGGCTTGTTCGGCCAGCCAAGACTGGTACTGCACCATTGCCTTGGGGCTTTTTGCACTGGTCGCTGAAAAACCGGCTTTCATGGTGATCACCCGCCATTGCCAGATCTCGCTGGGTACTTCTGGAATCGATACATCAATTTTGTTGGCAGGCTCTGAATCATCTTTCGCACTGTGCTCACCCAACACTGTTTGAGATCGCATAGATGATGAAAAGAACTTAGAGGTTTTGGTTTTATGAACTGGTGAACTACTGATTATGTGCCGCTCCTCCCCGCCCATGCTTTGCCCTTCCTCAGCCCCAAACCCTTGCTGTATATGACTTTGCTCGGTCGGCGCTGCTCCTGCCATGCTCCTCCGATCCTCTACAGGACGAATGAAGCCGTTTGCGCTATACACGAGGAAAATTTTAAGGCATCGATAGTGCTCACCATGTTGTGAGTCACGCTGAATTAGCCCCCCACGGGTCAGCTTATCCAGCAACTCGCGCACCTGGCGGGTGCTGTAATTCAAAGCTTTAGCGTGTGATCCGGCAGGCGGTAAATAGCCCATCCGAGTGGCCAAGCCCCCCAAGGAAACCTTGCTAACCTCACCGGTTTCAAAGCTGGCCAGTGGCTTTAAATACATCAGAAACAAACGCTGGCAATCCGGGCTAAGCCCTTCCAGCAGCTCCAGCTCAGTTTGCAGATAGGTATAAAACGCTTCCCTCATACCGCCTCTCTGTGTGCCGTACTACGAATCACGTTGATCATGGTTTGTAATTGATCCAAAGCCGCATCAAGCTCTGGCAGCTCACGGTGCTCCACCTTCCAATCCTCAAACACACCGGCCAGCGTCATTCCTGCCCGTGAGGTTTCGGTCATAAACTGCGCCAGCACCTTATTTGCCAGCTGCTGTGGACCATCTGCATGCAGCAAGCCACCCACTGAAACCGGCACCGCCACATAACCGGCCAGCGCCGCAATCTGCTGCACCAGCGCCCCACACTTGGATTCTTCGACCAGGGAAAACAGGTGATTCGCCAGATACTGCTGCGAATGCAGATTAGGATTAGCGCAATTGGCCACCGATGAAGTAGCGCGATCAATGATCTCGCTAAACCGGCGCACCCCCACTCGGGTCGTCGCCAGCTGCACCGCCTCATTCAAAGCCCGGTAGCGGTCGTTTAATAATTCAGGAGTCATGTTTAAACCTCTAAGTAATCTGGCCAGCTTTCTCTTATCGAAAGAGAAAGAATCCAGTTACATTACTCATTGGGGAGGCGCAGACGCGCCGGTATAAAAAAGCCGATGGGGATCGGCAAAACCATCCAATGGGGATTGGGTGGCAGAGTAAATAGATAAACCAAGCATCCACATAAGCCTCATGCCCCCACTGCTATATGAATAAGGGCATGAGCTTCTGCGGCATGATGTGGTGATAAAACAGATTCCAAGAGCGGCTGGGTGCCGCGCAAATAAGCCCAATCCACATCGGGGCGCAACTCTTCACAAGTCACCGCACGATTAGATTCACGCTCAATAGCAATCGCTAGTTTTTCGCCCGAACTACGCGCGCCATATGCCACTTGTTGCAACATCCCCAATGAGGTGCCACAACTCTTTGCAAAGGCATTTCGCTCTGATTTTGGAATGGTGAGTATGTAAGCTCTAAGTTTCATGCCGACAATATAGCACATGCTATTTAAAATAGTATAGCAAACGTCAATTTATCATTTGCTATACAAACACCAGAATACAGATATGGACATGAACGCAATCAGAGTTGCCAACCTCACCCGCCTTGCTAGTGCGGAAAAGAACAAAGCTACTTTCGCAAGAAAGTACGGGCTGGACCCGACTTATCTGTCGCAAATTCTGACTGGACATCGTTCTATCGGTGAAAAATCAGCACGCAGCATGGAAGAGAAGCTCAACTTGGCTCCGTTTACGCTCGATAAATCTGAAGAGCATGAATCCACCAAATTAAGCTTAAGACCCGTACAGACATGGGAAAATGAAGATGAGCTGGATCCATCTCTGTATGTATTTCTGCCTGCGCTAAACATCAAGTTATCCGCAGGGAGTGGAAATCTTATTTGGGAAGTTGACCAGAAAGGCCAAAAACAAGCGTTTACCGCCAAATGGGTTAAACGCATGAGCATAGATCCAAGCTGTGCCGCAACAATGATTGCGGAAGGCAGTAGCATGGAGCCTCGGGTATTGGACGGGGATAGCCTTGTGGTGGATTACTGCCAGCAATCCATCAGAGACGGCAAAGTCTATGCAATTACCATAGGTGAGGAATATTTCGTCAAGCGCCTATTTAAAGAAATAGATAACAGCCTGCGCATCGTGAGTGACAATCCGGACAAGGCAAGATACCCAGACCGGCAAATCCCTCCCGAATTGACCCACCTTGTGAAAATCATAGGCAGAGTCGTCGCCATCAGCGGTTCCATGTAAACGGAAACGGCCAAATAAACGACTCCACCAGCCACTAAAAATATAAAGCAAGACCTGCTTCGGCAGGTTTTTTTGTGCCCGTTAAAAATTAATTTAGCTTTTGCTATTGTTTTAAACGTTAGCTTTTGCTAAATTAATAACCAGAACATTAGCACAGTGTCCAGAGAGGACTAGCAAGACTGATTCCTCTCCATTGACCACCTTCTGGCCGGGAGCCAACCATGCAAGAAATCAGACTGAATTACGCAACACTCAGCGAGTCACTTGATGAATTAAGCACGTTAAAAGCAGCAGGCTGGACCATGCGCTTTAGCAGCAATGGGGCTGAGATTATCGCTCGCAAGATAACTTCCCCACTCTCGAACTAACCCAACATATCGAAGTATAGACCTCAAAAAGAAGGCAAAAATGATTACCGCCGATGACATTATGACCACCGACATTGCTGCTCATTTTTTAAAACTCACACCCAAAGCACTCCGGCGAAAAGCCAAAGCCGGCCAAGTACCAGCAACAATTATCACCGGCAAATGGCTCTTTAATAAAATTGATTTAATTGATTGGCTACGCCAAAACTCAACTAAGCAAAGAACACCAATCCTTTACCTGGAGCAAAAACCTTGTCTATCAAAAAGCGTGGCAACATCTGGTGGGCTCGATTCACACATGATGGCCAAGAAATACAGCGATCTTCTGGGACTGAAGACAAAGCCGCTGCACAAGAATGGCACGATCAACTAAAAGCCAGCCTATGGCGCCAGGACAAGCTTAAAGAGCGTCCGGCATACATTTGGGAACAAGCTGTTGAGCGTTGGCTTACAGAGCGCCTGGATAAGCCCACTGCCTATATTTGGAAGCTGCAACTGCGCTGGTTACACCCCCACCTATCGGGAATGAAGCTCACAGATATCGGGCAAGAAAAGATTAACCAGATCAGGTTGCTGAAACAAAAAGACACGGTAAATGGCAAAACAGAAGTTAAGCCAAGAACCGTCAATGCCATTTTGAATTTAATACGCAGTATTTTACGTGCAGCCATCGAATGGGAATGGATCGACCGAGCCCCCGTATTCAAGCTGCTAGCCGAACCCACACGCCGCGTGCGCTATCTGTCGCAAGATGAAGAGCGGGCCTTACTCAATGAACTCCCATTGCACCTTAAGCAAATCTCAAGATTTGCACTAAGTACGGGCCTTAGAATGAGTAATATTTTAACGCTGGAATGGTCACAGATAGATATAGCGCGGGAAACCGCATGGATCCACGCTGATCAGGCTAAAGCGAATAAAGCCATTTCAATCCCGCTTAATACGGATGCAATGGCAATTATTAATGAGCAACTGGGGAAGCACACCAGCCATGTATTTAGCTACAAAGATAAGCCAATACTAAGAGCCAATGGCAGAGCATGGCGAGAAGCAGTAAAGCGAGCCAACATCCATGACTTTAACTTCCACTGCCTACGCCACACATGGGCCAGCAGACTAATACAGGCTGGTGTTCCCACTCATGCGCTAATGGAGCTGGGCGGCTGGTCAGATATCGCAATGGTCAGAAAGTATGCTCACTTTGGGGCAGAGCATTTAAGGGAATATGCAGATAAAATAGTAACGCAAAAAAACAACCTAGATTAACTACTAATTGAAACTGTGCTCAATTAGTAGTTTCCCGCCATTTCAAGTATTTATTCTTTATTTCTGGCTTATTTTTAAAAATTGGAATTGTTAAATCATTATCAGAATTAACTATCCAACTATATATTACAAATGATCCACTTACTAAATTCTTTATCCTATGATCCGTTCCAATATTGTTTTTGCATGACTGCTTCCAGATAACGTTAACTGATCGAACAAAGGAAGAATGAATTTCAGATTGATCTATGTTATAAACAATAGTCCGAACACAGTTATTTAAAGCCTTTTTTTTAAATTCTTCTTCGTTTTCAGGAAAGAAAACAAAATCTATATCCACCCCACTGGTCATACTATTACTGCTTTCAACAACTGCTAAGTTTTGACTTGCGACCAAATTTTCTCCCATTTGCAAATTTTTAGCAGAAAATAGAAAAATAATTGCCTGCGGAAGAAACCCTACAAATACAAAAAAACTAACAAAGAAATCCATCTTAATTTTTTCAACGAAATAATTAATTAAGAATGGCGAGAAAGATATAGAAAAAAATACAACAAACAAAATAACATATTTTATTTTTAAAAACTTTCTTTTTTCTTTACTTTTATATTTGTCTCTAAAAGAAATACATCCTTCACTCTCTAAATACTCCACATACTCCTGCCCAGCAGCAGCATATCTTTTTATCGCCTTTAATGAATTCCGCTGATTCAACAAATATGTAATTTCACTGAGCGTTGCCCCCTCTTTGCCTAAAATAACAGCTCCACCACTCTCAATAAGATAAGGGTGCAATGGGGAAAATGATTGAATATCGGCAAGAAACTCTTTCGCGAACTTATAATCATCACGACGCATTGGCTTCCAGCTTAAAGACGTGCCACGCCATATATTATAAATACTAAAAAGAACTCCCAGTATAGAAAAAAACTTAACTAAAACATCAAACCGAATAACATCAAGCATCTAAGCCCCTTCAAGTAGAGTCCCGAACAAAAAGTTATAGAGCTAATACTTAGTTTGACAACGGATACGTACAAAATCCGGTACACCATAAAGAAAAAGCCTCGCAGAAGCGAGGCTAAGTCTTTGATTCTATTGGTCGGAATGAGAGGATTCGAACCTCCGACCCCTTGCACCCCATGCAAGTGCGCTACCGGGCTGCGCCACATTCCGAACTCAGGGACGCATTATATCTTACGGCCCCTTGCTTGGCTAGTCATCCAGCCAAGCAAGTAATGCTTCTAATTCATGACGCAATTCTGTCACTGTAGTACCCTCTTCCGCACCATCAGCATCTCCTCGAAGCGCTGATAGTTGGTTGCGGGCACCGCTGATGGTAAAGCCTTGTTCGTAAAGTAGGGAGCGGATCCGACGCACCAGCAGCACTTCATGGTGCTGATAGTAGCGACGGTTGCCGCGCCGTTTTACAGGCTTTAATTGCGTGAATTCCTGCTCCCAGTAACGCAGCACATGTGGTTTTACACCACAAAGCTCGCTAACTTCACCAATGGTGAAGTAGCGCTTTGCCGGGATAGAGGGTAGATCACTGGTCGGTATGACGAGGCTGGTGCTTTGCATAGTGACTTTCGACCATTCCCTTCAGCTTTTGACTGGCGTGAAAAGTAACCACACGCCGGGCGGAGATTGGGATTTCTTCGCCTGTTTTAGGATTGCGCCCAGGACGTTGTGGCTTGTCTCTGAGCTGAAAATTGCCAAAGCCGGAGAGTTTTACCGAATCGCCCTCAGAAAGGGACGTGCGGATTTCCTCAAAGAAGGCTTCGACCATGTCTTTGGCTTCACGCTTATTTAAGCCAACCTTGTCGAATAACATATCGGCTAAGTCAGCTTTAGTAAGCGTCATCATTGTAGTGGGGGTGTACTGCATTAGCATTAGACTCTCAGCGTCGCACCGTTTGCTTCGGCAGCACGGATTACATCCGCGACAACGGCGTCGACTTCCTCATCAGTAAGAGTTTTGTGAGTATCTTGCATTAACATCTTGAAAGCAAGGCTTTTTTTACCTTCTGAAACACCTTTTCCACGGTAGACATCGAACACTTCTGATGCTATTAGGAGCGGGTTTTTCAGATTGGCGAATGCAGCTTGTAGTGTTGCCACAGACAAGCTTTCATCTGCCAGTAAGGCAAGGTCACGGCGAACAACTTGTAGCTTGGATACTGGCTTAGCTGTAAGCGTTTCAACACTTACAAGCGCTTCCACATCCAATTCAAACAAGACGGGCGCTGTGCCTAAATCGTACGATTGCACCCATTTAGGATGCAGCTCGCCAATCACTCCAACCACGATGCCATTCAGTAAAACTTCGGCAGCGCGGCCAGGATGTAGGGCCAGATGATCTACACGACGAAAATCTGCTTTGCGCGGAGCAAGCAATGCTTCTACATCGGCTTTTACATCATAAAAATCAACATGCTGCTTGGCTACGCCCCATTGCTCGGCGCTGCGGTGGCCCCAAGCCAAACCAGCGATTTTCTCTGGCTGAGCATCTGCTGCAGTGCCATTAAATACGCGGGCTAGCTCAAATAAGCGTACACGCTCTTGCTTACGCTTTTGATTGCCTTGCAGGGCCGAGATCAGGCCACCAAACAGACTGGAGCGCATGACGCTCATCTGGCTGGCAATAGGGTTAAGCAATTTAACCGGGCTGGTATTGCCCGCAAAATCGGCTTCCCATTTTTCTTCAACAAAAGCGTAGCTAATGGCTTCGAAATAGTCGCGGGAAACCATAATTGATTTCAGCGCAGCCTTTTCACGGCGATCGCCCTGCTGCGGCAGCATCACTTGGCGTGATGCAGAAGGTGCAACAGGAATATTGTCGTAGCCAAACAAGCGGGCAATTTCTTCAATCAGATCTTCTTCGATTTCGATATCAAAGCGAAATGATGGTGGCGTTACGGTAATCACATCACCAGCCAGCGATGTTGGCAGCGCCAAACGCGCCAACAAAGCGAGAATTTCATCTGCGGATAGCTGAATACCTAAGACTTTAGCCACGCGCGACACACGCAGCGCGACGGCTGGGCGAGCTGGTAGTTCAGCCTGTGCTTCGGTAACCGGGCCTGCTTCACCGCCGCAAATATCCAGAATCAGCTGTGTGGCACGCTCAAGCGCATTCACCACATTGGCAAAGTCGATACCGCGCTCAAAGCGATGCGAGCTATCTGAGCTAAAGCCAACACGGCGTGAGCGTCCTGCAATAATGCTCGGCGCAAAGAAGGCGGATTCTAAAAAGATATTGCGTGTGCCAGCCACTACAGACGACGCTAGGCCGCCCATAATTCCTGCTAGTGCTAAGGGCTGTACCGCATCCGCAATCACCAGCATATCAGCATCGAGGATCAGCTCTTTTTCATTCAGCAGCGTAATTTTTTCGCCCTGCTGAGCAAAACGAGCCTGAATGCCACCTTCCAGCTTATCTGCATCAAAGGCGTGCATAGGTTGACCGAGTTCCAACAAGACATAGTTGGTTACGTCAACAATCGCCGAGATAGAGCGTAAGCCTGAGCGCTCTAAGCGTTGCTTCATCCAATCTGGAGTTGCTGCCGCTTGATTTACATTTTTGATTACACGTCCAGCGTAGCGTGGACATGCAGCGCCGGCGTTCAGCGATACGGCAATCACATCGTCACACGTCGGTACAACGGCTTTAATTTCAACCGGATGAAGCACGGCTCCCGTTAAAGCAGCCACTTCGCGCGCAATCCCTTTAATGGACAAACAATCCGTGCGGTTCGGTGTGAGCTTTAAAGTCAGTAAGCGATCATCGAGCTGCAGGTATTCGCGAATCGGCATTCCAACAAGTGCGTCGCTTGGCAAAATCATCAGGCCATCGATATCGCTTGGCATGCCTAATTCGGTCCCAGAGCACAGCATGCCGAAGGACTCAACCCCACGAACCTTGGCTTTTTTGATATTAAAATCGCCAGGCAAAGCCGCGCCAACGCGGGCACAAGGCACTTTGATACCAGGGGCCACATTAGGTGCGCCACACACGATTTGCAGTGGCTCAGCCTCGCCCACATTCACGCTGCAAACATTCAGTTTATCGGCGTTTTCATGCTTAGTAACAGACAACACCTCTGCCACAAACACTTGAGTAAACTCAGGGGCAGCAGGGTCATTTTCTTCTACTTCTAAACCGGCCATCGTCAATAAATGAGCCAGCTGTTCAGAATTTAGTGCTGGGTTTACCCAGCTACGCAACCATTGTTCAGAAAATTTCATCACTCGCACCTACAGATGCGCGGACGGTACAACATCCGCTGTAGAAAGCCAGCCAAAACAGATCAATTAAAGAGCTGCTTTAGCTGCGCCACTTTTCAACTTATTACTTGAACTGTTCGAGGAAGGAAATATCGTTCTCGAAGAAGAGGCGTAAATCATTTACGCCATAGTAAAGCATCGCGAAACGATCCAGACCAATGCCAAAGGCAAAGCCGGTGAATTTTTCGCTATCGATGCCTACATTCTTCAGCACATTGGGGTGCACCATGCCGCAACCACCTACTTCCATCCAACCCTTGGACCACTTTACGTCGATCTCAGCCGAAGGCTCGGTAAAGGGAAAGAAAGAGGGGCGAAAGCGTACTTCCAGATCATCACGTTCAAAGAACTGACGCAGAAAGCTAACAATCACGCTTTTTAGATCGGCAAAGGAGACATCCTGATCAACCCACAGGCCTTCCATCTGATGGAACATCGGCGAATGAGTAGCGTCAGAATCAACACGGTAAACACGGCCCGGCGCGATGATTTTAATCGGCGGCTCTTGGCTTTCCATGTAACGCGCTTGAATCGGTGAAGTATGCGTGCGCAACACTTCGCCACCTTCTACATAAAAGGTGTCTTGCATGCCGCGGGCAGGATGATCTGGCGGCAGATTCAAGGCTTCAAAATTATAAAAATCTGTTTCGATTTCGGGGCCATCGGCCACAGCGAAACCCATGGAGTGAAACAATGCTTCGATGCGCTCACGCACCTTAGTCACCGGATGCAAACCACCCGCAGCAAGGCCACGGCCCGGCAAGGTGATATCCAATGCTTCAGCGGCCAGCTGCTTTGCTAATTTCTCATTAGCAATGGCTTCACGACGCGCATTCAGCGATGCTTCAAAAGCTTGCTTAGCCTGATTAACAATTGCACCAAAAGATTTTTTTTCTTCGGGTGGCAAGGTGGCTAACTGTTTTAAGAGCGCAGAAATCTCGCCCTGTTTGCCAATAAATTGCGCCTTGGCATTTTCAAGTTCGTTCGGGTCATTGGTTGCATTTAATGCAGCCAGGCCTTTTTCCAGAATCGCTTGTACGTTATCAACCATGATCTTGCGGCAATCTCAGGCAAATTGTTTTGCTTTGGCTGACACCTCAATAAAGAAAGTCAGAAAAAGCAGCCCCTTGGATAAACCAAAGGAATAAAAAAGGGAGGCCAGAAGCCTCCCCCTCTTGTCGACCAGCCGATTAGGCGGCTAGTTTCGCCTTAGCGATTTCAACAAACTGAGCAAAAGCTGGTTTGTCAAAAATTGCCATATCAGCGAGAACCTTACGGTCAACTTCAATACCTGCCTTCTTCAGACCGTTCATGAAACGGCTGTAGGCCAGACCGCACTCACGGGAAGCGGCGTTAATACGCGCAATCCATAGGCGACGGAACTGACGCTTCTTCTGACGACGGTCACGGTAAGCGTATTGACCTGCCTTCATGACAGCCTGTTTGGCTACACGATAGACATTTTTACGACGACCACGATAGCCTTTGGCCAGAGCGATGATTTTCTTATGACGGGCACGAGCTGTAACACCACGTTTAACGCGAGGCATGAGTCTTTTCCTTTAGTTATGCGTAGGGCAACATTGCACGGACAGAAGGCATGTTCGACGGATCGACCATACTTGTACCGCGCAGCTGGCGCTTAGTCTTAGTGGTTTTCTTGGTCAAGATGTGACGCTTGAAAGCGTGACTACGCTTAACGCCACCACCACCGAGAACCTTGAAGCGCTTTTTAGCGCCGCTCTTGGTCTTCATCTTAGGCATGATGAACTCCTACTACTGAGTTAGATAGGGCGACAGGCGCCATAGCGGTTACCCGCTCTGCACTTAATACCTGCCACCACGCTTTTATTACGGCTGCTAGCTGATTTCAAACAAACAATCAGCCTTACCAGGCGCAGCCGCTAGCCCGGTCGTTTTTTACAAAAGGGAATTAAGCGGCTTTCTTTTTAGGAGCCAGCATCATTACCATTTGACGCCCTTCCAGACGCGGATACTGCTCAACCACAACCAAATCGCCCAGATCAGCTTCAACGCGTTTCAGCTGAGCCATACCGATTTCTTGGTGAGCCATTTCACGACCACGGAAGCGCAAAGTAATCTTTGCCTTATCGCCATCGGCGAGGAAGCGGGTCAGATTACGCAGTTTGATCTGGTAATCATTCTCGTCCGTACCCGGGCGGAATTTAACTTCCTTGACCTGGACCTGCTTCTGGTTCTGCTTGGCGGCGTGTTTCTTTTTCGAGTCCTGATACTTAAATTTGCCGTAATCCATAATGCGGCAAACAGGCGGCTGTGCTGTTGGTGCGATTTCCACCAGATCAACATTGGCCTCTTCGGCCAGAGCCAAAGCCTCGGAAAGGCTGACGATACCAAGCTGCTCGCCATCCACACCCTGCAAACGTAACTCACGGGCGGTGATTTCACCGTTAATCCGTGGTTCTTTATCCTGAGAAGCTATTGTGATTCTCCAAGTCATTCAAAATCAAAACCGCGCTACAGCCTACGATTAAACCTTTGGCATTTCTGATTGCAGACGCTCAACAAGCGCCTCAATCGTCAGCTGACCAAGGTCTTCACCAGTACGGCTCCGCACGGCCACTAGGCCTGCCTCTTTCTCCTTATCACCAATAATTAGCTGATAAGGAAGACGTTGCAGACTATGTTCGCGAATTTTATAGGTAATCTTCTCATTTCTCAAGTCCGCTTGAACTCTAAAGCCCAATGACTTGAGTTTTTCGCACACTTCTACGGCATATTCACGCTGCGCGTCTGAAATATTCAGGACCACAAGCTGTGTTGGCGCAAGCCAAACAGGGAATGCACCTGCATGATTTTCAATCAGAATACCAATAAAACGTTCCATCGACCCCAATACCGCACGGTGCAGCATCAAAGGACGATGTTTTGCATTATCAATCCCGACATACTCAGCGCCTAAACGCTCTGGCAAATTCGGGTCGATCTGCAAAGTACCACATTGCCACACTCGGCCCAGACAATCTTTTAAAGAAAACTCAATTTTCGGGCCATAAAACGCACCTTCACCAGGCTGATACTCAAAAGCCAACCCCTTAGAATCCAGCGCAGCGGCCAATGCAGCCTCGGCATGATCCCAGCTTTCTTCTGTCCCAACACGTTTTTCCGGACGAGTGGAAAGCTTAACCAAAATTTCATTAAAGCCAAAGTCTGCATACACTTCTTGCAGCAAATCGATAAATGAAGCAGCTTCAGATTGAACTTGCTCTTCCGTACAGAAAATATGCGCATCATCCTGCACAAAGCCACGTACCCGCATAATGCCGTGCAAAGACCCCGAAGGCTCATTACGGTGGCAAGAGCCAAACTCTGAGAAACGCAATGGTAAATCGCGGTAAGAACGCAGGCCTTGATTAAAGACTTGAATATGCCCTGGGCAATTCATCGGTTTTACGGCGTAATCACGCTTTTCCGATTCTGTAGTAAACATCGCATCATGGTAGTTTTCCCAGTGACCCGATTTCTCCCACAAGGAGCGATCCATCACCATTGGAGTACGGATTTCCTGATAGCCATGCTGATCAAGCTTCTTACGCATATATTGCTCGATCGACTGCCAAAGCGCCCAGCCCTTAGGGTGCCAGAACACCATGCCCGGCGCTTCTTCTTGCATATGGAACAAATCAAGCTGCTTACCAATTTTACGGTGATCGCGCTTTTCTGATTCTTCCAACATATGCAAGTACTGCTCAAGCTCGTCTTTCTTTGCCCAAGCTGTGCCGTAAATACGAGTCAGCATTTCATTCTTGCTGTCACCGCGCCAGTAAGCGCCCGCAACTTTCATTAACTTAAATACTTTTAACTTGCCGGTAGACGGTACATGAGGACCACGACAGAGGTCAGTAAAATCACCTTCACGGTACAAACTTAAAACTTGATCAGCAGGAATCGACTCGATAATTTCGGCCTTGTAGGCTTCACCAATCGATTTAAAGTAAGCAACCGCTTCATCACGCGACTGCTCATAACGCTCAACAGGAATATCTTTTTTTGCCAACTCGAACATTTTCTTTTCGATGGCGACCAAGTCTTCTGGCGTAAATGGGCGTTTATAAGCAAAGTCGTAGTAAAAGCCATTTTCAATCACTGGGCCAATCGTGGCTTGTGCGTCAGGGAACAGCTGTTTTACCGCGTAAGCCAGTAAATGAGCGGCAGAATGGCGAATAATTTCTAAGCCATCCGCATCTTTATCCGTAATAATCGCCAGCTGAATATCACGATCGATGAGATAGCTGGTATCCACCAGCTTGCCATCAACCTTACCTGCCAAAGCGGCGCGAGCAAGGCCTGCACCAATACTGGCTGCTACATCACCCACGGTAAGCGGGGCGTCGAATTGTCGTTCAGAGCCGTCTGGCAGGGTCACGATAGGCATGGTTTATCCTGTGCTGCGTGTTTTAGATAAGGTTAGAAGGCTTTCAAAAAGAAAACAAACAGTAACAGATGCTGTAAAAAATGAACGAAAAAAAAGTGCGGCTTACGCCGCACTTTTTATAAATCAAGCCCCACGCACACGCCGCCAGAATTATTCTGCAGTGGTGCTAGTTCGATTCATGGGGCTTAACTCCGTTAAATACAGATATGATTTTATTTTTCAGATCATACCTTATGAATTTTTTTGGTAGGGTTGGTGAGATTCGAACTCACGACCTCTTGGATGTCGACCAAACGCTCTAACCAACTGAGCTACAACCCTAGCGCTTTTTCTGACTTGATACTTAACAGCAAGATCAGAGAGACAGCATTCTAAATGAGATCCCCAACCTGCACAAGCCTAAAATAAAAAAATTTGCATAACACCCGAAAAATCCAATTAATTTACAAAACAAGTCCTTGAATTAATTACGTTTATTAAAAAGCATGCGCGATATATTTCTACCAAAGCTGCAATAAAACATATCTACCGGCATCAATTTACTTTCAAAAAATGAAAGGAAAATACCAAAAGTATCAATACTGCTACATAACAGATACAAATAAATGATTTATGTCGCTGAAATATAGACGGCTTGGCATATTTTGTTATTATTCACGAGCTTGCTTAATAAATATGAAAGGCAAGCTGCATTTCTAAAAATAGCATACATAAAAAAAATCAGACAAAAGTAGTCAGAGTTTTTATTAGTAATGACACTTTATGTCTGAGCCTTGAGCACACCACGTTGTTCATTCAAATCCAAGACACACAGGGAGTTATATGAAGCAATCACTCAAGATGGCGCTGCTTGTTGCAGCCATTGGCTTATCCATGCCTGCAGCACAGGCTTCGATCATTAACTTTGATTCATTAAAAGGCGATATTTTTGAAGGTGGGGATATTGTAAAAGCAGATCCATTATTCAATTTAACCGTGCTTGGCGATGGCATGGCAGGGGCAATTGCCTCCGCCAGTACTTGCTCTATTCTTGATTGCCCAAGTGGCAATAACACGCCCTACTATCTTGGTTTAAATGATGGTGGCTTGCAGATTTCTAATCAACTTGGTTTTAAGCTCAGCAGCTTTTCTAGCAGCTTTGCCTCTCCCTTGGCTGCAAACCTTCCTTTCAGTGTTGCCAATCTGATTGTTTCCGGAACAGGGCTACGTGGGGAAACGTTCAGCGATCGCTTCACGCTTTCTGGCCAAAATACAAATGGCAACTGGACATTCAGCGATTTCCAATACACCGCGAGCAACCGTGTTTTTAAAACACTCAGCTTTGCTGCATGCCTGACGACGGTGACCGGCGAATGCGTACCCTTTAGCAATAATCAGGCTCAATTTGCGATCGACAATATTAATGTAGCCGCCGTACCTGAACCTGCGGAATGGTTGCTCATGGCTCTCGGTCTGGCGGGTATCACCATGGTGATGCGCCGTAAAAATAAAGCTCAAACTATCTCTGCAGGGATTGCATCATGATGAAACGCAGCATTATTAATCTCGCCATTACCGCCCTACTCACTGCAGGTGCTGCGGGCTTTGCCAGCGCTGAAGAAGCACGCTTACCTTATATTATTCAACTTGCAGATAAACCTGCGGCTTCTTATACCGGTGAAATTACTGGCTTAAAAGCCACCAAACCGGCAAGTGGTCAGCTGCTAGATGTCAATGCCTACGATGTACAGGCCTACATCAACTACATCGAAACCAAACAAAACAATGTGATTGCAAGCATCGGCAATGCACCGATCGTGCATAACTATAAAGTCGTTTTCAATGGCTTCTCAGCAATGCTGACTGATGCAGAAGTCAGAAAACTTAAAAATAGTGCCGACGTCATCGCCATTACCTTAGATGAGCCGCGCCAAGTGCAAACCAACTACACCCCCAAGTTTCTGGGTCTAGATAAGCCAGGTGTGGGCCTTTGGTCACAGCTAAATGGTGCAGCGAGTGCCGGTGAAAACATCATTATCGGTGTAATTGATACGGGTGTATGGCCAGAAGATCCTTCTTTTGCTGATCGGGTAAATGCCACAGGTGAAGCAAGCCATGATTTATCTGGTGCTCAAGTCTATGGTGCACCTCCTGCATCATGGAAGGGATCTTGCGATGACGGAGAAGGCTTCTCTGCGGCCCATTGCAATAACAAGCTGATTGGTGCAAAAAAATTCAGAACACAATATGAGGCCTTGGTTGCAAGTGGTGCAAAAGTGCCGCATTGGAGCGACTATAACTCTCCGCGAGACAGCGATAGCCATGGCTCACATACCGCCTCAACAGCGGGCGGCAATGGCAAAGTAGCCGGTGTCATTGGTGGCGCATCGATTGGTTATATTTCAGGGATTGCACCACGTGCACGCCTTGCAACATATAAAGTGTGCTGGACATCGAACGACCCGATACTCGCTGATGGCAAGAATAATTGTTACGGTGGTGATAGCTTAAAAGCCATTGAAACAGCAGTAAGCGATGGGGTGAATGTTCTTAATTACTCCATCAGCGGCGGAGAAACACTGAATGACCCTGTCGATCTGGCCTTTTTAGCGGCTAGCAACGCAGGCGTATTTGTTGCAGCCTCTGCAGGCAATAGTGGCCCGGCCAATATGGTTGCGCACATTGCGCCTTGGCTCACAACCGTTGCCGCTTCCACCCATGACCGTATTCAGGAAAGCTTAGTCACCTTAGGCAGTAAAGTATTAAAAGGCGGCTCCACCAATCCAGCCCCTATTACCGCGCCTTTAATTCTGGCAAAAGATGCAGGCATTACTGACTACGCTAATTTGTCTGCTGCAAGCAAAACAGCATTAGATCGTTGCTATGGCACGGCAGATAGTGTGCCGGCAGATGCAAAACTTGATGCGGCTAAAGTCGCAGGCAAGATCGTACTTTGCGATCGTGGCTCAAGTGCACTGGTTAATAAAAGCGCTGCTGTCAAAGAAGCCGGTGGTACAGGCATGTTGCTGGCCAATGTTGTTGGCGGATCTGCAACCATTACCGCGTTTTCTCATAGCATTCCAACCGTGCACATCAGTGCTGCCGATGGTGCAATTGCAAAAGCTTTTGCTGCAACGCCAGGTGCGTCGGCCAACTTTGCGGCATCCATTACCAGCTCCGCAGGCAATGCGCCTATGATGGCTGACTTTTCATCACGCGGGCCGAATCGTGCGGATGCAAATGTACTCAAGCCTGACCTTACCGCCCCTGGTGTGGATATTCTGGCCGCATCACGTCCACTCCTCAGCCCTGAGCAGCGCAACCAGATTGCAAACGGAGCCGTTGCCCCTGCTGAGTGGCAATCGATGCAAGGCACATCCATGTCCAGCCCACATGTAGCGGGCCTTGGTGCGCTCTTACACCAGCTGCACCCAACTTGGTCTCCTGCCGCCATTAAATCGGCCCTGATGACCAGCGTTTTCTCTACACTAAATGATGGGCAGCCGGGCTTACAAAACGGCTTGCTTCCTTGGGCTCAAGGCGCAGGGCATGTTAATCCCAACCTCGCAGCAAACCCAGGCTTGGTTTACGATATAACGCCACAGGACTACGACCGCTATCTGTGCGGCCAAAATCAACTGAGCCCGTCCAAGTGCAGTGTGATTGGCAGCATTCAACCTTATAACTTGAATTTGCCATCGCTCACCACCGCCAATGTGCTGGGCAAATTTACTTTTAACCGCAGCGTTACCAATGTCAGTGATCGCGCAGCAATCTACACAGCCCAAGCATCGATCAACGGTTTTGCTGCAACAGTCTCCCCCGCAACACTTAACCTTAATCCTGGTGAAAGCAAGTCGTTTACGGTGACATTAAGCCGTACCACCGCACCAAGAAATGTGTACCAGTATGGCTCGCTCGTTTGGTCAGACGGCACGCATACCGTTCGCTCCCCGATTACTGCCAAAGCCAGCCTGCTTGCCGCTATTTCACAGCTTAGTAGTGAAGAAACAAGCGGCAATAAAGTCGTGACCATTGCAACAGGCAGCGATGGTAAATTGACTTTAGTGAAAGGGGGTTTAAAAGAAGCAACGCTCACCAATGCTTCAATTGCCACTGATACAGGCGCAAAAGACGGTGTACGTGAATGCACAGCAGGAACAAGTACAGCGGGTGTGAAAGTGCATCAATTCAGCGTACCCGCTAATAATCTTGCAACCCGCTTTGCTCTCTACAATTCAGACACCGAGCATGGCGCTGCAGATGACTTAGATTTACTGGTCATGAATTCAGCAGGTGTAAAAGTAGGTGGCAGTGGTAGTGATGGCTCCAACGAAACAGTGCAGCTGGTTAATCTGCCTGCCGGCAACTACAAAGCTTGCGTTGTAGGCTATGCGACTAAAGGGGGTAATACCAATTACACCTTGTCGAGCTGGATCATTAATACGGGTGATGTTGGCGGCTCATTTAAAGCCCTTGCCCCAGGCAAAATCTACGTAGGTGGCACCGCTTCCGTAGGCTTTAGCTGGAAAGACTTGCCAGCTGGCAAACGCTATCTTGGCAATGTTGCTTATCAGATTGATGATGTAACACAAACCAATACCTCAATACTGGTTGAAACCAATGATCCGCTACCCACAGCCCCTTCCGTATCACGTGCGGAAAATGCGGGTGTTTAAATAATAAGCTTTAACGCAAACGGCGAACCTTGGTTCGCCGTTTTTTATGCTGCTAAGCATTTACAACTAATAGATAGCATCTTTACTCTGCAATACACACTGCTTTTGCTTACATACTGCCGCCGGATCAGCAACAAATTGGCAGGTAGATAACTCCCCGCTCTGTTTAATCTCAAGTAGTCGCTGATCTGTATATTTTTTTGCAAGCAAAGCTATCTTTTCGGCTCGCCCTTCTGCAATAGACCATGGTAAGTAAAACTCCGGGCCACCACACGATTTGGCACCCACCGCTACCGTGCGGCACTGGCTGTCCTGAGTACACTGAGCCGTGCCGATTTCTCCCTTAAGCTTCAGCAAAACATCACACCCCAAAGCTGTAGTACTGAGCAGAACTAACAAACTTGCAGCAAGTATCTTCATCATCCCTCCCCCTTTTTATGGGCCGCCAATTGCGGATCAGCAGAACATTAAACACAAAAAAGCCCAACAAATGTTGGGCTTTTTCTCTCAGCTTTAGATACCAGGCTTACGCCAGAAGTAGCGCCAGACAAATCCAGGCCAGGCAAATACGATAAACATCGCAAAAGTCGTGGCAAAGAAAGGCCAGTTTTGCGCATGAACCGGAGAAAGCCGTCCCTCCAGAACCCTTGCCAGCAAACCCAATGCCACATAAAGCAGAACCAGCTCTAGCAAGCGCCAATGAAAGCCCTTAACCTTTTTTGCCGGAATGCAAAAAATAATGCGTTCAAAGAAAAAAGGCAGATTGGCAGCAATCAGCGCCAATCCACAGAGCAGATACACATTATTCATTACATGGGCACAAGAGATGAAGAAACGGCCTGCGAGAGCACAGACATCAGGCGATCAGGCATCAAGCCCATCACCAGCAACAAGACACAGTTAACCGACAACACTACCTTGGTATCAAAGCCTGCGGCAATTGGGGCAGTATCTGTTGCTTCATCAAAGTACATAATCTTCACGATACGCAGGTAATAGAACGCCCCGACAAGCGAGAACATCACTGCAACCACGGCCAACCAGACATAGCCTAAATTCACCACGGCTTGTAATACCGATAACTTGGCAAAGAAGCCAACGAATACCGGAATACCTGCCATAGAGAACATCACAAACATCATCATGCAAGCAAACCATGGGCTACGTGCTGCCAAGCCTTTAAAGTCATCAATCTTATCCGCTTCAAAGCCTTCACGAGACAGCAACATCACCATACCGAAACCCGCCGCGGCAGTGAGTACATACACCATGGCGTAGAAGAATGATGCGGCGTAACCAATCGGGCTAGCGACCAAGATCCCTAAGAGCAAGAAGCCCATATGCGAGATAGTGGAATAAGCCATCATACGTTTCATACTGGTTTGAGCGATTGCAGTCAGATTACCGATACCCATCGAAAGCACCGACAACACCACTAGCATACCGCGCCAGTCAAAAGCGTAGCCTTCCATACCTTGCGCCAGTAAGCGGATTACAAACACAAACGCCGCTAACTTTGGAGCAGAACCAATCAACTGAGTAACCGGTGTTGGTGCGCCTTCGTAAACATCGGGCACCCACATATGAAACGGTACAGCGCCTAACTTAAAGCCAATACCTGTTACCAAGAACACCAAGCCAAAGGCCGCCAACATGCGGTTTGCTTCACCACTGGCAATTTTTTGTGCGATGACAAAAACATCCAGCGAGGCAGTCGCGCCGTAAATCATCGACATACCGTAAAGCAACATCCCGGAAGCTAAAGCACCCAAAATAAAGTACTTCATGGCCGCTTCTGTGGATTGCACTGAATCGCGCTGCAATGCCACCAAGGCATACAAAGACAAGGACAGCAGCTCAAGCCCCATATAAAGCGTTAAGAAGTTAACGCTAGAGGCCATGATCATCATGCCTGCCAAGGCAAACAGAGTCAGTGTAAACAACTCGCCACGGAACAAGCCGCGAACCATGCTGTATTCACGACCATAAATCAGCACCAAAGCCACACCCAAGATCATGCCAATCTTGGCGAAATCAGCGATTGGATCGCTAATAAACAGGCCATTAAATGCCAGACGCGGGAAGGGCTCATAGCCATTCACAACAAGGAAGGCCGTTATGGCCAACACAATCAGTGTGAGCACATAAGTAATATGGCGCTTGGCGTCAGACACAAACAAATCAAGCAAAAGTACCGCACAGCTGGCACATAGCAGGAAGATTTCCGGCATTGCCACCCAAGCATTAAGGCTGGTCCAGGTCATTATTCAACCCTATCTAATAATAGTATGGTGGTCCGAAGGTATGCTCTACCTCTGGATAAAATCGGGGATTGATCGTTATCCCCGACTATCGCGAATCAGTGCAATTTGCTCTGTGAAACATGCCAGATCAAATCATTAACCGACACATGCATCACATCCACAAATGGCTTCGGATACAGACCCATGCCAAGCACGGCAAGGGCTAACACAGCAAGGATCAGGAATTCACGCGAGTTAACGTCTTTCAGATGCTCAACATGATCATTGGCGACTTCACCGAATAACACCCGTTTGTACATCCACAGGGTATAGGCAGCACCAAAAATCAAGGTTGTAGCGCCCGCAAAGGCGTACCAGAAGTTCACTTGCACCGCGCCCAGAATCACCATAAATTCACCGGCAAAACCAGAAGTACCCGGCAGACCCGAATTGGCCATTGCAAATAGCATCATAAAGCTGGCGAAGATCGGCATTTTATTAGCCACGCCGCCGTAATCGGCAATCTTGCGGCTATGCACTCGGTCGTACATCACACCAATGCAGAAGAACATTGCGGCAGAAACAAAACCGTGCGAGATCATTTGCAATAAAGCGCCTTCAACCGCGTACTGGTTCAGCTGTGTACCACCGGCAAACATAAAGAAGCCCAGTGTTACAAAACCCATATGCGAGATCGAAGAATAAGCCACCAGCTTTTTCATATCGGTTTGCACAAGAGCAACTAAACCGATGTAAATCACCGCCACCAGAGACAGCACCACAAATACCCATGCGTATTCACGCGCGGCATCAGGGGCAATCGGCAGAGCAAATCGCAAGAAACCGTAAGCACCCAGCTTCAGGGTAATCGCCGCCAACACCATCGAACCACCGGTAGGCGCTTCAACGTGAGCATCAGGCAACCATGTGTGAACAGGCCACATCGGCACTTTCACGGCAAAGGCAAAGAAGAAAGCAATCAGTACCAATGTCTGTGCTGTCATGCCCAATGGCAGTCGTTGGAAATCAGCGATTTCAAAACTACCACCGGTTTGCTGATACAGGTAAATAAAGCCAACCAGCGTCAACAATGAACCAAGCAGGGTGTAAAGGAAAAATTTAATCGACGCATACACACGACGCGGGCCGCCCCAGATACCAATAATCAGGTACATCGGAATCAGCATCGCTTCAAAGAAGACATAGAACAAGATTGCATCCATGGCTGCAAAAGCGCCATTAATCAAGCCCGACATAATCAGAAAAGCAGCCATATACTGTGCAACACGCTTTTCAATAACCTGCCAGCCTGCAAGGATAACCATCAGGGTGATAAAGCTATTTAAAATCACAAATAGCATCGAAATGCCATCAACCCCAAGATGGTAGTTGATATTAAAAGATTCAATCCAAGGCTTCATTTCTTCGAACTGCATGCCGCCGTGCAAAGACTCAAATTGCGTATACAGCGGAATGGTTACCAAGAAACTTAGCAAAGCGCCGACCAGCGCCAACCAGCGCGCCGCCGTGGCGTTTTTGTCCCCGCCTGTCGCGAGTACTACAAGGCCTGCCACGATCGGCAGCCAGATCGCGAGGCTTAGAAGATTACCCGTCATAGTCAACCTACTTGTTAATTTAATTCGTAAGGGAGATTCGATCTATTTAAGACCTTCCCCCCCGATTCCCGGCAAGATGCCGGCTTTTTAGGCCAGCAGGCCAGCAATCCACCATGTCATCAGACCAATTGCACCGATAATCATGGCAAAAGCGTAATGGTAGATATAACCCGTTTGCAATTTACGCGCTGCTGCGGCAAACAAGCCCACCACCTTAGCCGTACCATTGACAAGCAAGCCATCAATAATGAAGGTATCGCCTACTTTCCAGAACAAAGTACCCAGCACTCGGCCACCTGCGGCAAAACCATTGATATACAGGTGATCCATGTAGTACTTCTCATCGAGTAATTTCTTGATACCGATTGAGGTAAAGAAACGATCGCATGCCGCAGGAATACTTGGCTTCACCAGATAGAAATACCAAGACACCACCACACCCGCTAATGCCAGCAAGAATGGCAAGGTAGTCAGCGAATGGATACCCATTGCCACTGCACCATGGAATTCTTCTTTCATGACTTCCATTGCAGGATGCGCTTCATGATTTACAAAAATCACACCCTTGAAGAAATCCCCATAAAGCATAGGATCAATCGCAAAGTAACCAATCACCAGCGACGGAATCGCCAGCATCACCAAAGGCAAAGTAACAACCCAAGGCGTTTCATGCGGTTTCTGCCCCGGAGCCAAGCCATGGTGGTGTTCATCAGCATGATGATCATCGTCATGTGCAGCACCGTGGCCGTGATGATCATGCGCTTTACCAAAACGCTCTTCGCCGTGGAACACCAAGAAGTACATACGGAAAGAGTAGAAAGCCGTTACAAACACACCTGCCACAACCGCGAAGTAAGCAAAACCAGCGCCTGGCAGATTAGAAGCGTGTACCGCCTCAATAATCGAATCTTTAGAGTAGAAACCCGACAAGAACGGTGTGCCGATCAATGCCAAGGAGCCAATCAAAGAAGTAATCCAGGTAATCGGCATGTATTTACGCAAGCCACCCATTTTGCGGATGTCCTGATCGTGATGCATACCAATAATCACCGAACCCGCAGCAAGGAATAACAGCGCTTTAAAGAAGGCGTGTGTCATCAGGTGGAATACCGCCACCGAGTAAGCCGATGCACCTAAAGCAACCGTCATATAACCTAGCTGCGATAGTGTTGAATACGCTACAACGCGCTTGATATCGTTCTGGATAATCCCGAGGAAACCCATAAACAGCGCGGTAATTGCACCAATCACCATCACGAAATTCAGCGCAGTATCGGATAGCTCAAACAATGGCGACATACGTGCCACCATAAAGATACCTGCCGTCACCATCGTTGCCGCGTGAATCAGAGCGGAAATCGGAGTTGGGCCTTCCATCGAATCCGGCAACCAGACATGTAACGGGAACTGAGCCGATTTACCCATCGCGCCAATAAACAGCAAGATGCAAGTGACCGACAACAAAGACCAAGTGACATTGGGGAACAAGCTGATGGTGGCATCTTTTAACTCAGGTGCTTTAGCAAACACATCTGCGTAATCAAGCGAGCCAAAGTAAGCCAGTACCAAGCCAATCCCTAATAGGAAACCAAAGTCACCTACGCGGTTCACTAAGAAAGCCTTCATATTGGCAAATGTTGCCGTAGGCTTTTTGAACCAGAAACCAATCAAGAGGTAAGAAACCAGACCCACCGCTTCCCAACCAAAGAAGAGCTGAACGAAGTTATTCGCCATCACCAGCATCAGCATCGAGAACGTAAATAGCGAGATATAACTAAAGAAGCGCTGATAGCCTGGATCTTCTGACATATAACCGATGGTATAGATATGCACCATCAAGGATACAAAAGTCACCACACACATCATCATTGCGGTGAGCTTATCAACCAAGAAACCAACGTTAAAATCAACGCCATTAACAGTCAGCCAAGTGTAAACCGTGCCGTTAAAGTTATCACCGCCTGAAACCAAGTGGTTCAGCGTATAAGCCGACAACAAGAAGGACACCGCCACACCACCAATGGTCACGACGTGCGATGCACGTCGTCCAATCGCCCAACCAAACAGCCCTGCGACTAGCGCACCAAATAACGGCGCCAGCGGGATTAAGAGATAAATCGTTTTCATATCCATTTGTAATCCAGTCCCCTTAACCCTTCAGGCTGTCGAGATCTTCGACGTTGATCGAACGCAGATTGCGGAATAACACAATCAGGATCGCGAGCCCAATGGCCGCTTCTG
The DNA here is from genome assembly GCF_000969645.2 of Janthinobacterium sp. B9-8. Taxonomy (NCBI): domain Bacteria; kingdom Pseudomonadati; phylum Pseudomonadota; class Betaproteobacteria; order Burkholderiales; family Oxalobacteraceae; genus Janthinobacterium; species Janthinobacterium sp. B9-8. Next base: position 2,894,512 of record NZ_CP014222.1, read on the forward strand.
CCGCGGCTACCGTCAAGATAAAGAATACGAAAACCTGCCCTGCTGAATCGCCTAAAAACTGCGAGAAAGCAATAAAGTTCATATTCACCGCAAGCAACATCAACTCGATCGCCATTAAAAGCACGATTAAGTTTTTACGGTTCATAAAGATACCGAAAATACTGATGGCAAATAAACAAGCCGCCAGCACAAGATAATGCGTCAACTCAAGCATAGAAACTCTTCCTTAGGCAGCCGGTTTATCATCACTTGCAGGAACATCTGCAAGCACTTTCACTTCCGCGGCCATCTTCACGATACGCAGACGATCACTGGCTTTAACACGAACTTGATCACCAGGATTGATGTACTTAGTGCTCTTACGTTTACGTAGCGTCAGAGCAATGGCGGCAATCATACCCACCAACAAAATCACCGACGCTAGCTGAAATGGTAAGAAGTACTGGGTGTAAATCAAACGGCCTAACTCATGTACATTGCTGTAACCAGCAGGGCGCTCAACCAGCGCTGCGCCTTCTAGCTGGCTTGCGCCATGCGTAATAACCAGCGTCATTTCTACCAACATCGTGCCAGCGACCACGCCTGCAACCGGAGCAAATTTCCAGAAGCCTTTACGCAGCTCCTCAAAATTAATATCCAGCATCATCACCACAAACAGGAACAGCACCATGACTGCACCCACATAAATCAGCACAAGGGAAACAGCAAGGAATTCGGCTTTCATCAACATCCACAGCATGGCTGCAGTGAAGAAAGACAGAATCAGCAGCAAAGCAGCTTGTACCGGATTTTTGGTACTCACAACACCCAGTGCAGAAGCCAGCAGCACAAAGGCGAAGAAACTAAATAGTGCAATTGTCATTGGACACCTATCAATATTTGACCTTTAACAGTCGATAAAAAACGTAGCGGAAAATCCAAGGGAAAGCCAAGCTGCCCTTGGAGTTCGCAGTAGTTTGGTATCGAGCTATTAGCGGTATTTGGCATCTTGCGCTTTACGTTCAGCAATTTCGCTCTCGTACTTATCACCTACAGCCAACAACATTGGCTTGGTGTAGTAGAGGTCGCCCCGTTTTTCGCCGTGATATTCAAGGATATGCGTTTCCACGATGGCATCCACCGGGCAAGCTTCCTCACAAAAGCCACAGAAAATACATTTGGTCAGATCGATGTCGTAACGCGTGGTGCGACGTGTACCGTCCTCGCGCTTATCTGACTCAATCACAATCGCTTGAGCCGGGCAAACTGCTTCGCAAAGCTTACAGGCGATACAACGCTCTTCACCATTGGCGTAGCGACGTTGTGCGTGCAAACCGCGAAAACGCGGGCTGTACGGTGTTTTTTCTTCTGGGAACTGCACGGTGATCTTGGTCTGGAACATATGGCGGCCGGTAAGCATCAAGCCTTTTACCAGTTCCACGAGCAAGAACGTTTTAAAGAAATAAGCAATTTTTTCCATAACGGTTCCTGTTTATTTCCCTAGCGGCCAGATTGAGAACGGCGTCTGCATCCAAGCGCCCACGACCACAATCCAAATCAAGGTGACCGGGATGAAAATCTTCCAACCCAAACGCATAAGCTGATCGTAACGATAGCGAGGGAAAGTAGCGCGGAACCACAAGAAGCAGAACAGCATAAAGGCTACTTTTAATACCCACCACAGTACCGATGGCGTGCCCAAAATACCCCAGCTTGCAGGGAACGGGCTTAACCAGCCGCCAAGGAACATGATCGATGTCATTGCTGAAATCAAAATCATATTGGCGTATTCGGCAAGGAAGAACAGCGCGAAGCTCATGCCCGAGTATTCGACCATGTGACCCGCAACAATTTCTGATTCACCTTCGGTTACGTCAAATGGCGCACGGTTGGTTTCAGCCACACCAGAAATAAAGTACACAACGAACAAAGGCATCAAGGGGATCAGATTCCACGAAAGAATCGAGCCACCCGCCATACCTTGGCCTTGTTGATTGACGATTTCGGTCATATTTAAGCTGCCCGAAACCATCATCACACCCACCAAGGCAAAGCCCATTGCCAACTCATAAGAAATCACCTGAGCCGCAGCGCGCATTGCACCAAGGAAGGCATATTTAGAGTTAGAGGCCCAGCCCGCCAGAATCACACCGTAAACGCCCATCGAAGTGATGGCCATCACGTAGAGCAAGCCAACATTCACATCCGATAAAACATAGCCAGGATAAAACGGCACCACGGCCCAAGCCGCCAGTGCCGGTACCAGAACCATAATCGGCGCTAAAAAGAACAGACCAGTGCTGGCAGCAGATGGAGAAATAATTTCTTTCAGCAGCAGCTTTACACCGTCAGCAATCGGTTGCAGCAAACCAAACGGACCAACCCGATTCGGGCCGATACGAATCTGCATATAACCGATGACTTTACGCTCGGCCAATGTCAGGTAAGCCACCGCGCCCATCAAAGGCGCAACGATGCAAACAATCTTGATTAAGGTCCAGAGGACAAACGCGATCTCTGCGCCAAACCACCCTTGTAACATTTCCATATTGGGCGCCCTTTAAGCTTTAGAAACCGAGAGACTATCGAACATGCCTGCGAGCTCACGCGTCGCAGCATGCGCTGTAGCCACACGAATCACATTGTCTGCAAGGCCAGCATCCAGCTCAGCAAACAGCGATGCGGCTTGACCGCCCTGCTCTACTCGCGCCAGATCATTTGTTGCCAAACCTAAAGCCGCCAGTGTTGCCGCATTGGCTTTCAGCGCCGGAGCAGCTTGAGTCGCTTGCAAGCTTGGCGCACGACGAACCAAGGTATCTGCCTGATACATCGCCACTTCACCTAAGCGAACCAGACCGGAAGCGGCCTGAGCTTTAACTGCCACAGCAGCTACGGCTGCATTATTCAAGCGGGCAGCAGTATCACCTAGCAAGGCTTCATCACGAATCTGTTCTGACGATTCGTAATCAAAGCCATTAAAACCAAGCACATTGCCTAAGACGCGGAATACTTTCCAGGCCGGACGAGTCTCTCCTAATGGACGTACCACACCGTTAAAGCTTTGTGGCTTACCTTCCATATTGACGAAAGTACCGGAGGTTTCTGAGAACGGTGAGATCGGCAAGATCACATCGGCAAAATCTAGCGCACAGCTATTAAATGCCGACATCACCACGACCATTTCAGCCGCTTTCACTGCCGCCAAAGCTTGTGCGCCGTTGTGCGTATCAAACTCGGTTTCAGCATTTAAAAGAACATAAGCTTTTTTCGGGGAAGCGAAGACATTGCCACCCACCGTTGCACCGATCAGCTGAGCGCCCACGGTATTCGCCGCTTCGCTCATCACACCCAGTGTTGCGCCAGTTAGCTCGGCCAATGCAGCAGCTGCCGCGTGTAATTCTGCAGCGCGTGGATTGTGCGTTGCGATATTACCTAGCAATACGGCCGATTTACCGGTCAGGGTTGCGGCAATAGCGCGAGCTGAATCAGTCACTTCAACGCCAGCCAAATCGATATTCGCAGGAGTGGCCTTGCTTGAGTCTGCTTCAACAACAGCCTTAATCACGGCCAACACGCCTTCCACCAGCTGATCTGGGCGTACGACAGATTGTGCGGCTACTTTAGTCAGCAAATCATCGCTATGCACATTCACTAAGGAAAGCTTCAAGCCTTTCTTAACCGATTGACGCAGGCGCTGTGCCAACAAAGGCTGTTCTTGGCGTAATGATGAACCCACCACTAGCACCGCTTCAGATGCAGCCAAATCAGCAATCGATTGGCCCAAGTAAGTCGCGCCCACAGTATTCAGGCTGAAGTCTGCATTGCGTAAGCGAGTTTCGACACTTTCTACGCCTAAACCTGCCATGAGTTTACGCAGCATAAACAGCTCTTCAACCGTACTGTTTGGCGTTGCCACGGCAGCCACCGATGCAACACCGTGATCTGCAACGACTTGTTTTAAGCCGTTCGCCACGTATTCAAGTGCAGTCTGCCAATCAGTCACTTGCCAAACGCCGCCTTGCTTAATCATTGGCTTTTGCAGGCGATCTGCGCCGTTTAGGGCTTCGTAAGAGAAACGATCACGATCGGCCAACCAGCATTCATTAATGGCTTCGTTTTCTAGCGGTAATACACGCATCACCTTGTTGTTTTTCACTTGCACAACAAGATTGGAACCCAAGCCATCATGTGGGCTAACAGACTTGCGACGGGATAATTCCCATGTACGTGCTGAGTAGCGGAAAGGCTTGCTGGTCAGTGCGCCAACCGGGCAAAGATCAATCACATTGCCGGAAATTTCCGATTTAACTGTCTTGCCAATAAAGGACATGACTTCGGTAAATTCACCGCGACCTGCCATACCCAATTCCTGGAAACCGGCAATTTCTTCGGTAAAGCGAACGCAGCGGCTGCAATGAATACAACGCGTCATATCAGTAGAAATCAGCGGGCCAAGGTCTTTATTGGCGACAACGCGTTTTTCTTCTGTATAGCGGGAGCCGGATTGGCCGTAGCCTACCGCTAGATCCTGCAACTGACATTCGCCACCTTGATCGCAAATCGGGCAATCGAGTGGGTGATTAATCAGTAAGAATTCCATCACCCCCTGCTGCGCCTTCACGGCCTGATCAGAGTGGGTCCAGATTTTCATCCCGTCGGTGACGGGGGTTGCACAGGCAGGTAAAGGCTTAGGCGCTTTCTCAACCTGAACAAGGCACATACGGCAGTTTGCGGCTATAGACAGCTTTTTGTGATAGCAAAAATGCGGGATATGCACGCCAACCGAATTGGCTGCGTCCATTACCGTGCTACCACCTGGCACTGTCAGTTTCTTACCGTCGATTTCAATTTCCAGCATGCTCTACTCAATGGCTATTGAATCAAACCCAAGCCTGCAACGCAGTCTTGTGTTCGATAAGGTATTCGAATTCGCTACGGAAGTGCTTTAGCATTCCGCGCACCGGGAAAACAGCTGCGTCGCCGAGGGCACAAATGGTTCGCCCTGCGATGTTATTACCGACACTGTCTAAGAGTTCCAAATCTTCCGGAACGCCATGACCCTGTGCGATACGATGAACAATGCGATACAGCCAGCCGGTGCCTTCACGACACGGCGTACATTGGCCACACGATTCTTCGAAGTAGAAGTAGGACAAACGCTCTAGCGCTTGCACCATATTGACAGTTTCGTCCATCACGATCACCGCACCCGAACCCAACATCGACCCCGCTTTAGCGATCGAATCGTAGTCCATGGTGCATTGCATCATGATGTCAGCAGGCAAGACCGGCGAGGATGATCCACCTGGAATAACCGCTTTGAGTTTTTTGCCATCACGCATACCGCCACATAATTCCAGCAGCTCTGAAAACGGCATGCCGAGCGGCACTTCGTAATTTCCGGGGCGATTTACATGGCCAGAAACCGAAAATAACTTGGTGCCACCGTTATTAGGTTTACCTAGCTCAAGGAATTTCTGCCCGCCTTCGCGGATAATGTAAGGTACGGAGGCAAACGTCTCCGTATTATTAATAGTTGTTGGCTTACCGTAGAGGCCATAGCTAGCAGGGAAAGGAGGCTTAAAACGAGGCTGGCCTTTTTTGCCTTCCAAGGATTCAAGCAGCGCCGTTTCTTCACCGCAAATATAAGCACCGTAGCCATGATGCGCATGCAGCTCGAAGCTAAATTCTGAACCCAGAATTTTATCGCCTAAAAAGCCTGCCTTGCGTGCTTCTTCGAGTGCTTCTTCGAAACGCTCGTAAGCTTCAAACACCTCTCCATGGATATAGTTGTAACCCACGGTAATGCCCATAGCGTAAGCACCAATAATCATGCCTTCGATCAGCGCATGCGGATTAGACACAATAATGTCTAAATCCTTAAAGGTGCCCGGCTCGCCCTCATCAGTATTACAAACGAGGTATTTTTGCCCAGGGAAGCTCCGTGGCATAAACGACCACTTCAAGCCGGTAGGGAAGCCCGCACCGCCACGGCCACGCAGGCCAGAAGTTTTCATTTGCGCAATAATTTCATCCTGAGTGATATTTTCACTCAGGATTTTTTTGAGCGCATCATAGCCACCACGCTTAACGTATTCGTTAATGCGCCAGCAGTTAGGATCTTCAAAATTGACGTCATCAAATACAACGCCGGTTGTGTAGACGGTCATTATTCGAGCTCCGCCAGTTTCTTATCGATCGCCTCAGGCGTCATATGACTGCACATGGCGTGGTTATTCACCAGCATCACCGGTGCGTAACCACAGGCGCCCATGCACTCCCCTTCCTTCAGCGTAAACTTACCATCGGCGGTGGTTTCATTAAAACCAATGCCCAGCTTTTGCTTAATGTAATGCGCCGCAGTATAGCCGCCCGAAAGTGCACAGGGCAGATTGGTACACACGGTGATTTTGTGCTTACCAACTGGCTTTAAATCGTACATATTGTAGAAAGTAGCTACTTCAAGCGCCATCATTGGCGCAATGCCAAGATAGTTAGCTACAAATTCGATCATGTCATTGCTGAGGTAGCGATGCTCGGTCTGCGCAATACGCAGCGCCCCCATCACGGCAGAGCGCTTGTGCTCTGCTGGGTATTTCGCTACTTCACGATCAATCAATGCTAGGGATTGAGTAGTTAACATCAGCGATCAATCTCCCCGAATACAACGTCCTGTGTACCGATAATAGCCACCACATCAGACAGCATATGACCACGCGCCATTTCGTCTAAGGATGCTAAGTGGGCAAAACCCGGCGCACGAATTTTCATTCGATACGGTTTATTTGCACCATCGGACACCATGTAGATACCAAACTCGCCCTTAGGATGCTCAACCGCGGCGTAAGCTTCGCCCTCTGGAACGTGCATCCCTTCGGTAAACAGTTTGAAATGGTGAATCAGCTCTTCCATATTGGCTTTCATACCACCACGTGAAGGCGATGCCACTTTATGATTATCTACAATCACAGGGCCCGGATTGGCTTTCAGCCATGCCACGCACTGCTTGATAATGCGGTTGGACTGGCGCATTTCTTCAACGCGAACCAAATAGCGGTCATAACAATCGCCGTTTTTACCAACAGGAATATCAAAATCAAGAGCACCGTAAACTTCATACGGTTGTTTCTTACGCAAATCCCACTCCACACCTGAGCCACGCAACATGGGGCCAGTCAGCCCCAACGCTAGAGCGCGTTCAGGAGTGATAATGCCAATACCCACGGTACGCTGTTTCCAAATACGGTTATCTGTCAGCAGGGTTTCGTATTCATCCACATAAGTCGGGAAACGATTGGTGAAGTCTTCGATAAAATCGAGTAAAGAGCCTTCACGGTTACCATTTAATTTTTTGATCGCAGCGGCATTACGTACCTTAGAAGCTTGGTACTGCGGCATTTGATCAGGCAGATCACGGTAAACGCCACCCGGGCGATAGTAGGCCGCATGCATACGTGCGCCTGACACTGCTTCGTAGCAGTCCATCAAGTCTTCACGCTCACGGAAGGCGTACAAGAAGATAGTCATCGCGCCACAGTCAATGCCGTGCGCACCAATCCACATCAGGTGATTCAGAATACGAGTGATTTCGTCAAACATCACGCGGATATACTGAGCGCGTAGTGGTACTTCTAGTCCCACCATTTTTTCAATCGCCATACAATAGGCGTGCTCATTACACATCATCGATACGTAATCAAGCCGGTCCATGTATGGCAGGGATTGAATATAGGTTTTTGATTCAGCTAATTTTTCAGTGCCACGGTGTAAAAGACCAATATGTGGGTCAGCCCGTTCAACCACTTCACCATCAAGCTCAAGCACTAGGCGAAGTACGCCGTGCGCGGCAGGGTGTTGGGGCCCGAAGTTAAGCGTGTAGTTACGGATTTCAGCAGCCACCGTAGTTCTCCTCGCGGATGATACGCGGTGTTGTTTCTCGCGGATCGATAGTGACAGGCTGGTAGATAACACGGCCCTGTTCTGGGTCGTAACGCATTTCTACATAGCCAGAAAGCGGAAAATCCTTGCGGAAAGGATGACCAACAAAACCATAATCGGTCAGGATGCGACGTAAATCAGGGTGCCCCTGGAACATAATGCCGAATAAATCGAACGCTTCACGCTCAAACCAATTCAGGCCAGGCCAAACCGAAACCATAGACGGCACAACCGGGAAATCATCATCGGTACAGAACACGCGCACACGCAAGCGCACATTGTGTTTGTAAGACAAGAAGTGATATACCGCTGCAAAACGGTGGCCTTCCCATACTGCGTCTTTGTAAGTGCTGTAATCCACACCACAGACATCCAGACAGGATTCAAAGTGCAATGCGGCATCATCACGCAAAGCTAAAGCCACTTCGGACCAGACCGCTGCCGGCACTTCGATAGTGACTTCATCCAGAGCACAGACCAGCTTGGCAATATTTGCGCCACCTGCCTCACCCAGAACGGCCTTCAGGCTGTCCATCAGGACGCTAAGTTTACGATCCACTGTTTACCCTCTCACTCGCCAATACACCTGAACGCGCAATCGTGTTAGTACGCTTAATCTTATTCTGTAGCTGAATGATGCCGTAAAGCAAAGCTTCAGCAGTCGGCGGACAGCCCGGCACATAGATATCAACCGGCACAATGCGATCACAGCCACGGACAACAGAATAAGAGTAATGGTAGTAACCACCACCATTGGCACAGGATCCCATCGAGATCACCCAACGTGGCTCTGGCATCTGGTCGTAGACCTTACGCAGCGCAGGCGCCATCTTATTGCAAAGCGTTCCCGCAACAATCATCAAGTCAGATTGGCGCGGGCTTGGGCGGAACACGATACCGAAACGATCCAAGTCATAGCGCGCTGCGCCTGCATGCATCATTTCTACCGCGCAACAGGCCAGACCAAACGTCATTGGCCACAAAGAACCCGTGCGCGTCCAATTAATGACGGTATCCAGCGATGTGGTTACGAATCCTTTTTCTGAGGACCCAACACTTTCTAAGGATTGAGGATTCATTTCATTACTCCCATTCCAGTGCGCCCTTCTTCCATTCAAAGATAAAACCCACCACCAGTACGGTGAGGAAAATCATCATTGCAAGGAAGCCGAACATGCCGAGCTCTTTGAGCACAACAGCCCATGGCACAAGGAAGGCCACTTCGAGATCAAATAAGATAAACAGGATTGCAACGAGGTAGTAACGCACATCAAACTGCATGCGCGCGTCTTCGAAAGCTTCGAAGCCACACTCGTAAGGCGAGCGTTTTTCAGGATCAGGCCGATTGGTCCCGAGAATCTTGCCCACCCCCCAGCCAAGAACCAGCGGGGCTACGCCCACCAAGAGTCCTACAGCCAGAAACATCAGGATGGGGAAATAGTTAGCGAGCATGGCACTCCCCAGATTTGAAGGTTAAGGATATTTTTATATGTTGTATTCGCCCACATTGCGCGGGCGTTTTGAATCTGGTGCCGACAGAGAGACTCGAACTCTCACAACCGAAGTCACTACCCCCTCAAGATAGCGTGTCTACCAATTTCACCATGTCGGCATTAAAAACAAATTAATTATCCAAAATATTAAAAGCTTATTCCGGAATTTTACTCGGCTGTGCAGGCTGCTGTACCGCTGGTTTTTGCGTGCTCATCACACCCAAATCAGACTTCTTCGATGGGCTAACCAGCAGCACCAGAGCGAGGCAACTTGCGAAAAACAGCGTCGCTGTAACCGCAGTAGTACGGCTTAAAAAATTAGCCGAACCTGACGAGCCAAACAGACTACCCGCTGAGCCACTGCCAAAAGCAGCGCCCATATCGGCACCCTTACCGTGCTGCATCAGTACCAAAACGATGGTAGCGATCGCTGAAACCACGTTCAAAATGAGCACGAGTGATTGAATAAGTTCCATTAATTTCTCATTTCTATGCGGCGCGCATTCTAGCCGTTTTTGCTTACTTTGACTAGCGCGCTGCCATGCAGATTTCTAAAAACTCGGACGCTGATAAAGCGGCTCCGCCAACAAGTACACCATCTACCCCATCCACCGCCAACACCTCTTCAGCATTACTGCCTTTTACACTGCCGCCGTACAACACGCGGGTGCGAGGTTCTAAAGTTTCTTTGATAAATGCATGCATTTCAGCAATTTGCTCAGATGTTGCAATCACGCCGGTACCTACCGCCCATGATGGCTCGTAAGCAACGGCATAAAGCCCAATCGGCAAACCGCGTAATACGGCTAATTCTGCAGCAATAATTTCTTTATGCCGGCCACTGGCACGCTCTTCTGCATCCTCCCCAACGCAATAAACAGGGAAAAGACCCGCATCTAAGCAAGCACGCAACTTACGCGCGGCATTTTCGCTGCTCTCGCCAAAGTAACGGCGACGCTCTGAATGCCCCACAATAACCAGCTCGCAACCAATGTCAGCCAGCATAGAAGCAGAAACCGCTCCTGTGTAAGCCCCAACATGATACTCGCTGACGTCCTGAGCACCAACCTGAACCTGACTATCTTTCAGTAAACTTTTGGCCAACATGACATAAGGATAAGGAATACATACTGCAACATTCGGCCCCAGCTTGGCGCGAGCCAACTCGGGTAATACCGAACGAACCTTACCGATGCTGCCATGCATCTTCCAGTTACCAATCACAAGCTGTCTTGTCATACGACGTGAAGCGCCCACTTCAAAAGTCCCAGATTGTATTCCCACCCCTACCCCCAGTCAAACCGAGCCATTCGGTTTATTGATTTATGAAACTTGCAAACCTACACTATTGAGACTTGTAATATTTCAGCAACAATCAACAGCTAGCATAGGCACTATTCTTTTCGTCCAAACGTTTTAGCCTTCGGAGTTTCTAGTAATGGCACTTGCACGCAAACTAATTGTCACTATCGGCCTTACTGCCGGCCTGTTCACACATGCTATCGCGGCAGACATTACTGGCGCAGGTGCTACCTTCCCGTACCCGCTATACGCAAAATGGGCAGAAATGTACAAAGCCAAGACAGGCACCGGGCTAAATTATCAGTCGATCGGTTCAGGCGGTGGCATTAAGCAAATTCAAGCTAAAACGGTTGATTTTGGTGCTTCTGATATGCCATTGAAGCCTGAAGAGCTAAACAAGCAAGGCCTCATGCAGTTCCCTACCGTGATCGGTGGAGTTGTGCCTGTTGTGAATATTCCAGGCGTTAAACCTGGCCAGTTAAAGCTCAACCCGCAGGTTTTATCCGATATTTTCCTCGGCAAAATCAAAAAATGGAATGATCCAGCTATTGTTGCCCTGAATTCCGGTGTGGCTTTGCCAGAACAGAACATCACCGTTGTTCGCCGCTCTGATGGCTCAGGCACTACCTTTGTATTTGCTGATTACTTATCAAAAGTATCCGCAGAATGGAAAGAAAAAGTAGGCGCGAATACCTCAGTTCAATGGCCTGTAGGTGTAGGTGGCAAAGGAAACGAAGGCGTTTCTAACTACGTACAACGCATCAAAGGGGCAATCGGTTACGTTGAGTTTGCTTACGCCAAGCAAAACAAGCTTGCACACACCCAACTACAAAACCGTGACGGTGCTTTTGTAGAGCCTTCCGAAGAAGCTTTTGTTGCAGCCGCAGCGGGTGCGGATTGGAAAAATGCACCTGGTATGTATTTGCTAACCACAAACTCTGGCGGCAAAACATCCTGGCCAATTGCCAACCCAACTTTCATCCTGATGCACAAGAAGCAGGACAAGTCAGCTCAAGCCGCAGAAGTATTGAAATTTTTTGATTGGGCATATGGCAATGATGCAGACAAAGTTGCGCTTGATTTAGATTACATCCCAATGCCAGACAGCGTTGTGAATATGATCAAAGCAAACTGGAAAGCGCAAATAACCGATGGTACAAATCCAATCTGGAAATAATATATTCATTGCGGCGGCAGCAGTTTTGCTGCACGCCTAAACACACAACAGGAGCCGTGATGCTCCTGTTGTGTTGTTATGAAGCATCGGTGGAATGGAGATTTTATAATGCCGAATCAAACACAACGGATGAAACAGCAGCGTTTACAAGATGCTTTGTTCGTCGGTAGCACTCGTTTTTTTGCTTTTTTTGTACTTGCTTTACTTAGCGGTATTATTCTTTCTTTATTGTACGGCGCAATGCCAAGCATTAAACATTTTGGCTTAAGTTTTATTACATCAGAAGAGTGGAATCCTGTTACCGAGCAATTTGGTGCCTGGCCTTCTATTCGCGGCACTTTAATTTCTTCATTTATCGCCTTGATTATTGCCGTACCAGTTAGCTTTGGTATTGCTATTTTTCTGACTGAATTGTCACCTACTTGGCTACGCCGCCCTTTGGGCATTGCTATTGAATTGCTTGCGGGTGTCCCCTCCATTATTTATGGCATGTGGGGTTTATTTGTTTTTGCGCCGCTATTTGCAGATCATGTACAACCCTGGCTCACAGAAACAACAGAAGGCTGGCCACTTATTGGCGAGCTATTTGTGGGTGCCCCGATGGGTATTGGTATGTTCACAGCAGGGCTTATCCTTTCCATTATGGTCATTCCCTATGTTACATCAGTGATGCGAGATGTATTTGAAGTAGTGCCACCTATGCTTAAAGAATCGGCATATGGTCTTGGCTCTACTACTTGGGAAGTTGTCTGGAATATCGTTGTTCCATTTACTAAAAACGGAATTATTGGCGGAGTCATGCTAGGTTTGGGACGTGCACTCGGTGAAACAATGGCGATTACCTTTGTAATTGGTAATTCTCAAGCAAAAATGAATTCACTTTTTGACCCTGCAACCACAATTTCAGCCACCTTGGCCAATGAATTTACTGAAGCAAATGGCGAGCTTTATATCGCGTCATTGATTGAATTAGGCCTGTTACTTTTCTTTATCACCTTTGTGGTTCTGGTGCTCTCTAAATTATTACTGCTGCGCTTGCAGCGTAATGAAGGCGCAAACTCGTGAGGCATGCCATGAATATTTATAACCGTCGTCGCACTATCAATTATCTAAGCTTAACGCTTTCCATTATTGCTATGGCCTTTGGCTTATTCTGGCTTTTCTGGATTATGTTTACGCTATTCAAAAATGGCTTGCCCGGTTTGACGTTAGCCACCTTTACCCAAACCACTCCTGCCCCAGGGAGTGCTGGTGGTCTATCTAACGCTATTTTAGGTAGTTTACAAATGTCTATCGTCGGCGTTGCCATTGGAACACCGATTGGTATTTTAGCCGGTACTTATTTGGCTGAATTTGGAAACAAAGGCTGGTTAGCTCCAACCACACGATTTATTAATGATATTTTGCTCTCTGCTCCATCGATTGTAATTGGCTTGTTTATTTTTGAAATGTACGTTGCACACGCTCAGCATTTCTCTGGCTGGGCAGGCTCGTTTGCCTTAGCCATTCTGGTGATTCCGGTGGTACTTAGAACCACCGAAAACATGCTGCGTCTTGTACCTACAGCCATGCGTGAAGCCGCTTACGCTTTAGGCGCTCCGCAATGGAAAATGGTGCTTTTGGTGACATTGCGTGCAGCAAAAGCAGGTGTTGCAACCGGTATTTTGCTTGCCATTGCTCGTATTCTAGGTGAAACGGCGCCCCTGCTCTTTACTGCGCTCAATAACCAGTTCTATTCAAATATGAACCAGCCAATGTCTAATTTACCAGTGGTGATCTTCCAATTTGCGATGAGCCCCTATGAAGAATGGCATCAACTAGCTTGGACGGGTGCTTTATTAATTGGCCTCTTTGTACTCGGTTTAAATATTGTTGCGCGCGTCATGCTGCGTGAACCGAAACAAAACTAATAAATCAATACGGAATAGCTTAATTATGACAACCAAAAATCCAGCAAAACTTGCCATTAAAAACCTTAATTTTTATTACGGCAATTTTCATGCCCTAAAGAACGTCAATTTAGATATTCAGGAAGGTAAAGTGACTGCGTTTATCGGACCTTCGGGCTGCGGTAAATCAACACTATTACGCACATTCAACCGGATGTACGATCTTTATCCTAAATTACGTGCCGAGGGTGAGATCATTCTGAATGGCAAGAATGTTTTAGACAGCGATGTCGATTTAAATATGTTACGCGCAAAAGTAGGCATGGTATTTCAAAAGCCCACTCCGTTTCCAATGTCAATTTATGACAATATTGCGTTTGGTGTAAAGCTGTATGAAAACCTGCCAAAATCAGAAATGGACGATCGGGTTGAATGGGCACTGCAAAAAGCAGCACTGTGGAACGAGGCAAAAGATAAACTAAAACAATCAGGTTTAAGTTTATCGGGTGGCCAGCAGCAGCGGCTCTGTATTGCACGTGCTATTGCAGTTAAGCCTGAGATTTTATTACTCGATGAGCCCACTTCTGCGCTTGATCCTATTTCTACCGCGCATGTTGAAGAGCTGGTCCATGAATTAAAACAAGATTACACTATTGCTATGGTGACGCATAACATGCAACAAGCAGCTCGCGTATCCGATATCACCGCTTATATGTATTTAGGTGAGCTGATTGAAGTAGGCGAAACAGATACGATCTTTACCACGCCAAAAGTAAAAGCAACCGAAGATTATATTACGGGTAAATTTGGTTAATCCGCACTTACCCGCACAAAAAGGCAAGCCATGCGCTTGCCTTTTTTTATATCAAAATCAATGAAGATCATTAAAAAAGGCAGCCTAAGCTGCCTTTTTATATACCAATTAGGTGGTTTTAGTTTTTTGCATCAATCTTATTATCAACGTAACGAACGCCTTTCACTTTTTCTGCAATCATCCCCGCCAGTGCAATTTGCTCACCTTCATCAACAGCACCTTCGATCGTTACATCAGCGTCTTTCGCTTTTACTTTTAAATTGAATTTCTGCAATGCCAGATCGTTATCCAAACTACCTTTTACTGCGGCAGCCAATGCAACACCTGTCAATTTAGGATCAGAAGGCGCTTTTGCTTCCTGACCTGGTGTTGTGCTGCACGCTGTGAATAAGAAAACGCTGCACAGCAAAATCAGGCTGGTTTTTTTCATTGGTCGATTCTCTCTGATAAATATGGCGGTGGTTTGGCCCCGAACGGGCATTTAATTTAAGCAATTCTAAGAGTATTAAGTTACAGAATTGTTTAATTACCATGACAAATCATTAAAAGAATCTCTAAGTATCCTGATTGCAACTAAAGCTAAATATTTTTTATCTGAATAGCAGGATGAATAAACATCCACCCTGCTATTTCATTACTCGGCGTTCGCCTCAGCGCTCACAACTTTTGCAATACGCTCAGCCCAATCGCGGGCAATGACCATATCAATATGCTCAACCATCACCCGTACTACCGGCTCGGTGCCTGAAGGACGCAGTAAAACACGACCATCTTCACCCATTGCAGCCTCTGCCTTGCTCACTTCGGCCTTGATAAGCTCCGAAGCATGGCAATCAAAGCCTTTAGCGATACGCACGTTTTTGAGCACTTGTGTCGATAGCACCAGATCATGACAATACTGAGCCAGCGTCTTGCCGCTTTCTTTTAAGGCTTGCAACACTTGCAGGGCCGACACAATACCGTCCCCAGTGGAGTGTTTATCAAGACACAGCAAATGCCCCGAGCCTTCTCCGCCCACCAGCCAGTTATTGGCCAGCAGCTTTTCTAGCACATAACGATCACCAACTTTAGCTCGCTCAAAACCAATACCCCGCGCTTTTAAGCCATTTTCAACGCCTAAGTTGGTCATCAAAGTACCCACCACGCCAGCACCTAAAGTACCTTTATCCTGGCGATAGCAAGCCAGCGCATAGAGCAATTGATCGCCGTCGACAATCGTGCCATCCCGATCGATCATAATCAGACGATCGCCATCACCATCGAGTGAAATCCCAAAATCTGCACCTTCAGCCAGTACCGCTTTGCGCGCTGTTTCGGGGTGAGTGGCTCCAACTTCTTCGTTAATATTGTAACCATTCGGTGCCACACCGATCTTGATCACTTCTGCACCCAACTCATGAAATACATGCGGGGCAATATCATAAGTTGCACCGTGAGCACAATCAACCACCAGCTTTAAGCCACGCAAATCCAGCTCATTTGGAAAAGTGGATTTACAAAACTCGATATAGCGACCTGCTGCATCGTCTACACGCCAGGATTTACCAATGCGCTTGGGCGACACGCAAGGCTGGTTTTCATCGATTGCTGCTTCAATTGCTAATTCCACATCATCAGCCAGCTTTTTACCGCCTGCACCAAAAAACTTAATTCCATTATCGTGATAAGGGTTGTGCGATGCAGAAATCACAACACCCGCAGATAACCGTAGCGCACGAGTCAGATAAGCGATGCCTGGAGTAGGCAAAGGGCCGGTCAGGTAAACATCAACACCAGCGGCATTTAAACCCGCTTGTAACGCGGCCTCCAGCATATAGCCTGACACACGGGTATCTTTACCGATCAGTACCGCTGCATGATCCCCATTGCCACGCTTACTCTCTGCGGCAAGTACTTTGCCTGCGGCATAGCCCAGCTTCATCGCAAACTCAGGAGTAATCGGGTATTCACCCACCAAACCACGTACACCATCTGTTCCAAAATACTTGCGACCCATTCTTCACCCCAATGATTAATATGTATTTTGACTCACCTTTAGCAGGAGAGTATTGCTCAATAACAAACTACTAACTGGCAACTATTGTAAGGCATGCCAAATCTTTAAAGCATCCACTGTTTCCCTCACATCATGAACCCGAATTACCGCAGAACCTGCTTGTGCAGCCATCAACGCCGCAGCAATACTGGCAGGCATTCTGTCCGCCACGGCCTGACCAGTAATTTGGCCCAGCATACTTTTACGTGAAACCCCAATCAATAAAGGCGTTGCTAACTGACCCAGCAAATCTGGCAGGGCTTTAAACAAAGCGATATTGTGCTCCAGCGTTTTACCAAAACCAAACCCCGGATCAAGTAATAAGCGATGATGTGAGATCCCAGCCGCTAAAGCAGCATCGCGCCTTGCCGCTAAATAAGCCGACACTTGCACTACCACATCCAGATAATTAGGCGTGGCTTGCATATTATGCGGATCCCCTTGCATATGCATCAGGCAAATTGCCGCATTACTTTGGGCAACCAGCTCCAAAGCGCCTTTATCTTCCAGCGCAGAAATATCATTCACCAAATCAACGCCAGCATCTAGCGCTGCACGCATCACCACCGCTTTACGCGTATCAATAGATATGGGCACATTAAAGCTTTGTAGCGCTTTAATCACCGGGATCACCCGGCTTGTTTCTTCATCAGCAGGCACAAAAGCTGCACCTGGCCGGGTTGATTCGCCGCCGATATCCAGGATATCGGCACCATCAGCCAGTAGTTTTTCTGCATGGGCTAAAGCCGCATTAATTTGACAGTAATGCCCGCCGTCCGAAAAAGAATCGGGTGTGATATTCACAATTCCCATTAAGAGTGGGCGCTGCAAATCTAGCATAAAACGTCCGCATTGCAGTTTTTGCATTTTATTCCTTGTTGTTAAATTTTCCGCAACAATGGCCAAAGCACTTATTCGGTGAATTTGGCAAAAAAAAAGCGGCCTATAAATTAGGCCGCCTATTTTATTGATCACTATTGAGCAATTAAGCTTCTGTTGCTGGTGTAGTAATCACAGGTGTTGCTGGTGCTTCACCACTTGGACGATCGCCGCCACTGGGTGTATTTGGCTTCACAGGCAAAGCCTTAGGTGGCTTTGGTGTACGGCCTTGCATGATGTCTTCAATCTGCTCTGCATCAATGGTTTCCCATTCCAGCAAGGCTGCGGTCATGGCTTCGACTTTATCGCGATTCTCTTCAAGCAAGCGACGGGCTAAGCCGTATTGCTCATCGATAATGCGGCGAATTTCAGCATCTACCTGCATCATGGTCGCTTCAGACATATTCTTATGCGTCGTTACCGAGCGGCCCAAGAATACTTCGCCTTCGTTTTCGCCATAAACCATCGGGCCTAAAGCATCGGTCATGCCGTAACGAGTCACCATATCGCGTGCTAATGAAGTAGCACGTTCAAAGTCATTCGATGCGCCTGTCGTCATCTGATTCATAAACAATTCTTCGGCAATACGGCCACCAAACAGAATTGCAATTCTATCCATCAGATAACCACGATCATAAGCATAGCGATCGGCTTCTGGTAGCTGCATCGTTACACCCAGCGCACGGCCACGTGGAATAATAGTCACTTTATGCACAGGATCAGATTTAGGCAAGAGCTTAGCCACTACCGCATGACCCGATTCGTGGTACGCGGTATTGGTTTTTTCTTCTTCACTCATGACCATAGAGCGACGCTCCGACCCCATCATGATTTTATCTTTAGCCGATTCAAAATCGTCCATATCAACCAGACGCTTCACACGGCGAGCAGCAAACAACGCCGCTTCATTCACCAAGTTAGCCAAATCAGCACCAGAGAACCCTGGTGTACCACGCGCAATCACCTGGGCATCGACATCATTAGAGATCGGTACTTTGCGCATATGCACGCCAAGGATCTGCTCGCGACCACGAATATCCGGCAATGACACCATGACTTGGCGATCGAAACGACCTGGACGCAGCAAAGCAGGATCAAGCACATCAGGACGGTTGGTTGCCGCAATCACCATAATGCCGGAATTGCCTTCAAAACCATCCATCTCAACCAGCATCTGGTTCAGTGTTTGCTCGCGTTCATCATTACCACCGCCCATACCGGCACCGCGCTGACGACCCACCGCATCAATTTCATCGATAAAGATAATGCAAGGCGCATTTTTCTTAGCGTTTTCAAACATATCACGAACACGGGCAGCACCCACGCCCACGAACATTTCAACGAAATCTGAACCAGAGATGCTAAAGAACGGTACTTTGGCTTCGCCAGCAATCGCCTTAGCCAGCAAGGTTTTACCCGTCCCCGGAGGGCCTACCAGCAAGATACCGCGTGGCATGCGGCCACCTAAGCTTTGATATTTGCTAGGATCACGCAGGTAATCAACGATTTCTGATACATCAGCCTTGGCTTCATCGCAGCCAGCTACATCAGCAAAGGTAATCACATTGGTCGCTTCATCTAACAAGCGCGCCTTTGATTTACCAAAGCTAAATGCACCGCCTTTACCGCCGCCTTGCATCTGACGCATAAAGAACACCCACACACCAATCAATAGCAGCATAGGGAACCAATTGATGAATAAATTCATCAAGAAGCTCGGCTCTTCTTCAGCCTTTGCTGCAAACTTCACGTTGTGCTTGATCAGCGTATCAACCATACGGAAATCAAAAGGAGCCAGTGTAGAGAATGCCGTGCCGTCGTTACGCTTGCCTTTAATAATCTGGCCGCGAATCGGGTTGCCCTCGATTTCTGCACTAGCAATACGATCAGCCTCTACATCGGCCATAAATTGCGAATACGCCACTTGCCCACTTGCTTCTTGCTTGCGGGAAAATTGATTAAAGACTGTCATTAGTACCAGACCAATGACGAGCCAGATGGCGATGTTCTTGCCGAGATTGTTCACGGCGCTACTCCTGATTATCCCCGAGGGGATGAAAGAAAAAATTCTACGCGTTTAGGTTTAATAAGCTGTTGGCTTAACACTACCTGCTACAGGCACTGAAATCCAATATGCTCTATCAGGCTTTTTTCTGCTTGCCGAGCAAATAAGTTTCATTGCTACGATCACGCGAAGCCTTAGGGTTACGGGTTACCACACTGGAAAATGTCTCACGCATGGCAGACATATATTCGGTAAAACCATAACCTTGGAATACCTTGACCAGAAAATGCCCATTTGGTTTCAATTGCTCACGAACAAAATCTAAGGCCAGCTCACATAAAAGCATACTACGAGCCTGATCCATTACCGCATTACCCGTTATATTGGGGGCCATATCACAAATCACAAGGTCTACCTGACGACCAGCGAGTAATTCTGTGTAGTGAGCCAGTACTTCTTCATCACGGAAATCACCCTGAATAAAGTCCACGCCACGGATCGGCGTCATATCCAGTAAGTCTAGCGCAAAAACGCGACCAGACTCACCTACATTCTGACTAGCGACTTGCGACCAGCTTCCGGGCGCAGCGCCAAGATCAGCCACCCACAGGCCTTGTTTGAATAACTTATCTTTTTCATTAATCTCAAGCAGTTTATAAGCAGCGCGCGCGCGGTAGCCTTCTTTTTTTGCCTGATGAACATAATGATCGTTGACGTGTTCCTTCATCCACGCATTACTGGAATTGCTACGAGCCATGAGGTAAAATTGCCTGTTTAGTCAAGGATTTGAAACAATGGAACTCACATCGGATCAGCGTCGCCATCTAAAAAGTTTGGCTCATCATATCGATCCAGTCGTAATGATCGGCAATAATGGCTTGGCAGACGCGGTAATCCGCGAGATTGCTGTTAATTTAGACGCGCACGAACTCATTAAAATCCGAGTTCTGGGTGATGATCGCGCTCTGCGTGAAGAATACCTGCAAAAGATCTGTTCTGAACTAGGTGCATCTGCCGTTCAACACATTGGCAAGCTGTTAGTGATCTATCGCGCATCAAATAGCGATAAGCCACGGATCGTACTACCCAAGGCAAAAAAAGCCAAATAAACGGGTTTTACATGTATTAGGGCGGCTTAGGTCGCCCTAATCTTTGCGCCATGATGACTTAACGGTCACCATCAGACCAAATGTAAATTATACCAAACACACTCTGCAAAAGATAAATCAAGCTGGAAATGGTATGCCACTGAGCCAGACCACCGCCAAACATCCCTTCCGCAGCAGTGCTTACAGCAGGCTTTAAACTGGCAATCAGCGGAAAGATAGCAAACTGATTAACCAGCGTGCATAACAACATCCCCATTACCAGCCAGAATTTTCCACTCTGTAATCCGCGCATACCCATTTGCCAAACCCACCAAATGGCCAGATACACACCTGCAACAATCCCCACCCAGCCAATCGCGTGAAATAGCTTGCCTGCAACCATGCCTGCCGTGGCTTTATCTAAGCCAGCAAACAGCGCAGGCGCTGCGATCACACCAATGGTCCACATACCGCCAATCCACAGCACGGTGAGGAGGTTTTTTAAACCTGAACCTAAGCCCATTGCGTTTCCAGATAAAAAAGCAGTTAAACAATGTTGCGTGAAGCCTAAGGCTGAGCAAAAAAACTAAAAACCGACATTTATATTTATAAATGAAGGTTTAAAGCCCTTTCCTGGCAAAGCAAACTAGGCTTCGCAGCCATCTTTAAATGTATTTAACATCGAGAACTTCATACTCACGAATCCCGCCAGGCGCCATCACTTCGGCTACATCACCAGCATATTTGCCGATCAGTGCACGCGCAATTGGGCTGGATACGGAGATTTTAAATTCTTTGATTTCAGCTTCTTCATCACCGACGATCTGGTAAGTGACTTTGTTGCTAGTTTCTAAGTCTTCCAGATCAACCGTCGCGCCAAACACCACTCGGCCTTCGGCGGTTTCGGCAAGGCTGGCCGGCTCGATCAGCTGGGCATTAGAAAGCTTACTTTCCAGCTCAGCAATACGGCCTTCAACAAAGCCCTGCCTTTCTTTCGCTGCATCATACTCAGCGTTTTCTGATAAATCGCCGTGCGAACGTGCTTCGGCAATCGCTGCAATCACTGACGGGCGCTCTACGCTCTTGAGGTTTTGCAGTTCGGCTTTTAGTTTTACCGCACCTTGTACGGTGAGCGGAATTTTTATCATTTCTTTACAGTCTCCATCCAAAAAGAAGAGCCGCCGTCACGAGTGGACGGCGGCTTTTACTTAAGTTCTTGTGAATGATATTTCATCAGAATGAAACATCATTCAAGAACCTTAGGGCGTAAATTATCAGTGTTTGATCGTACGATGCAAGCCCTGCAGATCATAAACTCGCATTTCACCCAAATCACGCATCCCGATACACGCCGCTTTTGCACCTGCAATCGTTGTAAACACAGGTAAGCGGGCCTTCATGGCTTCATGGCGAATCGAGTAAGAATCCTGAATGGCTTGGCGACGTTCATCGACAGTATTCACTATCATGCCAATTTCGCCATTCTTGATCATATCAACGATATGCGGACGTCCTTCGGTCACTTTATTCACGCTTTGCACCACAACACCCGCGCCGCTGATTTCTGCGGCCGTGCCCTTAGTGGCAAATACCTTAAAGCCAAGACCTGTTAATACTTTAGCGCACTCAATTGCGCCTGTTTTATCCCCATCACGCACCGAGATAAATACATTGCCCTGAGTAGGTAAAGCAACACCAGCAGCAAGCTGTGATTTTACAAATGCTTCGGCAAAAGTATCGCCGACGCCCATCACTTCACCAGTTGATTTCATTTCCGGGCCAAGAATTGAATCTACGCCTGGGAATTTAATAAACGGGAACACGGCTTCTTTCACCGAGAAGTAAGGCGGAATCACTTCCTTAGTCATCCCTTGTGAAACAAGGCTCTGACCCGCCATACAACGCGCAGCGATCTTAGCAATCGGCAAGCTCGTGGCTTTTGATACATAAGGCACAGTACGGGACGCGCGTGGATTGACTTCCAGCACAAACACCACGGCATCATCACCCTTACCCTGAATCGCAAACTGCACATTCATCAGGCCAACCACGTTCAAGCCCTTAGCCATTAATACCGTCTGACGACGTAGCTCATCTTGAATTTCTTTCGACAAGCTAAATGGTGGCAAGGAGCATGCTGAGTCACCAGAGTGCACGCCAGCCTGTTCGATGTGCTCCATAATGCCGCCGATCAAGACATCGGTGCCATCACAAATTGCATCCACGTCTACTTCAATCGCATCGTTCAGGAAGCGATCAAGCAACACAGGGCTGTCGTTCGATACTTTCACAGCTTCACGCATATAGCGCTCTAAATCTGACTGCTGGTGCACGATTTCCATCGCACGGCCGCCCAATACATAGGACGGACGAACCACTAGCGGGTAGCCAATTTCAGCGGCCAAAATCAAGGCATCGCGCTCATTACGTGCAGTGCGATTAGGCGGCTGACGCAGACCTAATTCATGCAATAACTTTTGGAAGCGTTCACGATCTTCTGCGGCATCGATCATATCTGGCGTCGTACCAATAATCGGTACACCGTTGGCTTCGAGTGCGCGAGCTAATTTCAATGGCGTTTGGCCACCGTATTGCACGATCACGCCTTCAGGCTTTTCGATATTGACGATTTCTAACACGTCTTCCAGTGTGAGCGGCTCAAAGTACAGACGATCCGAGGTATCGTAATCAGTCGATACGGTTTCCGGATTGCAGTTCACCATGATGGTTTCAAAGCCATCTTCACGCAGTGCCAGCGCCGCATGTACGCAGCAGTAATCAAACTCAATCCCTTGGCCGATACGATTTGGGCCACCGCCAAGAATCATAATTTTGCGATTATTAGTCGGCTGCGCTTCGCACTCTTCTTCATAAGTCGAGTACATATAAGCGGTATCAGTAGAGAACTCGGCCGCACATGTATCCACACGCTTATAAACAGGGCGGATTTTAAGTGCGTGGCGCGCTTTACGCACCGCGGCTTGGTCGGTATCTAGCAATGAGGCTAAACGACGATCAGAGAAGCCTTTACGCTTAAGGCGACGCATGGTGGCATAGTCGATGGATTCAACCGACGTGCCACGAATCGCGTTTTCTTCGATTACAAGATCTTCGATCTGGCGCAGGAACCAAGGATCAATCTTAGTCAGATTAAATACTTCGTCCATGCTCATGCCAACGCGGAAAGCATCGGCCACATACCAAATGCGCTCTGGGCCTGGATTTGCAATTTCAGCTTCGATCAGGCTGCGATCTGTGGTCATTTCATCAAAACCAGACATGCCGGTTTCTAAGCCACGCAGGGCTTTTTGCATGGATTCTTGCACCGTGCGGCCAATCGCCATCACTTCGCCAACTGACTTCATTTGTGTTGTCAGTTTATTATTGGCTTGTGGGAATTTCTCGAAAGCAAAACGAGGAATTTTAGTCACAACGTAGTCAATCGAAGGCTCAAACGAGGCCGGTGTTTTGCCACCAGTGATTTCGTTTTGCAATTCATCCAAAGTAAAGCCTACTGCCAGCTTGGCAGCCACTTTAGCAATAGGGAAACCCGTTGCTTTAGAGGCCAATGCTGAAGAGCGGCTGACGCGTGGATTCATTTCAATAACGATCATCTCGCCATTTTCTGGGTTAGTAGCAAACTGAACGTTTGAACCACCCGTATCCACGCCAATCTCACGCAATACCGCCAAAGAGGCGTTACGCATGATTTGGTATTCTTTATCGGTCAGCGTTTGCGCGGGGGCCACGGTGATCGAATCACCGGTATGCACGCCCATCGGATCAAAGTTTTCGATTGAGCAGATGATGATGCAATTGTCGGCGCGATCGCGCACCACTTCCATCTCGTATTCTTTCCAGCCCAATACCGATTGCTCGATCAGCAATTCATTGGTTGGCGAGGCTTCAAAACCACGATCACAAATTTCGACGAACTCTTCACGGTTATAAGCAATACCACCGCCCGAGCCACCCATGGTAAACGAAGGGCGAATCAGCGTTGGATAGCCAACCGTCGCCTGCACTGCAAGCGCTTGTTCCATATTATGTGCAATGCCCGATTTAGGCGTAGACAGCCCAATCTTGGTCATTGCATCTTTAAATTTACCGCGATCTTCGGCCTTATCGATGGCATCTGGTTTTGCACCAATCATTTCTACGTTGTACTTTTCCAATACACCGTGACGCCACAGATCCAGCGCACAATTCAATGCCGTCTGGCCGCCCATCGTTGGCAGCAAGGCGCATGGACGCTCTTTCTCAATAATTTTTTCAACCATCTGCCAGGTAATTGGCTCGATGTAAGTCACATCCGCCATATTCGGGTCGGTCATGATGGTGGCAGGATTACTATTCACCAAAATAACGCGGTAACCCTCTTCACGTAGCGCCTTGCACGCTTGCGCTCCGGAATAGTCAAACTCACAAGCCTGGCCGATCACAATCGGACCAGCGCCAATAATCAGGATGCTTTTTAAATCTGTACGTTTTGGCATTGCTCTACCCTCAAACCACTTTTCGCTAGGCTGTGCAACCAAAGCTGCACAGTACGCCCTTTACACTGCTGCTTTTTGATCGCGCATCAAGCCGATAAACTTATCAAATAGATAAGCCACATCGGTAGGCCCCGGGCTTGCTTCCGGGTGCCCCTGGAAAGAAAACGCAGGTTTATCAGTCAAGGCAATTCCTTGCACTGTGCCGTCAAACAGGGAGCGATGCGTCACCGTCACATTGGCAGGCAAGCTGGTTTCATCCACCTGAAAGCCGTGATTCTGGCTGGTGATCATCACATGCTTGCTGGCTAAATCTTGCACAGGATGATTTGCGCCATGGTGACCAAACTTCATCTTGCTGGTTTTAGCGCCGCTAGCAAGGCCCAATAACTGATGGCCAAGACAGATACCAAATACAGGCAAATCTGCCGCTAGGATTTCTTTAATGGCACTAATGGCGTAATCACAAGGCTCGGGATCCCCTGGGCCATTAGATAAAAACACACCATCAGGCTTCAAAGCCAACACTTCACTGGCAGGTGTTTGAGCCGGCACAATAGTTAATTTGCAGCCGCGTTCAGCCAGCATGCGCAAAATGTTGTACTTCACGCCAAAATCGTAAGCAACAACGTGGAATTCTGGATGAGTTTGCTCGGTATAACCCGCGCCCAGCTTCCATTCACGCGTTGACCATGCGAATGATTCTTTGCAACTCACCACTTTCGCTAAATCTTGCCCAGCCATCGAGCCAAACGACTTGGCTTTTTCGACCGCTGCAGCAGCATCGATATTGTCGCCAGTCACAATACAACCTGGCTGAGCGCCTTTGCTGCGCAAAATACGAGTGAGCTTACGGGTATCAATATCTGCAATCGCCACAACATTATTCTTAACGAGGTACTCGCCAAGACTCATATCAGAGCGGAAATTAGAATGTAGGAGCGGCAGATCACGGATGATCAGGCCAGCGGCAAATACGGAATTCGACTCTACATCTTCCGGGCTTACGCCGTAATTACCGATATGTGGGTAGGTCAAAGTGACCATTTGCTTGGTGTACGAAGGGTCTGTCAGGATTTCCTGATAACCGGTCATCGACGTATTGAACACGACCTCACCAATGGTTGTGCCATCGCATCCGATGGAAATACCATGAAAGAGGGTGCCGTCGGCAAGCGCAAGAAGGGCTGGTTTTGACACAGGCGGCTCCTGGGCGTTGCGCCCACAAGATTGAGTTCGGATATTTCTGAGGATGGCAAAACGGGATAGCTTCCGCTATCCCGCATGCACAAAATTGAGCCACATTCTACCGCAAAAGCCCTTATCCATCAACGTAATAAGGCAAAGCTATCAGGAATAGCAGACATCCTTACAGCAGCTTTTCAATCTCGGCACTTAGATCTTCTGGTTTTGTCATCGGAGCAAAGCGATCAACCACTTTACCTTGCTTATCTAGTAAAAATTTACTGAAATTCCATTTCACCGCCTCAATGCCCAACAAACCCGGCTTCTCTTCCTTCAACCAAGTAAAGAGCGGCGAAGCGTTTTCACCGTTCACATCCAGCTTGGCAAACAGCGGAAAACTCACGTTAAATTTAGTCGTACAAAAATCCAGAATTTCCGCCTCACTACCCGGTTCTTGCGCACCGAACTGATTGCACGGAAAGCCCAGCACCACCAAGCCACGGTCTTTATACTGCTCATAGAGCGCTTGTAAACCTTCGTACTGCGGGGTAAAACCACATTGGCTTGCCACATTCACCACTAGAACCACTGAACCGGTGTACTGAGCCAAATCAACCGTTTCCCCTGCTATGCCTTGCACGCTAAAATTACCGATATTGCTCATCATTTATCCTTAGTAGAGAAAATATGTTATTTAACCCGTCCCGCGATGAAGCCCGCCGCTTTTTTATTCAAGCATGGCAAAAGCATCAGGCGAATGTGCCGCTGGCCGATATCGAAAAAATAATCGCGGGCATTTTGCTGCACCACCCCGAGTACCAGCCGATTCTATCTGAAGAATACTTAGATAAAGACTGGCCGCCAGAATATGGCGAAACCAATCCTTTTTTACATATCAGCATGCATCTGGCGATTGAAGAACAAATCTCGATCGACCAGCCTGTTGGCGTCAAAGCCTTATACCAGCAGCTCTGCGAAAAATTATCACTAGAGCACACGGCCCTGCACGCCATGATGGATGGTTTAGGTGAAATGATGTGGCAAGCCCAAAGAAACCAAACCCCACCCGACCCGGAAGTATATTTAGAAATACTGCGTTTTAAGGTGGGGCAGCTTAAGTAAGGAGTAACTTCCTCACTTAAGCGGTATCAGCTCTTGCTTTAGCTCTTTTAAACGCGCCTCAATCGCCGATAAAAGATAAAAATCACCACCACCTGCGTTTTGCGCCTGCTGCAGCTGCTCTATCGCGGCGGTATATTCGCCCAGACGGCTGTAATACTCAGCTTGAGCCTGATGCTGGCGTACCGCATCGCCTCGTGCATTTTGGATTTTAGAAATACGCTGCCAGATATAAGCATCAGAAGGATAAAGCTCGCTCGCGTATTGGGCGCTGGCTAAGGCCTCGCTCAATTGCTGATTAGCAATCAACGCGTCAATCTCACCATAAACCAGTGCGCGGCTGGCGGGAAAGCGTTTACTGGCCTCTTTAAATATTTGCAGCGCGTCACTGGGGCGCTTTTGCGCCAAACGGATGCTGCCCGCCAAATACTCTAATGAGGAGTGTGTTTTGCCCAAGGCTTGTTTGGATTGTTGCAATGTGGCCCATGCGGCGTCAGCATCAAATGCCCTTAGCTGCGCCAAAGCCAAGCCATATAAGTGCGAAGGCAAATGGCCGTACTTTTTTTCGCTCAATGTCTTACGGTAATATTCCAAGGCATCTTGCTCATCCATCTGCAAGAATCGCGCTTTTTCGCGCACAAATAAGAAATCTAAGGAATCTTTAAACTGCTGGTAAGGCTTATCTTTTAAGCGTGCTTGCGCGTCGCTAATCCGCTTATAAGTCACCGGGTGAGTACGCAAAAACTCCGGTGCATTGCCCTCCCCCAGCCGTGAGTTCTTTTGCATGCGATCAAAAAAAGTAGGCATCGCCGCCTGATCAAAACCAGCTTTTTGCAAAGTTTGCATGCCGATTCGGTCCGCCTCTTGCTCAAACATATAGGTGTAATCGAGCTGGCGCTGAATCATATAGGCTTGGCTGCCCATCAAGCCCGCCATTGCCACGTCCCCTTTGCCCGCACTCGCAGCCACAATGGCTAAACCTAAAGCGGCCAACGTAACCCAAGGTGCCATTTTTTGCCCTTCTAAAAGACGGGCAAAGTGATGCTGGGTGACGTGGGCAATTTCGTGCGACAGCACCGAAGCCAGCTCTGATTCATGCTGAGCCAGCACAATTAAGCCGGTATGCACCCCTACCAGACCGCCGGGTATGGCAAAAGCATTGATACTGCGATCGAGCATAGGAAAAAAAACAAATTGGACTCCAGTTTCACCACTGGCATCGAGTAAACGCCCGCCCAGCTGCCTTAGATAAGCAACCAGCTCCGGGTCTTCGCTCATTGCACCGCTGCGCCGTAACTCACGCATGGCCGACTCGCCAATTTGCCGTTCCTGCAAAGGGCTTAAGCCTTCTTGTGAAGATTCACCCAAATTGGGTAGCTGCACATCAGCCTGCAAGGGCGCAGAAATCAAGCTTGCAGCCAGAATCAATGCCAATAAACGTCGAGACAACAAATTAAGCTCCTACAGCCTGTCGGACTTTTTAGACTGATCTATATCTAAGTGAGCAATCTTGCAGGGCTGTCGACCAACCAGCTCGCTGCACCTACAAGCACCAGATAGCGTGCGACCTTACCCAACAACATCCACAGTGCAACTTGCCGCCAAGGCCAACGCAGCCAACCGGCCACACCACATAAAACATCGCCTACCACCGGCAGCCAAGTCAGCAACAAACTCACTGGGCCAATTCTCTGCGCCCAAGCTACAGCCTTGCCTTGGGGGGCAGCAGGCAGGCGACGCCCCATCCATACTGTGAGCAAGCCGCCCAAGGTATTACCCGCCGTAACTACCAATAAGGCAGGAATTAATCCCTGAGAATTAAAATGCAGATAAGCCAAGAGGGCCGCTTCAGAATTACCCGGCAACAAAGTGGCAGATAAAAAAGCCGAAGCAAATAAGCCCGATAGCCACGCTGGCTCAACAATCAAAAGCGAAAATCTTCTTTAGCATGAGCGCTGATTGCCGTGCTTAAGTCAGCAAAAAACTCTCCTGCTTCACGGGTGCTTTGCCAAACGCCACCCTGCAAGCGATAGTGATAACCGCCAGAGCGTGCTGCAATCCAAAGCTCCTGGTTGGCTGCGTGGCGATTTACAATAATTTTGCTACGATCTTCAAACTCGATTTCTAATACATTGCCAGAGAGCAAGGTATCTACATCCAGCTCGCTATCATCCAGTGCCGCTTCAATTTTTGCGAATACGCTATCGCTGAGGTCAAGAAACTCGGACTCGGTCATTCAATCTATTCCCTGCATGTTAGAATTGCGATTCTGCCACTAAATACTGACTAGTAGCCAAAATGATACGTGCGCTGTTATTACTATTGACCATTGCCACTCTTACAGCCTGCGGTTTTAAAGGTGGCCTTTATCTACCTGAAAAGC
This sequence comes from Janthinobacterium sp. B9-8, assembly GCF_000969645.2. Lineage (NCBI taxonomy): Bacteria > Pseudomonadati > Pseudomonadota > Betaproteobacteria > Burkholderiales > Oxalobacteraceae > Janthinobacterium > Janthinobacterium sp. B9-8. The sequence continues at coordinate 2,924,291 of NZ_CP014222.1, forward strand.
CTGCCAGCACCACGGCCAGTGCGCCAGCTGCATCCAAATAAACGAGCATAGCGACATATCGTGCCTACATGATGACCATACAATTCAATTCGACAGAGTGGGCACCAAAACGTGCCCGCCCTACACGATAGAAATCGTTTTCCCCAGCACATGGGTGGTTAAAACAATAGCGGTAGAGGTCGAACCAAAAGCATTCAGCTCATTAATAATGCGCTGCAAGTGCTCTACATCGGTGGCCAGCACCCGCATGACTGCGCCATCCTCACCCGTCACCGTATAGCAATCAATAATCTCAGGGCAATCTGCCACAAATTGCGCATAGGGCCTGCCTTGCTGGGTGGATAGCCGAATCATCGCGGTAATCTGATAGCCCAAAGCCTTGGGATTAATATCGGCCCGATAGCCGCGAATTACATTGCTGCTCTCTAATCTTTTAATTCGCTCGGAAACCGCAGGCTGGCTCAGGTGCACTTGCCGCCCTATTTCGGCGTGTGACATCCGTGCATCGGTCTGCAAAATTTGCAGGATTTTCTGGTCAAAAAGGTCGATTTTCGGATTCATAAGCATACTCGGTTTATTTCCAGTGAAACTCTGGGTAAATCTGGCATTTACTTATGAAATGCCCTGTATTCCAAACGAATACCTTGCTAAATTATAAGTCCATTATATCTACTTACTGCGCCAAGCCATGATATCAAATTGCCAGATTGCCCAGATTGCCGACCAATTTTCTACCCCTTGCTGGGCCTATGATGCGGCAACCATTCGGGCACAAATTGCTCGTCTGCGTCAATTTGATGTGATTCGCTTTGCGCAAAAAGCCTCCAGCAATATCCATTTACTCAAACTCATGCGTGAAGAAGGCGTGCTGGTAGATTCAGTTTCGCTGGGCGAAGTCGAGCGTGCGCTGGCGGCAGGCTTTGTACCTGATAGCCATGCCAAACATGCGCCGATTGTTTTTACCGCCGATCTTTTAGATAAAAAAGCACTGGCGCGCGTGGTTGAGCTCAATATTCCGGTGAACTGTGGCTCGCCACAAATGCTAGAACAACTAGGGCAAGCGCACGCGGGTCATTCAGTTTGGCTACGCATCAACCCCGGCTTTGGCCACGGGCACAGCCGTAAAACCAATACCGGTGGCGAGCAAAGTAAGCATGGCATCTGGTTTAAGCATTTAGCAGAAAGCCTAGCGCTGATCGCCCAGTACAAACTCAAGCTCATCGGCCTGCATATGCATATTGGTTCGGGCGTCGATTACGATCATTTGCAAAGCGTTTGCGATGCAATGATTGCCCAGGTAAAAACCTGCGCTCAGGATTTATCAGCGATTTCGATTGGCGGTGGCTTATCGATTCCCTACCAAGTAGGGGATGCGATTGTTGATACCGATCATTACTTCCAGATTTGGGATAAAGCGCGTCAGGAAATTGAAACGCATTTAGGCCACAAGATCAGCATGGAAATCGAACCTGGCCGCTTTTTAGTGGCGCAATCGGGCTGCTTGATTTCTGAACTACGCGCGCAAAAACAAGTGGGGAGCAACTTCTTTGCCTTGGTCGACGCAGGCTTTAATGATCTGGCCCGCCCAGCAATGTATGGCAGCTATCACCGCATCAGCAGCTATGCACCGGATGGCTCGCCACGCAGCGGCGCACTTCGCCCCACCGTTGTAGCCGGGCCTTTATGCGAATCAGGCGATGTATTTACCCAGATTGAAGGCGGGGAAGTCACTACTCAGGATTTACCAAGCTGCGAGATAGGCGATTTGCTGGTGTTTCACGACACCGGCGCATACGGCGCCAGCATGTCGTCCAATTACAACTCTCGGCCATTAATCCCTGAAGTGTTAGTCGATGGCGATCAAATCACCCAAATCCGCCGCCGCCAAACGGTGCAGGAATTGATTGCGCTGGAAATGTAAGCGCTTCATCACGGCCCTTTTTAATTCACCTTGTGCGCCTTGCGATAATCCCAAGGCGGCACAGGCCCACTTTCTTGCCAAAGCCCTATTTTGGCCTGCCGAGCTTGCTGCTCTAAACTTTGGTAGTGCTCAAAATCGACCGTGCTTTGCTTACCTTTAGCAAAGTGCTGATAGTGCCAGGCAAAGCCCGCCTTAATTTGCTCGCTATTTATATCTGTATTTTTTAAATGCAATACCACCACTCGGCGCTGATAACGATCGCTATCTATTACCTGCACTTGAACTCGCTTCTGATAAACCCATCGATCCAGATGACGCCGCGCCTCGCTACCAAAAGGCTGGCTGTATTCTGGCGCATCGATAAAAGCCAAGCGCAACTGATGCTCTTGATTTTTATCATCACGAATCACCAGCGAATCCCCATCCATCACCTTAATCACAAGACCAGATATCAATGTATTCGAGGCTTGCTCTGCCCTGCAGGCGCTGAGTAACAAAATCAGCAAACATCCTCGCCACATATCCCCTCCTTCTCCCAAGCATTCAATCTAAGCGATCACATAAAACATATCTGCATGGCAAGGCTGACTATTGCTTCCAGAGCACAGCCTACTAAGATATACAGTGCGCTGACACAAAGGCTTGGCTCGTAATCAGCAAGCCGAAGTATAAACATGCATCCACCTTGCTCATCTCCTACCCATCATTTTAGATAAAATGGCAATTTGCACATGAATGCCTTCAAAAAGCGTACTGCGATTCGAATTGCCGCTGTCAGTATTGCGCTCGCCTCTTTAGCCAGCCCCGTGGCGTGGTATGTAGAAAAAGAGAACGCCGAGGAAGGAATTGTTTCGCTGGCCATTGAAGAATCAGGGCGTTTACTTCATCACTACGACGCAATTAATTTAAGCGGCCCCAATACTGTAGAGCACGCCAAAAGCGCGGCTCAAACTATATCCGGCGGCTTATTTGATATTGCAGAGATTTATAACCATGCGGGGCAAAAATTAGCCGAATCCTTAACCAGCGAAGGCGAAGCTGTGGAGTCTTACCTAGCTGCACATGGCCAACCCAACTACAGCCAAGCTTCATATGAGAGTTTAAAGCTCCCAGGCAATCGCTGGGTTTTAAGAGTTTTTGTGCCACTGCGTGGCTCAAACAACACGATCACAGGCTATTTTGAAGGGGTGCGAGTCGTGCCGGCATGGCAGCACCGGCAAATACTTTATTCATCACTTACGGTTGCGCTAATGGTTTGCCTTGCAGCGCTCCTCTGTGGCACAGCACTTTATCCGGTCGTTGTGCATCTTTCTACAGATAATGCACGCAAAGCCCGCGAAGTGCTCGATTCGCATATTTCCATGATGGAAGCACTGGGCCGAGCCATTGCCAAACGAGACTCTGATACCGGCGCACACAACTACCGCGTAGCCTGGATTGCCGCCTTTATTGCCGAGCGAATAAAATCAGGGCCTTCAGGCAGAGAAATGCAAGGCTTAATTGCAGGAAGTTTTTTACATGATGTGGGCAAAATCGGCATCCCCGACGCCATCTTATTAAAACCCGGCAAGCTAGATGACGCCGAGCTGGCGATTATGCGAACGCATGTCAGCCAAGGCGAGCAAATTGTAAAAGGGATGGGCTGGCTAGATGGTGCTCATGAAGTGGTCGCCGCCCACCATGAAAAATGGGACGGATCCGGCTACCCGCGCCAGCTTCAAGGTGAAGAGATTCCGCTTTCAGCACGGATCTTTGCCGTAGCCGATGTATTTGACGCCCTATGCTCTAAACGCCCTTACAAAGAACCCATGGACTTTGATGAGGCGATGGACATTCTGGAACAAGGCAGAGCCAGCCACTTCGACCCCAGCGTGATGGACATTTTCCGCCCGCTGGCGGCAGGTATTTTTCAGAAGCTAGCCAATATCAGCGAAGCCGATGCGCATGACTTACTCAAAGAGCGCATCCGGCAGCATTTTGAAATGCAATAAGAAAAACCTCGCCACAGCCGACAAATCACACATTCAATGCACGCAGCTACTTCACCCGAATCGCCCGCCACAGTAAACGCGGCCAGTCTTGCCAAGTTAATACGGGACGATGGCGGAAAACATCAGGCTGTAGCTTCAACTTTTCCAAAATTGCATCGCCCCCCAAGATAGTCAGGCGGATTTCTAGGCCGATCCGGCCAGGTAAAATTTTGCCGAGCGGCGCGCCAGCGTGCAGCATTTTCTGGCTGCGCCGCACCTGAAACGCCATTAAGCGTCGCCAGTTTGCATCCACTTCACCTGCGGCAATTTGCGCTTCGCTCACCCCAAAGCGCTCTAAATCGGCTAGGGGAAAATAAACACGGCCATTGGCCCAGTCTTTTTCTACATCCTGCCAAAAATTAATCAGCTGCAAGGCACTGCAAATACCATCGGATAAGGCCAGATTACGCGGTGTAGCAAGGCCAAAGATATGGAGCAGAATGCGCCCAACCGGATTAGCTGAACGCCGGCAGTAATACATCAACTCGCCAAAATCGGCAAAGCGATGCTTAGTCACATCTTGTGTAAACGCATCAAGCAGATCGTGATAAAGCTGGATAGGGATGTGATATTGGTGCGTGGCTAGGGCAAGAGCTTGATAGCGCGCAGTAAGCGGCGTTTGCTTTGCCACGATTAAATCTAGCTCTGCCCGGCATGCTGCCAGTGCGCTTAAACGCTCTGCTGGTGCAGCATCACCTTCATCCGCCAAATCATCGGCATGGCGGGCAAAATGATAAACCGCCACCACCGCCTTACGGTATTTTCGAGGCAAAAGTAAAGAGGCCACGGGAAAATTCTCGTAATGCCCAACGGCTTGTTCGGGTGTAATTGCAACCATAAGCTGAACCTAATCTGACACGAAAAGCGCGCACCAACAAGGCATGCTATATTTAAGCCGCATTGCCTCAGTTGGGGCATTGGCCCGCGTGTTTATCTTAAATTAAAGGGAATCTCATGAAAAAATGGCTTATTGCCTTGCTAAGTGCCTTTGCTCTTAGTGGTATGACTCTTGCTGCTGTAGATATTAACACCGCCAGCCAAGAACAACTGGAAGCGGTTAACGGACTTGGGCCTGCTAAAGCCAAAGCGATTATCGAATATCGCAGTAAAAATGGCCCGTTTAAAAGCGCAGAAGACCTAAAGAAAGTCCCCGGCATTAAAGATGGCGTTTTCAATAAAGTAAAAGCAGAAGTATCAGTGGGCGGCAAAATGGCAGCGCCTGCAGCAGCCACCAAAGTAGAAAAGATGGAAAAGCCCATGAAAGCCAGCCAGGCCGCAAGCAAAATGGAAAAAGCTGATAAGGCAGTAAAAGCCAGCATGCCTGCTAAAAAATAAGCAGCAAAAATTACAAAAAGGCACCTGAGGTGCCTTTTTTTATACCTATTTCTATTTGCGTGCGCCAAACCCTCAGCATTTTTTATAACGGCCCCCCATCATCCCCAAGCATTTTTAACTTGAACCGCGCTCGCTCTCATGGAATGCTGTGCCATCTTTCGCACTAAAATGATAACTCATAATGACAGATAGCCGCGCTTGGGTTGCCCGTGCGATTCGCACTATTGAAGCTGATTTTAATCGCTCTGCAGATACCCATTTAATCCCGCTTGATTTACCGGGTTTTCCCGGCATTGATTTCTATTTAAAAGATGAATCAAGCCATCCAACGGGCAGCTTAAAGCACCGTCTGGCACGCTCACTCTTTTTATATTCACTAGCCAATGGCTGGATTAACGCCAAAAGCACCGTGATTGAAGCATCGAGCGGCTCAACTGCTATTTCTGAGGCTTATTTTGCACGGCTTTTAGGACTACCCTTTATTGCCGTGATGCCCGCATCAACCAGCCCGGAAAAAATTGCGGCGATTACTTTTTATGGCGGGCTGTGCCATTTAGTGAATGACCCAACCACGCTGCATAGCGAATCGCTCAGGCTTGCCGCAGAAACCAACGGCCACTTTATGGATCAGTTTACCTACGCCGAGCGTGCCACCGATTGGCGAGCCAATAATAATATTGCCGAATCTATTTTTGCGCAGATGGCACTGGAGCCTCACCCGATTCCTAAATGGATCGTCGCCAGCTGTGGCACAGGCGGCACATCGGCCACCTTGGGGCGCTATGTACGCTATCGCCAGCACAGCACGCAAATTGCCTGCGTAGACCCAGATAACTCGGTATTTTTTGACGCTTTTTGCAGCAAAGATCGCAGCTTAAGCTTGCAATGTGGCTCTTTAATCGAAGGTATAGGCCGCCCTAAGGTAGAAGCGTCTTTTATACCCTCGGTGATCGACAGTATGTTTCAAGTGCCCGACGCGCTATCGATTGCCGCCACGCGCTGGCTATCTGAAAAGCTAGGCCGCAGAGTGGGCGGGTCCACTGGCTGCAATTTGGCTGGCGTACTGGCTTTGGCACTAGAAATGAAAACCGCCGGGCAAAGCGGCAGCATCGTTACCCTGCTTTGCGATAGCGGCGAGCGCTATGCGCATTCTTACTACAACGATGCATGGCTGGCAGAACGAGGCATTGATATTCAGCCTCGGCTAGAGCAGCTAAGCGCCATTACCGAACGAGGTGAAACACTAAGTTTACGACGGGCGGATCAGGGCTAGGGTGGCGGCTGTGAATGGTGCAGTGTGGCGCACTGCGTGTTGAGCAACGAAAACCGCCGCTCACCGAGCCTCGAGTGCGCCCTACGCCATGATTTCTGATTTTTTCATCTGAGCATGTCGGGTTACGCCGATTTATCCGCCAAAAAACCGTGAATAAACCGCCTAACCCGACCTACTCCTTGGCCTATCAGCCAAATCGCCCCTGACGCATCCATTTGGTGGCAATCCATTTTTCGCCTTTGAGCACAGGGTTGCCTCCGTGCAGGGTTAAAGGATCGGTTTGGCTATGGCTATTACAGTATTCAAAATAAACGGCAGAGCCTTTTTTAGGCGCAACAGCCAAGCCCAGCTCAGGAAAAATAGTTTCGCCGCCCTCATCCACATCATTTAAATACATGACTAAAGTGGATACACGCTGGCCGCCATTTTTTAGATGAACCTGACTGCCTTGATCCGCAACTGGGAAATAATCAAAATGCGGTTTGTATTCGCCGCCAATTTTGTAATTTAAAATTTGCAGACCTTCACCGTTTTCAATCGGCCAGTGCATCACATCCGCAATCCGGCGATCCAACCTAGCGATAAACTCGTTTTCATTCACAGTAAAAAAAGTACCAAAGCTACTGCGATCATCGATGACTTCTTCAGCCCCCGTTTGCGGGTCCACAATGGTCGATCGCTTGAGCTTGCTTTGTGATAAGCGCACCAGCTCATCGCATTCTTCCATCGACAATAAATCGTCCAGGATAGCCACAATCGGTTTGGCCACCCTTGCCGTTACCCGAACGATGCGATCATGGGTATGAATCACCCCACCTTCCATCGGAAACCGAGCTGGCTCCGCAATATACGCAGCAGCAGGCACAGCCGCCGTTTTAGTCTGAGTTGATACATTAGAAAAATGAAAAACCACGGCATTGGCAAAAATGGGATCAAACCCTTTGCCAGCCATCACTTCAACCAGTGATTGCGGTACGCAACCCCTGGCTAAATTATCAACAATCCAATTTTGCCAGTCTGCTGTAATTTGCGTGTCCATCGCCCCATCCTCATATTGATTTATTTGTAGTGACATTCTTACAAGACAAAGGCAGTGCTGTCATCCTTATTTATCCTGACGTTGCAAACAGGCCAAGACAAGCAAGAAAACAACATTTCGTAAAGCTGATCAAATACTTAAAGCATAAGTAGGATAAGAAAAAACCACCGGATATAGCAATGAGGCAAATACCGTTTATCAGCCAGAAAACAACATCCCGACGCCCTTTACCCAACTTCATTTGCCTTGCAAATGAAGTTTGCCCAGAGCAGCAAGCGCGGGCTGTGTTAAAATTAGCACCTTGATTTTTGCAGACGTGAGACTTGGCTCGCAATGGAACTTTCCGCTCTTACCGCCTTATCCCCGCTCGACGGTCGTTATGAAAAACAGCTCGCCGATTTACGTCCTTATTTTAGCGAATACGCGCTGGTTAAAAACCGCGTTACCGTTGAAATTGCTTGGCTAAAAGCCCTTGCTGCAGAAGCCGCGATTGAAGAGATTAAGCCTTTCTCTGCAGCCACCATCGCTGAACTCGATGCGGTTGTCGCCCAATTTTCACCAGAGCACGCGCTGGAAGTGAAAACCATTGAGCGCACTACCAACCACGACGTAAAAGCCGTGGAATACTGGATGAAAGAACGTTTATCCGGTAATGCCGAAGTCAGCGCTGCGAATGAATTCATCCATTTTGCTTGCACTTCAGAAGACATCAACAACCTGAGCCACGCCCTGATGTTAAAAGGCGCTCGTGATGCAGTGATGTTGCCTAAGCTCAAAGAAATGGTCAGTAAGCTCAAAGAGCTAGCTCACGCCTTAGCCGATGCGCCGATGATGAGCCGTACCCACGGCCAGCCAGCGACACCGACCACCATGGGCAAAGAAATGGCCAATGTGGCTTACCGTCTTGAGCGCCAACTGGTTCGCATCGAAAAAATCGAGCTGCTTGGCAAGATCAATGGTGCCGTAGGTAACTACAACGCCCACATTTCCGCCTACCCTGATTTTGATTGGGAAAGCTTCTGCCGCCGTTTTGTAGAAGGCTTGGGTATCAGCTTTAACGCCTACAGCACGCAAATTGAATCGCACGATTATATGAGCGAGCTGTACGACACGTTTACCCGTGCCAACACCATTCTTATTGATATGAACCGCGATATCTGGGGATATATCTCGCTGGGCTTCTTTAAACAGCGTGTGAATAAGAACGAAATTGGCTCCAGCACGATGCCGCATAAAGTGAATCCAATTGACTTCGAAAACTCCGAAGGTAATCTGGGCATGGCTAATGCGATGCTGACCCATCTATCGCAAAAACTACCAATCAGCCGTTGGCAACGTGACCTGACCGACTCCACCGTACTACGTAATATGGGTGTAGGTTTGGGCTATAGCTTGCTGGCTTATGGTGCCTGTTTAAAAGGCCTGAACAAGCTGGAAGTCAATCGCCAAGCCATGCTGGATGATTTGAACGCCAACTGGGAAGTGCTGGCTGAGCCGATTCAAACGGTGATGCGCCGTTATGCCGTGCCTAATCCTTATGAGCAGTTAAAAGAGCTCACACGGGGAAAAAGCGGCATTACCCGTGAAGCATTAGCGGTGTTTATTGATGGCTTAGAAATTCCCGAGCAAGAAAAGGCCCGCCTGAAAGAGCTGACACCATGGAACTACATTGGTAAAGCTGTAGAACTCGCGCAACGGATCTAAAATCCAATCTGAACGGGCGCCACAAGCGCCCGTTTTTCTGCCAAGCTAGCATCTTACTTACGCCTTTTTGATGCGCAAGGCACGATATTGAATGTCGGAGACAATGGTGAAACGTAAAGTATTACTGGGTAGTGCAATCACAGCCGCCATCCTATCCACAGCCTATATTGGCGGTGCTTATGTGGCTGGGCAAGCCGCTGAAAAAACACTAAAAAAACAGCACGAATGGCTAAGCAGCCTGCCCTACTTTATTGTAAAAAATCGTGAATATCAGCCCGGCTGGTTTAGCTCCAGCGAAAAAACCACGCTGCTGCTTAATCCCGAGCTTTATCGCTTTTTTATTGAGCGTGCGGGCACCGAGCTGCCTAAATTTAAAGTGACCTATACCCAGCATATTAAACACGGCCCTTTCCCACTGCTCAGCAGCTTTAATTTGCGCCCCTATAAAGCAGTGGTTGAATCTGAATTTGTTTTCTCGCCAGAAACGCAAAAGTTTTTAACCCAATTCTTTGGCACACAAAAGCCCATTCATATTGAAAACCGAATCGGCTTTAATGACGATGGCGTTATTTCTGTAAAAGTACCGAGCTTTGATTATGAAGAAGCTATTTCTGGTGTAAAAGCCAAATGGAAAGGCTTTGATGCCACACTCAATTACGGTGGTGATTTTAATAGCGTTAAACTGATTGCCAATGCACCCGGTTTATCTGGCGAAGCCAAGGGCAAGCTCTCATTTGCCTTTAATGATTTAAGCTTTGGCTTTGATCATGTGCGCGGTAAAACAGGCGTGATGCTGGGCACAACCACAGCCAATCTGGCTGGCTTTGATATGCAGCTTTCAGAAAACACCCCGATTAAACTCAAGCTGGAAAACCTGAAATACGCGGGCAATATTGTGGAAGAAGGCGAGTTTATTAACGGCGGCGCAAATATCAATTTAGCCAAGCTCATCCTCGACGATCAACCATATGGCCCTGCCGAGCTGCAAGCCACAGCCAGCCATTTGCACGGCCCAACGCTTGCTAAGCTTGCTGATGAATTTACTGCGCTACAGAAAAAACAACTGAACCGCGATGAATTCTCTGCCGAGTTAGTTAAGCTGGTTAAAACCCACGGCATGCCGCTGCTTACGCATGACCCCCTGCTGGCGATTAAAAAGTTCGACGTTAAGCTCCCCGATGGCTCGATCCGCTTTACCACCGAAGTGGGCCTCAAAGGCTTCAAACCGACCGACCTTGATAAACCGGTTGAATTTGTAAGCAAACTCCACGCCAAAGCCGATTTCTCTGTACCGCGCAAAGTGATCGAAACCATGGTGATGTGGCAAGCCCGTAATATGTTCGGCGGACCGGATAGCGGCGTAGCAGCAGACGATCTCGATTATCTGGCAGGACAATTTGTAGAAGGCCAGATCAACAAGCTCACCGATCAAAACCTGATCCGCAGCGAAAACGGCCTGCTCTCTGCCAAAGCCTCGCTAGAAAAAGGCGCTTTCATGCTCAATGGCATCAATGTGCCACTGCCTTGGCAAGAGCCTGCAGCAGCACAATAAGCACGAAGACATAACTAAAATGCCCCGAAAAGATCGGGGCATTTTTTTGCAGCGCCTATAGCAAAAGTATCGAATCATTCAACTTAGACGGCGTTTTCACGAGCTAAAAAAGAACACGTCCTTAATCAGCCCTGCCTCGCAGTGATAAATCACGACAACGGCTTCAGGCTCATCGCTGCGCCCATATACCCATTCGTGATCGACCACCTTATTGCCCATCACGATCCGCTGACTCACCTCGGCGCGCTGCTGAAGATTCGCGAAAGAGCTAGCTGCATAGCGGGCCTTAAATTGATCCAAGCCCTGCATACTTGGTCTAGCCGCAGGTGGCCACCAAACTTTCACATCAGCGCTATAGCAGGCACAAAAAGCGTCTAGGTCTTTAGCGTTGTAGGCATCTAACTGATCCTGGGCAAGCTGGGCGGGGCTTCTCATCAACCATCCATCCTTAATGCAATTGCGGATTCACTTCGGTAATCCCGTGCCCGATAAAGAGCTGGGTAACATCTACTTGGTCGAACTGGTATTTTTCGTTGCAAAACTCGCAACCCACATCCACATGGCCATGCTCGGCGAGCAAGCCTTCGATTTCTTCTTTGCCTAGCATTTTCAGCATGCCACCTACGCGCTCTCTGGAGCAAGTGCAGGCGAAGCTTGGGAATACCGGGTCGAAAATACGGACTTTTTCTTCGTTATACAGACGATAGAGTGTTTCGCGCAGCGGCAGACTAAGCAGCTCTTCGTCTTGAATGGTTTGCGATAAGGCAGTGACTCTATCCCACCCATCTGCATCGCCCTGACCTTCTGGTAGCTTTTGAATCAGGAGCCCACCAGCCATTTCGCCGTCGGCCGCCAGCCAGATTTTGGTATCGAGCTGCTCTGAGCGCTGCATATAATTTTCGATGATTTCAGCCACACTCTGACCTTTTTCAAAGCCCACAATGCCCTGCCATGTCTCACCGTCTTGCGGGTCGATCATGATAGCAAACTGACCTTGGCCAATCAGCTCGGCCAGCGTGGCATCGCTAGGAATCAAGCCTTCCCAGCGTGCGGTAGCACGCAATGTCATCTCGCTGGTGCATTCAACCACCAACATTTTTAGCGGGCCATTGCCACGCAATTGCATCACTAAAGTGCCATCAAGCTTAATGGTTGCAGTGAGTAAGGCAGCAGCGGAAAGTAATTCGCCAATGCGCTTTTGTAAAACCGGCGGGTAAGGATGACGAGTCAGAACTTCTTTATAGGTTGCATCAAGCTGAACGATTTCGCCGCGCACCGGCAGGCCATCAAACAGAAAACGCTCTAGTGAATCTTTCATTTTTACTCTCTACTTAAAAAGCTGTGACTCAGAATATTGAGCTACAAGTATTATTTTTTAGTTTTAATCGCGCTAGATTGCACGCGTTCAACGGTATAGCTGGTCATTGGCATCGATGAGCTCACATCAAAAGCACAACCTGCTTCAATCCCGATACGGGCGATATCAGCCGCGCTTAAATCAGGATTATCGTAAACGGCATTCATCGCGCCAATTGCATAATCACGGCCACTGCCTATGCCCCAGAAACGCTGGTATTCATAAACTTCACGCAGGCTATAGACAGCAAAAATGCCGTGCGGATTAGCCAGCAGCACGGTCATTTGGCTGGATTCGTAGGGATCGTCTTCCTCTTCGTCTACTTTTAGAAAGAAGTCGTCTTTAAGTTTTGGATGTAGCTTTCTGAAGCTTTCAAAAATAGCGGGTCTATCGCTAAAATCCAGATTTTTTACTTTTTTAAGCACTGCTTGCAAAACTAAATCGTGAGCAGCGCTGCCTGCAATCGAAAAATATCCATCGTGTGCAGCAAAAATTTTATTCCAACACGCATCGTCCCCCGCGCCTAGCCGGGTATCACCAAAAGTAGATTGGCTATCCGCCGCAATGGCGATCTGATCGCCTTTTTTAACGACAACTACCGTGGTCATTTATTTTCCTTATTAGCGCAATTTCTAAAAAAACCTGTAGACACAGAGATAAAAACCAGACCACAGAGCACACAGAGAAAACCTTTATCTCATTCAAATAACGTAGCCTCAGCTGATTTTTTTCTCCGTGGACTGTATTGCCCCTCTGTGTCTGCAGATTTTTTTAAGAAAGTTAATCCAATTAATCTTGCTCTTCAATCAACTCAATCAAGCGAATCAGAGCATGGCGTACTGTTTGCATACGCACTTCTGCTCTATCGCCATCAAATAATTCTTGTTCAATAATAATTCCAGTAGGCCCGGCAAAAGCAAAGCACACCGTACCAACGGGCTTTTCTGCACTTCCCCCCGCAGGACCAGCCACACCGCTCACAGCCACACCCCATTCGGCATTAGCAAGAAGACACGCCCCTTGCACCATGGCGGCCACCACTGGCTCGCTCACTGCACCAAACTTAGCGATAAAATCAGGTGGAACAGCAAGCATGTCCATTTTGGCTTCGTTGGAATAAGTAATAAAGCCACGCTCAAACCAAGCCGAGCTACCTGCCACATCGGTAATCGCTCCGGCAATCAGGCCACCGGTACAAGATTCTGCGGTTGTTACGCTCTCACCGCGCGCCAACAGCACGCGGCCGAGTTGAGTTGCTAATACCAACATGGGGGTGACACCTTTAGATTTCAAATAGACACAAATTCGTAAGGCGGGTGAAACCCACGTATTTTTCGTACATTACTCGTAGATTGCACCCGCCCTACGGTGATTTTTAAACCGCAGCTGGAACTGCCACCGCTGGCTCACGAATAAAGTTTTCGCGGTAAAACTTCAGCTCATCAATCGATTCCTGGATATCTGCTAAAGCCGTATGCGCGCCGCGCTTTTTAAATTGCTTGGCGATTTCTGGCTGCCAACGTTTGCACAGCTCTTTCAAGGTCGATACATCCAGATTGCGGTAGTGGAAGAACTCTTCCAAAGTAGGCAGGTATTTCACTAAGAAGCGGCGATCCTGATGCACCGAATTACCACAGAGTGGCGATGCGCCTTTAGGCACGTATTGTTCCAAAAAGGCAATGAGTTGCGCTTCGACTTCCGCCTCAGTAAAGGTCGATGCTTTTACTTTATCGATTAAGCCCGATTTGCCATGAGTGTTTTTATTCCAATCATCCATTGCATCTAAAATGCTATCGTCCTGATGCACCACAAATACGGGGCCTTCGGCAATCATATTCAGATTGCTATCGGTAATAATGACGGCAATTTCGATCACGCGCTCTTTCTCGGGATCAAGCCCAGTCATCTCCATATCAACCCAGATGAGGTGGTTCTTGTCTTGTGGCATACTTGGCCCTATTCAATCACACAAAAATGCTATTTTACCCGCAAATGAACGCAAATCAGTTCTCCCTCCTCTTTCTGTTTGCTTTAACGGCCAGCGTCATATTGCAACTCTGGCTGGCGATGCGCCATATCAACCATGTAAAACGCCATAGAGGCAGCGTTCCTGCAGAGTTTATCTCTGAGATCACCCAAACCTCGCATCAGCGTGCGGCCGATTACACTGTGGCAAAAACACGTTTTGGCATGATCGTTACCCTGTTTGAAGCCATGCTTTTAGGCGCATTTACTTTGGGTGGCGGGATTGAATGGATTAATCAACTGATCTCAAGCTGGTTTAGCTCGCCACTTTGGGGTGGTGTTGCCCTGATTATGGGCATTACCCTCATCCATAGCTTAATCACCCTGCCGTTTACTTTAATTTCCACTTTTAAAATTGAAGCCAGTTTTGGCTTTAATAATATGAGCGCCAAACTATTTATTGCCGATACACTTAAAACCACTGCCGTAGCGGCCGTAATTGGCCTGCCGCTATTAGCTGGCGTGCTTTGGCTAATGGAGCAAATGGGCAGCTATTGGTGGCTATGGGTTTGGGCAGTATGGGTAGGATTTTCACTCTTATTAATGTGGGCGTTCCCGACGTTTATTGCGCCTATTTTTAATAAATTTGAACCCTTATCTGATCCAGATTTAAAACAGCGTATCGAATCACTCTTAAGCCGCTGCGGTTTTAAAACCAATGGCATTTTTGTAATGGATGGCTCCAAGCGTTCCAGCCATGGCAATGCTTATTTCACCGGCCTTGGTAAAGCCAAGCGAATTGTGTTTTTTGATACCCTGCTCAAGCATTTAAATGCCAGCGAAGTGGCCGCAGTATTAGCCCATGAATTAGGCCACTTTAAGCATCGCCATATTGCCAAACGGATGCTGTGGACCTTTGGCCTGATGCTGGGCATGCTGTGGATTTTAGGGCAATTAAAGCAAGAATTATGGTTTTATCAGGGTCTTGGCGTAAATAGCCAATCCACCGCTACCGCCCTCTTGCTATTCTTTTTAGTGATGCCGGTTTTTACTTTTATTTTTGCCCCGCTCAGCTCAATGTCATCGCGCAAACATGAATATGAAGCCGATGCCTATGCAGCAGAACAAGCATCAGCCAGCGATTTGATTAACGCATTGGTGAAGCTTTATCGCGACAATGCCGCCACACTTACGCCCGATCCTTGGCATAGCCTGTTTTACGATAGTCACCCCCCTGCAGCATTACGCATCGCAGCCTTGAAAAAACTAAATTAGACTAATTACTAATCATTCATCCCCCAGAGAGAGAATAAAATGTCACTCACTACAGAAAATTGCCAAGATGGCGCAGCTAAGCTCAGCGAAGTAGAAGCAGAAATGCTGTCTACCGATCTGCAAGACTGGATCGTGACTGATACTTATCTGGAGAAAACATTTCGCTTTAAAAACTTTTACGAAACCATGGGTTTTGTAAACGCGGTGGCCTGGATGGCCAATCAGCAAGATCACCACCCCGATTTAGACGTTAGCTACAGCCGCTGCCGCGTGCGCTGGAATACTCATTCCGCCAACGGTATCAGCCGTAATGATTTTATCTGCGCCGCACGTTCGGACGCACTCACATTGAAAGCGAATTCATGACAGAAACAGCCCGTATCGTCGCTAGCCACGGCAGGTCTTATATCGTTGAACGCACTCATGGCCAGCGCCTTCGGGCCAGTACCCGTGGCAAAAAAACGGATTTCGCCTGTGGCGATTTAGTCGATATCCAGATATTGAACGATGAGCAAGCCGTAATTGAGCGGGTATTAGAACGCAAAACCCTGCTTTATCGCTCTGATGCCTGGAAAAGCAAGCTGATTGCAGCCAATGTCACCCAGCTGATTATTGTGCTGGCCTCTGAGCCTAGCTTTTCTACCGAGCTGATCAGTCGCTGTGCCATTGCAGCAGAAGCAGGCGGTATTCAAACCCTAATCTGCTTAAATAAATGCGATTTACCAACCGCTGCGGCGGCAAAAGAGCGGCTGCAATACTTTGTAAATCTGGGCTACAACGTGGTTGAAATTTCTGCGCTGGATAATATCGCCCCGCTGCGCGCTTCTTTAGTTGGGCATATTTCGGTATTGGTGGGGCAATCAGGCATGGGCAAATCCACCATTACCAATGCGCTACTGCCAGACGCCAATGCACGAGTGAATGAGATTTCTATCGCGCTGGACGCAGGTAAGCACACCACCACCAATGCTACGTTTTATCATTTGGATGCAGAATCGGCGCTAATTGATTCCCCAGGCTTGCAGTCTTTTGGCTTGGCGCATATTACAGCACAAGATTTACCCGCTTATTTTCCAGAATTTAGAGAGCGCATCGGCACTTGCCGCTTTCACAACTGCCGCCACCGCCAAGAGCCGGATTGCGGCATGCGTGCAGGGGTTGAAGAAGGAACGATCAGCCCGCAAAGACTGGCACTACTACATCGCTTACAAGATGAATTAAGCGCAGGTAGCCGCTATTAAATCCAGCCAATTGGCCTGCATTTATTTGAGAAAGACACAGCCTAGACTAAGCTAGATAAGAGAAGAAATTAAGTCATCAGATTAAATAAAATATAGATACGTAAGTATCATATTAAAAGACAAAGCCCCCATGCTTTACTCTGCCTGATACTTGATTTCTTATTTTATTCAATCAGCCTGAGGTGGGTAATGAGTAAAGCAACTACGGTGCGCCGGCAGTTTATTAGCCTGCTTTTACTTATTGTTTTATTACTAATCACCCAAACAGCCATTATTTGGCATATTTCTTCTGAAATTCTAATCAATGGCCCGCGCTATCAGCGCATTATCGCGAGCAAAGATTTAACCACCGATATCCTGCCGCCCCCTGCCAATTTAATAGAAACCCACTTACTGGCACATCAATTGATCAATAGCATTGATCATGCACAGCGTGTGCAGCTAACTCAGGACTTGAAAATAGCCGTAAAGAATTTTGAAATACGCCAGCAATATTGGCAAAACAGCGCATCCCCACCCTCCATTGTTAACGCCATGCGCAACTCGGCTTATCCCCCGGCACAACAGTATTTAGCCCTACTGCAACAACAACTACTGCCCGCAATAGAAAACTATGACAGCCTGTCTTTAAAGGAAGCCGCACTTAAATTGCAAGCGCTCTATGACGTCCATCGTAAAGGGATCGACACTGTTGTTCCACTTGCGCTCGCCTACCAGCAAGAAGAAGAAAAAATAGCCACCCTTACCGCCCAAAAAAGCAGCCAGCTTGCCTTGGGCTTGCTTGTCATCACACTCGTCATGATCTGCCTTATTGTGGCGTCTACTTATCGCAAAGTGCTGCGTATTTTAGAAGCCGAGCCCGCAATGGCCAATGTGATGACGCATATTGCGGCTGGCAATTTGCAAGTTGTAACAGCACTGAACCCCAAAGATACAACAGGCTTGCTAGCAGGGATAAAAGCGATGGGCATGCATTTAAAGCAAGTCATTGAAGACACGCAAAACTGTGTTTCCGCGCTCTCAACGTTATCCGCCCAAATTAGTATGACGGCCAAAACACTCAATCATTCCAGCTATGAATTAGCTGCAGGCATTGAAGAAAGCACCGCGACCTTGGGCCAGCTCACGCACACCACCCGGCTTACCCTCAAAAATAGCCTGCAATCAGTCAGACAATCTGAAGACGCGGTTGAAGCATCCAAGCACGGCGCTTTAATCGTAAGAGAAACGGTAGGTGTGATGAAAAATATCGCAAAGAAAGTCAGCATCGTCGACGATATTGCCTACCAGACCAATCTGCTTGCCTTAAATGCCGCCATAGAAGCCGCGCGGGCTGGAGAGCATGGCAAAGGATTTGCCGTGGTGGCGGTAGAAGTACAAAAACTAGCGCTACGCAGCCAAACTGCCGCCTCTGATATTGAGGGTTTGGCACAAACGAGTATCGAAAAATCGGACGCGGCCATTCAGGCACTCGATCAAATTGAAAACGCAATTCAGCGCACGGCCGAACTCATTTCACAAATATCAGCCTCGGCTGCAGATCAATCCAGCGCGATTGAGCAAATCAGCTCAACCGTACAACAATTCGGCTCAATATCCAGCATGAATTCAGAGCTTGCTACTCAACTCACCGGCTCATCAGATGAAATCAAAATACAAACAGAATTAGTACAAGAAAAAATACATTTTTTCAAACTCTAAACACGGTAAATAAGATGTGATCCACACAAAAGACCTTCCACAGCCGACATCCAGCCCCACCCATCAAATCATTAACAACTGAAAGCAAAAAAACCTATGTATTTTAAGAAAAATCAGAAATTATTTACAATAAACACAGTTCTCTCTATGACTAGCCAAGCAAAGTAGGCAAAATTAGCCTCTAAATTCTTATTGTGATTTGCCATGGTTGCCGTTACCCGCCCGCTTGCCCAATCCATTGCTGAAGCAGCAGACCCTGATCGCTGGCTGAGCGCCCTTACTGAGCGCTACCCACCCACCGATATCGTGCGCATACGGCAAGCGCTGGATTGGATATTCGAGCAATACGGCCAACATATCCATACCGATACCGGCAGCTCGCTGTTTCAGCACGCCGTAGCCAGCGCATCGATTGTGGCGGATTTGCGCCTTGATGCAAATTCGGTGATCGCCACCCTCTTATTTGCGCTACCTACCCAGCTTAACCAGCCCATCGAGCTGATTAACACCCACTTTGGCCCCGATGTCACCCGGCTGGTCGATGGAGCTAGCAAGGTCAGCAAATTACGCAGCCTGGCCCACCCCATGGGTGGTAAATCCGCAGACGCCGCACAGCAAATTGAAGCCGTACGCAAAATGTTGATCGCTATGGTAGAAGACATCCGCGCCGTACTGATCAAGCTGGCATGGCGCACCCAAACCATGCACGAGCTAGCCCGCGCACCAGACGATGTGCGCCGCCGTATTGCACAAGAAACACTCGATTTATTTGCCCCTCTCGCCAATCGCCTTGGGGTATGGCAAATCAAATGGGAATTAGAAGACTTAGGCTTCAGATATCTGCACCCTGATACCTATAAAAAAATTGCCAAGCTATTAGATGAGCGACGGGTTGATCGGGAAAAGTTTATTGATGGGGTGCTCAATACACTCAGAATTGAACTTAATCATGCCGGTGTAAAAGCCGATTTAATGGGGCGGCCTAAGCATATTTTCAGCATCTGGAAAAAAATGCAGAAAAAAAAGCTCGATTTCTCCGAGCTTTACGATATCCGCGCTGTGCGTATTCTGGTTCCCGATTTAAAAGATTGCTATACCGCACTCGGTATTGTGCACAATCTTTGGCAGCCTATTCCGGGTGAATTTGACGATTATATTGCCCACCCCAAAGGTAATTTTTATCGCAGCCTGCACACGGCCGTGATTGGCGAAAATGATAAAGCGGTTGAAGTACAAATCCGCACCATAGAAATGCACGAGCACGCCGAATACGGCGTGGCCGCACACTGGCGCTATAAAGAAGGCGGCCAGGGCGATGCGCGCTATGAAGAAAAAATTGCCTGGTTACGCCAGCTCTTAGATTGGCGCGAAGATATGGCCAGCGAAACGCAATTCGCCGAGACCTTTAAAGCCGAGCTATTTGACGACACCATTTATATTCTCACCCCGGCAGGCCGCGTGATTACCCTGCCTAAGGGCAGCACTGCCGTTGATTTTGCCTACCATGTGCATACCGATTTAGGCCATCGCTGCCGTGGCGCCAAAGTAAACGGCCAGATTGTGCCGCTCTATACCGCATTAGAAAACGGCCAGCGGGTAGAAATCTTATCCACAAAAGAAGGCGGGCCAAGCCTGGACTGGCTGCATCAGGGCTATGTAAAAAGCCACCGCGCCGCCAGCAAAATCCGCCACTGGATACGCCAGCAGCATCAGGATATCGCCCTTGAAGCAGGCCGCTCTATTTACGATAAAGAAGCCGCCCGCTGCGCCGCACGGGATGCAAATCAAGACAGCATCGCAGTTAAATTAGGCTGCAAGCATATTGAAGAGCTATACGCTGCGCTTGGCCAGGGAGAGATTTCTCAAAGAGAGCTCAACCAAGCTTTCAGAGAAAGCCTGGCGCCTATCGAGCCCATCGCCGAGCAGCCTAACGACTTTATTAAAGCCGCAAGAGCCAATGGCAATGGCGAAGGTATTTTAATTGAAGGCGTCGATAAACTAATGACCCTGCTGGCCAAATGCTGCAAACCCGTGCCGCCTGATCATGTGATGGGCTTTGTGACCAAAGGCCGGGGCATCTCGATTCACCGTAGCGATTGCAGCACACTTAAACGTCTGGCCAGCGCCGCGCCTGAACGCCTCATTAATGCCGACTGGGGAATTCAGCGCGGCCATGTGTTTGCGACCGATTTATTAGTAGAAGCCCATAACCGCAATACGCTATTGCGCGATTTAAGCGACATCATGTCACGCGAACGAATTAACGTCACCGCAGTGAATACCCAAAGCAAAGACCAGCGCGTCATGATGCGCTTTACTTTAGAAATCAGAGACGCCGAGCAATTACAAAGAATCTTAATTAAATTGCAAGATGTGAATGAAGTCATCCGTGTGATACGTGGGTAATACCTTAGATCAGTGAAAGCTAATTAATCCTGGCTTTCGCTCTTTTATATGTAATAATTAACATGTCAATACTTACAATAAGCGCTTGCTTTTTTAATGCGAATTAAGATCTATTCGCAATTTGATTGCTCCACCCAGCTGCTTTTTCTATCAAAACATGTTGTTTGCATAAAAGAGCCCAATCATGAATCAATCTCTTAAAGTAAAATTGATTGTGTTTATTTCATTATTAACGCTTATTTCTGGCACTATACTTACATATGGTAGCTATTTGAAAATGCGTCATGAAATGATCAATGTCAGTTTGCATAATGAAATCATAGGGATTAGCACCGGCTACAACGTGGTGCTTCGCAACTGGGTGGCAGAGAAACAAAATATTGTTTCAGGCTTGGCGGAGGCATTAGCAAAAGCAGAGGACCCTGTTCCTGCTTTATATCAAACCGAAAAAAGTGCCAAATTCGATTTAGCCTATATTGGCACTCCTGATAAAAAATTTATTAGCGGCCATGTCGTTAACATGCCCGCCGATTTCGACCCCACTTCCAGACCTTGGTATAAACAAGCAGTAGCCGCAGGCAAAACCATCCTCACCCCGCCTTATGTGGATGCAGAAAGTAAACAACTGATTCTTTCTTTTGCATCACCGGTAAAAGGCGATGCAGGCTTTAAAGGCGTGGCTGCAGTTGATATTTCGCTTGAAGGTGTGGTTAAAGATGTTTTAAATATCAAGCTCACTGGCAATGGCTATGCCATCCTTGCGGATAAAACCGGACAAATTTTAGCGCATAGCGAAAAAGACAAACTCAATAAGCCCACTACGGATATATCCAGCGATCTAAGTGCCAGCAATATGACCAGCATTGCCAACTCACGCGAGCTGGCTGAAATCAGTATTGCTGGTGAAGACAAATATGTTTTTGTGCAGCCGGTTGAAGGCACCGATATCAACCTGATTCTGGTGATTGATAAACAGATTATTTTAGGGCCACTTAATCAATTAGTGTGGCAAGCCGTTGCAGCTTTGATCATTCTCTTAATTATTGTCATTCCCGTTGCCGGATTTCTCATTAGCAAAATGCTCAAAAGCCTGGATAAAGTACGGATTGCTATGCAAGAAATTGCCCAAGGAGGTGGTGATTTAACGCGTAAAATTGAAATTGATGGCAACGATGAAATTGCCGCCACAGCACAAGCGTTTAACCGCTTTACCGATCAATTACGCACTATGTTTATTGATATTCGCAAAGAAACAGAAAACCTGACTACCGGGATAGGCTCGATCAATTCTGTACTCAATGATCTGGCTAATGATTCTCAGCGGCTTTCAGATTTATCTGCATCTAATGCCGCTACCATTGAAGAAATCACCGTCAGCATTTCGCATATTGCCGATAATTCCAGAGATGCCAATCAGCTTGTCACCAGCACTGGGGCACTGTCTGGCCAATCTGCATCTACGGTCAAAGAGGTAGCCAATGAAGTGGGTAAATCGGCAAAAGAAGTCGGTGATTTATCCAGCCTGCTCGACAGGCTCAACCAAAGAGCCCAAGACATTAGCGGCATTATCCGGGTGATTAAAGAAATTGCCGATCAAACTAATCTGCTGGCGCTCAATGCCGCGATTGAAGCCGCCCGCGCAGGTGAGCAAGGCCGTGGCTTTGCGGTAGTTGCAGATGAAGTACGCAAGCTCGCCGAGCGCACTTCATCGGCCACCATTGAAATTACCGGGATGATTGACGGGATTCGCGGAGAAACAGGCATTGCCGTTAATAATATGCAAACCACTATCACGGCAGTGCAAAGCGGCGTGAACTTATCTGAAGAAGCCGCAGCCAAAATTGGTACGATTCGTGAAAACATGGATGAAGTGATGGCCAAAATTGGCGAAATTGCCCATGCCACACTCGAGCAACAAAATGCCACCACGGCCATGGCGCAAAGCGCAGAAAACATCACCAACCAAATGCAGCAATCCGATTC
Organism: Janthinobacterium sp. B9-8; assembly: GCF_000969645.2. Lineage (NCBI taxonomy): Bacteria > Pseudomonadati > Pseudomonadota > Betaproteobacteria > Burkholderiales > Oxalobacteraceae > Janthinobacterium > Janthinobacterium sp. B9-8. The sequence goes on from NZ_CP014222.1 coordinate 2,947,073, forward strand.
TAATCTGCAGCAAGCCACCAAAACCGTGCATGATCTGAATGAGCTGGCCGCCTACCTCACCAAGCAGTTTGGCCGCTTTAAACTTTAAGCAAATCAATATTTTAATCAACAGCCCCTGCATGGGGCTGTTTTTTTATGCAGATAAAACGTAAAGCCACCCGTAAAAAAACCCAAAAAATTAAGAATGAGTATATTGCTTTTCCAGAAGTATAAAAGTTCGGACTTAATCAGATCTCCCCTAATAAAAATCCCCCCCTCTGCAACGACCTTTCAGCAAAGCCTACTATCAAATCAAATCTAAACTTCTACAAATAAGATACGGCCCGACTTTTGGTGCGCATCTGCCACCCACTCTGACCCTTACCGACCATTCTCTCATCGAAGTTAATCCCTCTTTGTGATTCCGATGAAAATGATCCGCAAATAGATTGATTTGCCTTTTTGCATCATGGAGTAGCAATTTACCCTGCATAGTGCTAAAAATAGACGCAAAAATAAATCAAAGCATAGACCATTTTGGCACAAAGAAAAAAACACCTGCAATAGTCAAATGTGATGATAATTAATTTTATAGTAATGTTGATAATTAAAAATTCAACAAATGTTAAAATATTTACCAACAAAAAAAGAAAGAATATTAATAAAAAACAATAACAAAAGTTAATTATCAATAAGAAAATTGAGTTTACCTCTGAGAAATTTTAAAAAAACAACATTAAAAAATGACCTGATAAGTAACAAAAAAATGATACGCAGCCTGCCCTAGAATAATGACTCAAAGACGCTAAAAATACAAACACACGTCAATGTAAGTTAAATATCACCCATAAAAAAGAAAACATAAAAAATCATTCAACTTAATTTGTAAATCAACCATTCAAACCAGAAAATAAAAAACAATGATAAAAAAAGTTGAAATACATAAAAAACAAACATAAAACATATAAGTAGGCCGTTTTTTTTTAGTTATATTCGCAACGCAGTAATGAGGAAGGCATCATGCTATCCAATTTAAAATACTCAGTAAAACTAGGCATCATCTTAGCACTCGCGATTGTCAGTATGACCATCATCAGCTGGCGCGGCGTAGCAGCAACAGATCAGGTCAACCAAATGCTAAATAGCATGTACGACAATAATCTAGTGCCGATTCAGGATGTTGCCAACGCAAATATGCAAGCGATTTATCATAATCGCAGCCTATATGCTTACGTGATTGAATCAGAACAAAAAAAAATGGATCTCATTACTAAACACATGGAAGAAAACGAGCAGAAAATGAAAGAGCTGCTCGATAAATACCGCAAAACCTCTCTTACCCAGCCAGAAATGGACGCGCTTAAAAAGCTTGATGAGAATTGGCCCGCCTACCTGGCCATATCAAAGCGAGTGCAGGCAGCGAGCTATGCAAATGATAATAAGCTGGCGATGGAAGTTTTTACCCAAGAAGCAATGAAGGCTTTTCAGATTTGCGATGATCTGCTCACCGAGATTGTAAATATCAATCAAGCTCTAGGAAAAAAAGCCTATGACGATAGTGATTCAATCGTGGCACACATTAGCAAAGTATTAATGGGCATCACCCTTGGTATTTCCATCGTATTCTTGCTGCTAGGGCTAGGATTCAGTAAGGCATTATCTTCTGGTCTAGGGCGCGCCAATACCGCTTTAGAGCAAATGTCTAAGGGCAATTTAATTGCCACAATTAATGTAAATGGCACTGATGAAATTGAAAACATGCTCCGCAATATGCAAATCATGCAGAAAAATCTGGTAAATACGATTAAACAGATTATCAGCAATGCCGATCAAGTGGCCTCAGCGGCAGCACAATTAGCCCAATCATCAAGCGAAGTATCTGCCAGTGTAATCCAGCAGGTAGAAGCCACATCCGGCGCGGCTTCATCTGTAGAACAACTGAGCGTTAGCATTGATCAAGTTTCTCATAACGCTGTTGCTGTACAGGACAATGCAAAATCGGCCAATGATAATGTTCGCAGCAGCACACAAATAGTTGCCGACTCCATGGAAATGGTTAATGCCGTGTGCACTTCGGTTGCCAGCAGCGCCAGCCAGATTGATGCGCTTTCTGTGCGTATCCAGCAAATCGATACCATCACTAATGTGATTAAAGATGTGGCCGACCAAACAAATTTATTAGCCTTGAATGCGGCCATTGAAGCCGCCAGAGCCGGTGAGCAAGGCCGTGGTTTTGCTGTTGTAGCCGATGAAGTACGCAAACTCGCTGAACGCACAGCGAATTCGGCGCGTGAAATCAGTAATATGGTGAATGCAATCCGGGCGGATGCCAGTTTAGCCGTGGGCAGTATGCATAGCAGTAATGACACGGTAGACAGTGTAGTGCGTACATCCAGTACCGCAATGACATCTATGGCTGAAGTCAATACTGGCGTAAATCAGATTCTGAATGCCGTTTCGCATATCGCCACATCCTTGGGCGAGCAACGCCATGCCGGGGCCGATGTTGCTCAGCGGATAGAGCGAATTGCTCAAATGTCGGAAGAAAGCAGCTCTGCTATAGAAGAAATAAATACTTCAGCAGAAATGCTCGCCGATGTTGCCCGCCAGATGCTAGGCAACACGGCTAAGTTTCAGGTGTAATTGGCCTGACTTCTGCACCCATTCCAGCGTTTGTCATCTTTATAAGCCTGACGCCGGAAACCATCCCAAAAAGCAAAAACCCCAGAAGCCTAAGCTTTTCTGGGGTATTTGAGGATAACTAAGTGCATTTAAAGCTCTGTGCTGGTATCCCCGACAGGAATCGAACCTGTATCTAGCGCTTAGGAGGCACTTGTACTATCCGTTGTACTACGAGGACGACGCCAATCACAGCGGCGGGCGTATTATACCTGTCATCTGCTAAGAGTAAACGCTTTACATCCTAATACTCAGCTTATCTAGCATGGGTTTCAAATCCTCAGGAAATTTAATGCTTTCGCCCGGCGTTGATACCACTTCTAATTTACCGGCACTAATTAGCCCTACTTCTAATTTTCTGTTTTCAATATCAATCAGTAAGTAAGCCTGGCCTTCACTCTCATCAAGGGCGCTGCCGCTAATATAAAGCACACTGTCTTGCAGGATAGGGCTGGTTTTCGCCATATTTCGCTTAAAAATATCCAGCTGAGGGCCAAGTAATAAGCGCAGCGCATGCTTAAGCGGTGCCCTTTCCCATAAATTGATGTCCTGCGGATTTTGCCCGATAAACTGCTGCAAGGTATTCCACTCTGCCTGGTTTTTCTTAAAGAATAAATCAGGTGTGCTGGCCTCGCTCTTCGCAGCAGCCTTTGCGGGTGGCGTGCTACTTTCCTGGCAGGCGGTCAGAGCAAAAGCCATCATCAAGATAGCGAAACGGAGCAACATAAATAATCCTTGGCAATCAATTCTTGTTAGGAAAGCTTAGAGCGCCAAAGTTCATTTAATCTTGAGTGTAAATGCTACGCCTTTATCTAGCTGCTTTTGCTAAGTGCTTGTTTAGCCCCTCCTAACACAGAGCCTCACAGCCATAGTTTTTTCCAGCCATCCAGCCCCATTCCCCTTAAGGTGGCGATATTGCGATCCACAATCACGTCAGCCTCAGGAAACACGGCTACCGCCTTGGCAATACTATCTTCACGTAATAAATGCAAAGTGGGATAAGGGCTACGATTGGTATAATTATCAATATCGTCTATATCGCTGCCTTCAAACTGATACTGAGGATGAAAGCTGGCGATTTGCAAAATGCCATCAAGCTTCAACTCTTCTAAAACGGCATCTGCAATCTCAAGAAAATCGTTGTAGGCCATAAAATCCCCCAAAACACAGGGATGGATCAGCAGCGTGGTTTCCAGCTTGGCTGGATCGGCTTCGGCTAGGGTTTCTAATTCTGTAATTAATGTCTCAATCAGCACATCAATATTGCGCGCCTCGCTGACGACATAGCGCACTTGTTTTTTAATATGCACTGCTTTAGCAAATGGGCAAAGATTTAAACCAATCACGGCTTTTTCTAGCCAGCGCTCGGTATCTAGAATAATTTGTTCTTTAAATGGATTCATATTTTTTATAAGGGGGGATATTTAACTGCATTTAAAACCATTTTTTGCCGAATTGCCCGTTCTAAATCAACATTTATCACATCGGCAAGCCTAATCATATAAAGCAATACATCGGCCATTTCCTGCTCAACAGCTTCGCGCTTTACCGCATCTAATTGCTGCGATTCCTCTGGTGTGTCCCATTGAAAATGCTCAACGAGTTCGGCCATTTCTACCGACATTGCCATACACAGATTCTTAGGCGTGTGATAACGCTCCCAATCGCGATCTTGTGCAAATTGGCGAACATCGAGCATGAGTTGGTTTAAATCCATAAATGAGCGACTCTTGTTTATATGTAATAGTGCTCGTGGGCATAAAAACTTGCCCACCCTACATTATTTGAATGGTTTTAAGATGGAGAAATGCGTTTCAATGGATTGGCTATTATCTGCCAGCCACACTTGCCCATCTTGAATTGTGCATTGCAATTGCATATTGCGATTAGCTAAAGCGGCTAATGTGTGTGTCATTTCTACCGGCACATTAATCACTTGCAGATTATCTAAACGCTCTAATTTACTGGCAATGCCTTTCCACCAAACATCAGCGCTATTACCGCTATAGGTAAATACAGCCACTTGGCGTGCTTTACCACAAGCTTGGCGAATGCGCTTTTCATCAGGCTGGCCTAATTCAATCCATAATTCAATTGCGCCAGTTAAATCTTTTTGCCAAATGTCTGGCTCCTCGGTATCGCTCAAGCCCTTGGTAAAGGCAAGCGATTCGCTGGCATGCAGAGCGAATGCCAATAGGCGCACCATCATGCGTTCGTCATTTTCAGAAGGATGCCGGGCAATCACCAAAGAATGGGTGGCGTAATAATGACGATCCATATCGGCGATTTGCAGATCAGATTTAAAAATAGTTGCCTTCAGGGCCATAGCGGATCACGGAAAAATAAAATAAGCCGCATCTTACCCTGCAAAGACTTTGGGCGGGAATGTTAACCCGATTTGAGCTGCTTTGCCCCACAGCCATCCTGATGATGTGCCAGATGCTGCATTTTATGATGTGTATCGGTCAGGCTTTCTAAACAGGCGCTGCGTAATAGCTCTTGCTCGCCATGATGAGTGATGCGAAACAAACCGTATTCCATGGCTTCTGGTTCGCTCACCGGCCAGATAGGGTGAATTACAAAGGTACTCATGATAAACATCCTGATCATCAAGTGTTATCAAAAGACAGAGCAAGCATCGTGCCAAAGTTTTGAAAGCTTGCAAGCCGCATAGCCCAATCATCGGCACTCTATAAGAAGACTTTAATACCCCTCTGTGCAGCCTGTCGGATTTAAGCGATCGTAGATGGAAAGACCGGTTTGAGGCAACAACACACATTTTTGAGACGAATAACTAGCTATTCAACGAAAAAATGCATGAAATGTGGCCAAATCCAGATTTCCCATAGTAGATCACTCTTAAGTCCGGCAGGCTGTCATACGGCATTCTTTGCCGCCCGGCGATTTATTCCACGCCTAATTCGGCGCAAATTCTTGCCATTTTTTCTTTTAATTCCATCAGTTCGGACTCTAATTGATCTACTCGCGCTTGCAAGCCTAAATCACCCACTTCTTTTACATGTGGCGCAGCTTCATTGATCACCGGCTCTCCCGATAATAAATGCGCCCAGCGGCTCTCTCTGGCCCCCGCTTGGCGAGGCAGTTTTACCACCAGGGCCCCGGCGCTACGGGAAGCGAGCTCTTCTAAAAAAGCCTCTACCGCTGAAATATCAGAAAACTTATGTAGGCGCTCAGAAGCCAAACGCAGCTCCCCCGCCGTTTGCGGGCCGCGCAACATCAGCACCGTTAAGATAGCAACCGATTGTGATGGCACTTGAAACACCGCAGCAAAGCGCTGTGAATAACGCGCAATTCGCCCGCCCAAATGCGAAGACTCAACCAGCTTGAGCTCTTTTAAATGCACCAGCGCTTCATCAGCCTCGGTGTCATTAATCGCCATGACAGGATCACGGCTGGATTTCTGATTACAACCTGAAACAAGGGAATTTAAAGAAAGAGGATAAGTATCAGGAACAGTGATTTGCTTTTCGATTAAAACACCCAGAATGCGGGTTTCGAGCAGGGAAAGGAGGAAAGTCATAGTGCACCAGCAGATCAAGCAGATGGGTTTATTATGCACTTAAATGATGTGAAGCTTACTAAATTCAATCATGTAGAGTGAGCACGCTTTTGTGCCCACCCTACATTTTTGCACAGCAACCCCTTAGCTAATACTCATCAAACTCGCATTACCGCCTGCGGCTGCGGTGTTTACGCTGATAGAGCGCTCGGCCAGAAGGCGGGCCAGATCGAAGTCTTCTCCGGCAACAAGGGCGGCGCTGGATAGGCCTTGCACTTGTAAGATAGGCCCGGCAATTTCTGCGACCTGGCGGTTGATCTCACCCAGTGCATCGCTATCGCCTTCAAACAAGACCGCTCCAATCACACCGGCTTCGGCCATAGATGGCTTCACAACAACTCTGCCAGACAAGGCTTTTGGCAAGGCATCAACCATGGCTTTTACTGCCGGATGCGCAATAAATACCGCCTGATTACCACTGGCTAAGGCGGCAGCAAATTGCGCTTTTGCGCCCAACTCAGTTGCAGCAACACAAAGTACCGGGCCACGCGGATGCAGTAGGTAGCGGTTGCGCTCGCCAGTTGGGCCGGGCAAATCGATATTTGCACCTAGGCCAGATCCCGCCAGATAGCGACTGCAACGTGCCGCCGCATCGCCTTCTTTAAGGGATTGCAAATGATCGTGATAAGCCAGCAGCGGAGCAAGGGCCGCCTGATCGCCCGGCAGGGTTTGCGCAGGGCGGCGGGACAAGAGACGTGGCAAGTACAGCGGGCCACCGGCCTTAGGCCCTGTGCCCGATAAGCCTTCTCCACCAAAAGGTTGCACGCCAACCACAGCACCAATCACATTGCGGTTTACATAGATATTACCGGCTTGCACTTTCTCAACCACGTGAGCGATGGTTTCATCGATACGGGTATGCACACCAAAAGTCAGACCAAAACCCGTTGCGTTGATATCAGCTATCAGCTGATCCAAGGCTTCGCGGCGATAGCGAATTACGTGTAATACAGGGCCGAATACTTCTTGTTTCAGCTCAGACAGGCTATTGATTTCGATCAGCGTAGGCGCAATAAATGTGCCCTGCTGGCATACGCTAGGCAGCGGCAGCGCTAATACCTCAGCACCACGGTCCTTGAATGCGGCGATATGGCTGGCAATATTTTGCTGCGCCTCAGAATCAATCACGGGGCCTACATCCACGGCCAGCGAATCGGGTTTGCCGATATTTAACTCCTGCATCGCGCCTTTCAGCATATGCAGAATATGATCTGCTGCCTCAGTTTGCAGGCAGAGCACGCGCAGTGCCGAGCAGCGCTGGCCAGCCGAATCAAACGCCGACATCAGCACATCGCCCACCACCTGCTCGGCCAGAGCCGATGAATCAACAATCATGCAGTTCTGGCCGCCGGTTTCGGCAATCAGCGGAATGGTGCGGCCGTCTTTATCGAGGCGTTTCGCCAAATTGCTGGCAATTAAACGTGCCACTTGGGTAGAGCCGGTAAACATCACGCCACTGCAACGCGCGTCAGAAATTAAGGCGCTACCCACGGTTTCACCACGGCCCGGCAAGAGTTGCACCGCACCGGCAGGCACGCCCGCTGCACGCAAGATGCGCACGGCTTCGGCTGCGATCAGCGGGGTTTGCTCGGCGGGCTTAGCCAGCACAGGATTGCCTGCCGCCAAGGCTGCAGCCACTTGCCCAATAAAAATCGCCAACGGGAAATTCCACGGGCTGATACAGACCACGGGGCCCAGCGGGCGATGCGTGTCATTGGCAAAATCTTGCTCGATTTGCACCGCGTAATAGCGCAAGAAATCGACCGCTTCGCGCACTTCGGCAATCGCGTTGGGCAGGGATTTACCCGCTTCACGCACGATCAGGCCCAAGAGTGGCTGCATACCGGATTCGAGCAATTGCGCTGCGCGATTCAGGCAGGCTGCGCGCTCGGCGACCGATGTAGCTTGCCAGATTGGGCCAATATTTGCGGCGTGCATAAAGGCAGTCGCCACATCATCCACATCGGCTTCAATCACATAGCCCACCACATCCTGATGATCGGCCGGATTTTTAACAGCCTGCTTACGAGCCATATCCAGCTCGGCCACCACACCCAATAAAGGCGCGGCCAACCATTCGGTATTCACGCCCGCCAAAAGTGCGGCAGACAAGGAGGCCAAGCGATGCTCATTAGATAAATCCAAGCCGCTGGAATTCAGACGATTTGCACCAAACAAGAGTCGTGGCAGCGGGATTTTATCGTGCGGGGCAAAAGCAGGAATCACCGCCAAGGCTTGCACAATCGGATCGACAATCAGCTCTTCAATGGCCACATTTTCATCGGCAATGCGGTTTACAAACGAGCTATTTGCGCCATTTTCCAGCAAGCGGCGCACCAAATAAGCCAGCAGCGTTTCATGGCTGCCCACCGGCGCATACACGCGGCAAGGGCGGCCCAGTTTTTCACGTGCGGTCACTTCTTCGTATAAAGGCTCACCCATGCCGTGCAGGCACTGGAACTCGTACTGGCCGGGGTAGTAATTTTGCCCGGCAAGGTGATAAATCGCCGAAAGCGTTTGCGCATTATGCGTTGCAAACTGCGGGTAGACCGCATCTGGGGTCGCCAGTAGTTTTTTAGCGCAGGCAAGGTAAGCCACATCGGTATAAACCTTACGCGTGTACACCGGATAATCTTCTAAGCCATCCACTTGCGCACGCTTGATTTCGCTATCCCAATACGCGCCTTTCACTAAACGAATCATCAAACGGTGGCCACTACGGCGGGCCAGATCGATCACATAATCAATCACATGCGGCGCACGCTTTTGGTAGGCCTGAATCACAAAACCAATGCCGTTCCAGCCTGCCAGCTCAGGATCGAAACACATGGCTTCCAACAAATCGAGCGAGATTTCTAAGCGATCCGCTTCTTCGGCATCAATATTTAAACCAATATCGTAGTGGCGGGCGAGGCGTGCCAAGGCAATCACGCTAGGCAATAATTCTGCCGTAACGCGGTCTTGCTGCGCACGCGAATAACGCGGGTGCAAGGCAGACAACTTGATCGAAATCCCCGGGCCTTCGTAAATACCGCGCCCGGCCGATGCCTTACCAATGGCATGAATCGCTTGCTCGTAAGCAGCGTAATAACGCTTAGCGTCTTCCGCCGTAGTAGCCGCTTCACCCAGCATATCGTAAGAATATCTAAAGCCTCGGGCTTCAAATTTTCGGCTATTGGCTAGTGCCTCAGCGATGGTTTCGCCGGTTACAAACTGCTCGCCCATCAAGCGCATCGCCATATCGACGCCCTTGCGGATCAAAGGCTCGCCACCACGGCCAATCAAACGGGTTAAGGCAGAAGACAGCCCCGCTTCGCTATTGGTGGCAACCAGCTTACCGGTCAGCATCAGCCCCCAGCTTGCCGCATTCACAAATAAAGATGGCGATTGCCCAAGGTGAGCATGCCAATCGCCCTTGCTAACTTTATCTCTGATCAATACATCACGCGTAGCGCGATCAGGAATACGCAGCAAAGCTTCGGCCAGGCACATTAGCGCCACACCTTCCTGGCTGGATAAAGAGAACTCGTGAATCAGGCCTTCAACACCGCCACCGGTACGCTTGGCGCGTAATGCCGCCACCAATTTATGCGCCAAGGCCTGTGTTTGCTCGGCCATATGTGCCGTCGGCATTTTGGCTTGCTCTACCAGCACCGGCAGGCATTCGGCCTCCGGACGGCGATAAGCCGAAGTAATGGCAGAACGCAAAACGCTTTGCACGGCAATACTTTGAGCCAGCTCTAGGAAAGGAAGATTGCTTTCAACGCTCTCTGCATCATCCAGCAGCGGCAGCGCTTCGCCATCTTGCGCCAGCTCCAGCGGGCGGGCGCCCTGCTCTACCTGCTGCAAATAGGCAAAAATTGATTGCTTAATCAGCCAATGCGGCGTTCTATCTAATTGCTGGGCTGCAGTTTTAATCCGCGCCCGCAAATCGTCGTCGACTTTAATTCCTAGCGTTGTGCTGGCCATTTTTGCGTTCTGTTTAATCAAGATGACATATTATAAATCGAGTTGCACCTTGCAATGTAGGGACTATCCCTAGGGTTGCACCTTTTTGGTTGCACCTTATAAAAATAATGACCGCCTGTCTCATCCAGCCTCAGATTCTTTAACCTGTTTAATTCATTTGTAATAACATCCGCCACATTAGAAAATCATAATAAACCCGATTGACAGAGGTATTGCAGATGCTTTACACGCTCAAAGGCAAAATTCAGGCCGTCATGATTTTATTAACGACGCTCACCGTTGCCCTATTTACCTATTTTAGCTATCAGCAAGCACGCAGCCATGCTCTGCAAGCCATTGACAGCCAGCTTACCGCCGCAGCCACCGGCTACCGCTATGTATTAGGCGAAGGCTTTCATGCCGAGCTAAAACCACGCGAGCAAGCCGATCTGCCGCAAATGCGTCAACTATCAGAGCGGCTTACCCGCTATAGCAAAGAACTAGGCTTACCGTTTATTTACGGTTATATCCAGCGCGAAGGTAAAACCTATTACGTGCTCTCTTCCCTCTCGCCAGAAGAAGAAAGCAAACCCGATGCCGAGGTTTACCTCACCGCATCGGATTCCACCAGCAAGCAATTACAAATTGCAATGAGCACCAAGCAGCGCACTTTTGACGAATACGACAGCAAATTTGGCAGCTTTCGCACCATCTTTTTGCCCTTTACTAATAATAAAGGCGAAACAATTGTGGCTGCGGCTGATGCGAATTTGTCATCCGTAAAAGACACTTTAAATAGTATTCTGATGAAATCTGTCATCTTGGGCGCACTGGCTATTTTGCTATCGACCATTGCATCGCTCTGGCTAGCCAATCTGGTCACCCGCCCGCTTAATCGCTTAAGAATTGCCATGCAAAACTTAAATGGCGGCCACGCCGATTTAACCGTGCGCTTAGATAGCAGCAGCCGTGATGAAACATCGCATATTGCAATCGCATTTAATCAATTTATGGGCGACTTGCACAAAATGATTAATCTGGTACGCGATCAGGCTGGCAAACTCAGTGGTGGCGTAGCCGATATTGAACAAATGGCGCAAAAACTATCGCAAGAATCACATAAGCAAGCCGATATGGCCGCCACATCTGCCGCCAATATTGAAGAAGTTACCGTCAGCATTGCGCACATTGCCGACAGCACCCAGCAAGTTGAAAGCACCGTTAAAGAAGCTGATTTGGGCGCACAAGCCAGTGCCGATGCCGTGAACACCATGCGGGACGACACCAATAAAATGGCGGGCACGGTTGGCGAGCTGAGCAACACCATGCAAGAGCTATCTGAGCAATCGCAGAAAATCAGCTTAATCACCGTCACCATTAAAGACATCGCGGGCCAGACTAATTTGCTGGCGCTCAACGCCGCGATTGAAGCCGCAAGAGCAGGTGAAACAGGCCGTGGCTTTGCGGTAGTAGCCGATGAAGTCAGAAAGCTAGCCGAGCGCACCGCCCGCGCCACCGAAGAAATCGAGCAGATGCTTGGCTCAATCAGCAATAAAACCGATCACGCCGTTGGCAAAATGCAAGCCACCAAAGAAATGGTAAGCGGTAATCAAGCGCTAGCCCAAGTAATTGCCGAGCGCATCGGCGGCATGCAGGCTGAAATGCAATCGGTAGCCGGAAAAATCATCGAAATATCCAGCGCCACCCGTGAGCAATCCATGGCCACCGAGCAAATCGCCCAAGTGGCTGAAAAGATCAATCACCAAGTAACCGAAACCGATATTGCACTCAAAAACACCCGAGCAACGCTGACAGATTTGTCAGAGCTGGCGGCCAATTTACAAGGGGTTGTGGGGCGGTTTAAGCTTTAAATCTATTTTCTAAGCCGATTGAGCAAGGCGATATCAATACGCCTTGCTCAGTTGCCGAGCTAAGCACTCGGCCCAGCCCCCTCCGCACTTCTCACTACCTTGCAGGCATAGCAGCCGTAGCCTGCGTAATGCAAATGCACATAAGCAATCGCTGCCCCTTGTAATAGCTGCTGCAAATACTGAACCAGCCGCTCCCCTTCCACCACCTCCGCCATTTTGATCATTCCTTCTGCATCGTAGGCACGTACCGACATCTGCCTTGTTTCCATTTCACCCGGCAATTGGTTCGGCGCTAAAGTGGTAGCCACGCTATTTTCACGCACAAAAATTGGCCCGCTTGCCCGATATGGAGAAGCGCACTGATGGTAAACAAAGGGCAAAAGTAAAACGTGCTCCCCGATCGCCGCATCACGCAGGCTAACGCGGCAAGGATAGCCCAGCGGTTTATCCGCAATTAAACGCCGCGCATTGTGGCTGGCAAGCTCTTCTGTATTCATCGCAAAAAATGGCTGAAATTGTTCAATAGCCAGTGCATAGACTTGAAAATTCATGATTTAACCCCTGAGTAAATTAAACAGCAGGGCCAATCATGGCTAAATCGCCACTGGATAAACACCCGATTCTTGCGCTCTTTCTGATTTATGTTTTAAAAGCAGCAAACTGACTTTGGGAATCTCTGATTTACTCTGCTTTATCATTCCCGCTCAGCTGGGAATCCAGCATTTACACTTGATCTCCGGCAAAAAATTCGGGGATGACGATTTAATCAAAGCTAATTTTGTTGTTTTTATGTAAATATTTACAAGCCTTCTAAAAACTGTAATACCGCGCTGCTATCCTGCCCGCTATACGACTTAGGGGAGTGATCCATGGGTATTTCTACTACGCTACTTGATCACATTTATATCAAAACGCCCCTGGGGCTAAAAGAAATTGCAGAGCGCAGCAGCGGCCTGCTGGCAAAGCAGCGCCGCTTACTGATCTTAATTGACGGCATAAAATCCAGCAGCGATTTAGCCGCGCTATTGGCTGAGTTTGAGCTTACTGCCAAGCTTGATGAGTTGGTGGAGCTCGGGTTTATTCAATTAAAAGATACGGCGTTCAGTGTTGAGCCCAATGTTGAAATCAGCAATAACGTCATTAAAGAGCCGTCCACAGCACCGGCTACTGAAATCATCATCAACCCGATCATTGACCCGATTTTCCTCGAGCAAGCTAAAAATCTAATGATAGAAAGCGCCCAGCACTGCATGGGCATTATGGCCAGATCATTAATTGAAGAGATACAGCAGTGCAATCAAAACAACTACAAAGTGGTCATTGCCCGCTGGAATATGGCACTGCGCCAATCAAATAAAGCACGCACCCATGCCGATCAATATGTAGATGCGGTAAAGACTTTAATTGGGATTGATTGAAAAAAACCAAAAGCTTGAAACACAGAGTTTTGCGAAGAAATGTTGGGCTGATAAAACTTTAGCTCAAGCTAAATTTGCAGCTTACGACCTTTCGAGCATTTCCCGCCTACAGGGCTCAAACTGATGTAGGTATCGGGTAAAGGTATCTTTGGGGCGTTCAAGCCCATTAGAAGCCAAAACTCGGGCGGCCATGCCTCGATGGTTGCTACCATGCGTCAATAAGTGCAGCAGAATTTCCTCAACTGAAAGCTGCCCTTGGTCACCATCCGTGAATTGGAAATAAACCTGTCTACTCAATTCATCTTGGCTCACTGCCTCTGTAAAACCCACCAACCAAGCATCATTCTGATCCATCCGATCTTTTAGCTCAGAGAGTGAAGGCGTTTCAGGAGTATTGTCAGCGCTGTACAGCTCTGGGCTGCCAGATACACGGCTAATAAAAAGACTGTCCACCACGGTTGTGTGGTTCAAGATGCGGGCAAAGAAAGTGGAGTCATCATCCGATAGTAAATGAAGCTGCCGCTCGCCATAGGAGAGAAGCTCCGCATTTGCCCATGCCTTGTACTTAAACGCTTTTAGAAACATATTATTTGCTTGCATAGTGACTCTGGTGAGATTGGAAGGTGGCAGATAACATCTGCATCAGCCTGGACAGCTTTTTACGCAGGTAGTGATGGATTAAGCGCTTTTGTGCCATTCGGGCCGAAATTGAACCACAGGGGTTTCTCCTTGAACTCCAATGTCGTACGAGAAAAGTTTGGTAACTATAAAACGCTTATCTGTTGCGCGAGTTGTGAGCGAAAAGGAAACCTCAATGCGGTTTATTTTGTACCGTGCCTCGCGTACTTTCTGTATGCCAAGCTGATTTACATGCCCAACAGGAATCCGGACTTCCATTACTTGTGGTGCAACAAGCACCCACTCTTTAAAATTTGGTGTTTCATAGGTTTCATCTCCAATGTGAAGACGAATCTCGCTGAGCATAACCTCACAAAGGTGAGGACCAACATTGCGAGGGATAACAGTAACGGCATAACCCTGCCCTTCAAGAAGTGGCTCAACGCGAACTTCAGGCACAACGTACGGGCGGTACTTATTTGAATATTCTCGCCTGAGGAACCATAGGGTAACTGCGGCAAGAATAAATATGCCTAATGTCATTAATGAGCCAAGCGCATTGGCATAATTATTTGAAAATTCTTTCAGTATTTCCATGAGCTTCACCAAGGAGGGAATGTCTGAGGGCTAATGATTGAATGCAGGGGTCTGATCCTTTTTGCTTCTCCTTACTTTCAAATAGCTGCCATATAGCCGTCAGTTTACCAAAAGAACAATGACAAACAAATAGAGCTATAACTTTCTACAAGCAATATTATCTCCAGCCATCAGCCAAAGAAATCGCATTACCCAACGCTTACCTAAGGCATCCATCCCCGCTTGGCTTTATACTGCTCATCCAAACATAAAAATTGCCGGAGACTTGGATGCTTGCTCGATTTCGCCCTCTGATTATTGCCGTCACCGTCGCCTCAACCCTGCTCGCCCCCCTCGCCAGCGCCGCCGTCAGTAAGGCGGTTTCAGCAAGCAATAAAGTAGAAAACGCCAAGAGCCTGCTTTGGAAAATAGAGAAAAAAGGCAGCCCGGATTCCTGGCTCTACGGCACGGCTCATGTGGGCGACCCGCGCGTGACCCAGCTCAGCCCTAAAACCGAGGCCGCTTTTGCTGGTTCAAAAAAAGTGGTTACCGAAATCCGCCTCGATTTTGGCATGATGATGGAGATGGGCAAGCGCATGCTGACCCCCGAACCATCATTAGAGCAAATCATTGATAAAGAGCATTACCAAAAACTATTGCCCGCCTTGGCCGCCCGTGGCTATCCGGAAGTGGCCACCGCCAAGCTTAGGCCTTGGGGCGCTGCCATGCTGCTGATGACGCCGGTACGCCAGCCGGGGCAAATGCCGCTTGATTTGCTGTTTGCCAAAATGGCCATCGAAGGGCAAAAAGACTATTCCGGCTTAGAAACGCTGGACGAGCAATTAAGTATTTTTGAATCGATTCCGGAAGCAAAACAAATTGAGCTGCTCTATGCCGTACTTGATCAGCAGGCCGAAATGGAAATAAGCTATCAGAAAGTGCTCGATCTTTATCTGAAACAAGATATCAATGGGCTAGCCGAATACGCCGAGCAAGATGATTTTAAAATGCCTGATCAAGCTTGGTTTCGCCAATGGCGTGCTCAACTGCTAGAAGCCCGTAACCCACGCATGGCCGAGCGCCTGACTGACAAATTAAAAGAAGGCAACGCTTTTATCGCCGTGGGTGCGCTGCATCTACCAGGCAAAACCGGCCTGATTCAAAGCCTGCGCCAGCAAGGCTACCGTGTAAGCCCTGTAAAATAACCACGTAGGGCGCACTCGAAGCTTTGTGTTCGACCGTTTTTGGTCACACACAAAGCGCAGTGCGCCGAAAATGCCACAAATGCCGCAAACGCCTTACGAGACACGCCCCATGAAATATCACCTTCTGCCCAAAACCGATTTAAATATCTCTACCCTCTGCCTTGGCACCATGACCTTTGGCGAGCAAAACAGCGAAGCCGATGCGCACGAGCAGCTTGATTATGCGCTTGCAGCGGGGATCAACTTTATTGATACCGCCGAAATGTATCCCGTTCCCGGCAAGGCCGAGACCCAAGGCTTAACCGAAAGCTATGTAGGCAGCTGGCTGGCCAAACAAAGCCGCGACAAGATTATTCTGGCGAGCAAGATTTCCGGCCCTAATCGCGGTATGGATTGGATACGTGGCGGGCCGCAATTAAATCGTGAGCAAATCCATGCGGCTTGTGATGCCAGCTTAAAGCGCCTGCAAACCGACTATATCGATCTTTACCAATTACACTGGCCTGCCCGCCATGTGCCGATGTTTGGGCAAAGCTATTACGATCCTAGCCAAGAGCCTGCCCATACCCCGGATTTTGCCGAACAGCTTTCTGCACTTAATGAGCTCGTTCAGGCCGGTAAAGTGCGCCATATCGGGCTATCGAATGAAACCCCCTGGGGCGTGATGGAAGCCAGCCGCGTAGCGCAAGCACAATCTCTGCCACGCATTGCTACCATTCAAAATGTATTTAATTTAATTAACCGTCAGTTTGAGAATGGCTTGGTTGAAACCTGCCATCGTCAGGATGTGGGTCTCTTAGCGTATAGCCCGCTGGCTTTTGGATTGCTGTCTGGTAAGTATTTGGATAACCCGCAAGCGGCGGGGCGAATGACTCGCTTTAGCAATTTTGGCGCACGTTATTTAAAACCAGCAGTGCCGGGTGCAATTGAAGCCTATGTAAAACTCGCCCGGGAACACGGCTTATCCCCTGCGCAAATGGCGCTGGCATGGGTGAGCAGCCGCTGGTATGTAGCAAGCAATATTATTGGTGCCACCACCATGGCTCAACTTAAAGAAAATATCGGCAGCCTAGATGTAATCATCACGCCAGAATTAGACGCCGCAATTGAAGCGATTCATAAGCAAAGCCCTAATCCTGCGAATTAAATGATTAGCGGCTCAATAGATTCAAACATTTAGTTTATTGAGCCATTACCCAAAAAACTGATTATTCTTTAATGCATTGTCAGTGTTTAGTCAAAAAATGGCCTTATCGCAAATTTTATTTTGCAATAGGGCCATTTCTATTTAAAAACCACAATAAACCTGGCTACAAAAAAAATCTCTTTAAACATTAACAATTGATTTTAAGCAAAGTCATTCTATAAAGATGACAGATGTTTTGCTCTCAACCTGCTAGTGCTTGCCAGGGGATCACCTTATGTTTGGCTTTACTCAAAAAACAGAAACAAAAAACACTGCAGATGCTCAGCTCGATACGATGAAAGTAGTGCTGGATCATGTTGATAATATGATTCTGCTCTGCGACACCAGCCATGAAAACAATGTGTTTTATGTAAACCAAACGGCTAAAAGCGTTTTTGAGCAATATCGCCAAGAGATGACCCAAGTTTTGCGCGGAGCAGATCCCACCCAGGCACAGGGAGGCTCTATTCATCGCTTTCATCAAGATCCGGAACGAGTGCGCCGCATTTTGCAGAAACTAGGTAGCGGCGCTAGAAATGCCACCCATGTTGCCGACATCCCTCTAGGCAGTATCACCTTACGTACCAAGGCTTATCCTATTTGGGATGCCACAGACACCAGTAAAGTTAAATGCTACCTAGCCTGTTGGGAAGATATCACCAGCAAAATAAAACATGAAGAATTACAAACAGACGTGGCGAATAAGGCCAGCGCGCTACACGAACAAGTCTCGTACATTGCCTCTACCATGGAAGAAGTCAGTACCAGTATTGATGAAGTTGCACATACCACCGCCGAAGCCAGCAACCGGGGTAACAGCGCTTTTGAAAGCGCCAATGAAGGACAAGTGGTAGTTGAAGGTGCTGTGCGCGGCATGCGCGATGTAGCCACATTGGTTCGCACCACGGCAGGCGTGATCGGCCAGCTCAACACCCAATCCGATAAAATTGGTGTGATTGTGGGGGTGATTAAAGATATTGCCGACCAAACCAATTTACTAGCGCTTAACGCGGCCATTGAAGCAGCGCGCGCAGGCGACACGGGCCGGGGTTTTGCGGTGGTGGCGGATGAAGTGCGTAAATTATCCGAGCGTACAGCCAAAGCCACGGCAGAAATTGGCGAGCTGATTTCTTCTATTCAAATTGAAATCGAGCGTGCAGTAGGCACGATGACTTCAGGCGAAAAAGACGTCAGCGCTGGCGAAGAAAAAGCCGTGAGTGCAGAAAAAGCACTCGCCCGGATTGTGCAGGATGTAGGCGCAATGCGTAATTTAATCAGTGAAATTTCTAATGCATCCGAGCAGCAGGCAAGCTCGGTAAGAGATGTGGCGCAGCGCCTGGAAGTCATTACTTCAAAGCAATAAAAACGCCGTAAAAAATCCCCCGCTGACGCAAGCCAGCGGGGGATTTTTTTAAATTAAATCACTAAAACTTTTTGGTGATTACAGATCTTTAGCGTTTTTAGCTAGGTAATCAGCAACGCCGGCAGCATCTGCCTTCATCCCTGCTTTGCCTTTGTTCCAGCCTGCTGGGCAAACTTCACCGTGCTCTTCAGTGAATTGCAGCGCGTCTACTACACGCAGCATTTCGCTGATATCGCGGCCTAGTGGCAAGTTGTTTACTACTTGGTGCTGTACAACACCCGATTTGTCGATCAGGAAAGAGCCGCGCAATGCAACGCCAGCTTCTACCAATTCAACATCATAGGCTTGGCAAATTAAGTGCTTAATATCGGCAACTAAAGTGTAACCAACTTGGCCAATACCACCTTTTTCTACCGGAGTGTTGCGCCATGCAGCATGAGTAAACTGGCTGTCGATTGACACACCGATTACTTCTACATTGCGGGCTTTGAATTCTTCCAGACGGTGATCAAAAGCGATCAGCTCGGATGGGCAAACAAAAGTGAAATCCAAAGGATAGAAGAACACCACGGCGTATTTACCGGCGGTGGCTGCCTTAAAGTTGTAGCTTTCTACGATCTCGCCATTACCTAAAACGGCTGCTGCTGTGAAATCTGGTGCGCTTTTACCAACGAGTACGGCCATGCGGATGCTCCTTTATGTGCAACTAAAAATTAAACCCAGCATATCATGGGCAAATTGTCTGACTCTGTCCAATCAACAAAGTTCATCCTAATGATAGCTTCTATCAATGAAGGATTGATGATGGCTGTCGCTATTATTTTAACAGGCTGTCAAAAACAAAAGATAACGCTTTCACCCCATTCCGGGCTTGCCCTTGCAGCAAGCCCTGTGAAACACGCCGTTTAAATTTTAAACCGGTCTACGGCTTTTTGTAAATCTAATGAAAGCTCACCCAAGCTTTTAGTGGCATCACGCACCTGCTGCAAAGCCGCATCGTTGTCGTGCACCATGGTATTAATTTTATCTACATGCTGTGAAATATCTTCGGTGGCCTGCGATTGCTGCGCCGTGGTTTTGGCAATGTAATGCACGCTATCTGACATTTGATGCGTGCCGGTGGTGATTTCAGCAATTTGATCGGCGGCTGCTCTGGATAGCTGCACGCCTTCTTCTACCTGCTGCAATGCCAGCTCCATGCCTTGAGCCGCTTGCTGGGTTTCATCCTGAATCAGCGCAATCATTTTGCCAATATCCAAAGTAGCACTGCTGGTGTTCTCAGCGAGTTTTCTGACTTCATCGGCTACCACGGCAAAACCCCGTCCCTGCTCACCCGCCCTAGCTGCTTCAATGGCGGCATTTAAAGCCAGTAAATTAGTTTGCTCGGCCACGCCACGAATCACATTCACCACATTAGAAATCTCGGTAGAGCGCGCCCTTAAACCATTCATCAAGACCGATTGGGTTTTGATGACTTCTTCAATTTTAGCGATTTCACCCGATGTAGCCCGCACGCCCAGCTCGGCTTGCCTGGCATTTTTTTCTGCCACATGGCTCATATTTTCCGCAGCAAGGGCATTCTCGGCAATCGAGTTAATGCCATGCGATACATTTTCAATAGCACCCGCGGTTTGCTCGGCGGCCTGAGCCTGCTGGGCAGAGCCTTTCGCCACGGTATTGGCATGCCCTGCCAACTGGGTAATTTGTAAATTAAGCTCTTTTACCTGTAATTTTACCTTAGCGATCATTTCGGCCAGCGAGGCAACAAATAAATTAAAGGCTAAGGAAGTGCGGCCAATTTCATCGCTGCTGCTTACTTCCAGCCTATGACTTAAATCTGCATCGCCTGCCGATAATTGGGTCATGGCTGCATTTAATTGCATAATGGGTTTAGTTAATAAACTCAGCGTGGCCGATAAAATAATGGAGAGCAGTAATAAGCCCAGCCCGCCAATCAAAAAAGAAAGGTGCAGCAAGCGATTAGATCTCGCATAAAGCTCGGCTTGGGGCACATTAATCACCAAGCTCCAGACCGTGCCGCTTTTTCCCATATTAATCGGCATAAAAAACCGGGTAAATCCGCCGCTCTCTATATGTAAAGCTTTACCCGTTTTAATATCGGCCAATACCGCAGCAGGTACTTCTGCTTCATCAACTGGCTTGGCTAAGCGTGCCGAATCTGGATGGCTGCCATAAATGCCGCCCGCACTGATTAAACTAATAAAACCACTATCAAAAACTTTGGCCTGACTTAGCGTTTTTTGCAGCCCCCCCATTGGAATATCACTTCCTGCCACTCCAATAAATTTCCCTTGATACTGCAAAGGCACAGCAAACGACATCATTAATACCTTGGTATCACTATCTACATAGGGCTCGACCACCGATTGCTTGCCCGTGCTTTTAGGCGCGGTGTAATACGCTC
This sequence comes from Janthinobacterium sp. B9-8, assembly GCF_000969645.2. Taxonomy (NCBI): domain Bacteria; kingdom Pseudomonadati; phylum Pseudomonadota; class Betaproteobacteria; order Burkholderiales; family Oxalobacteraceae; genus Janthinobacterium; species Janthinobacterium sp. B9-8. The sequence continues at coordinate 2,967,921 of NZ_CP014222.1, forward strand.
CGCCGTAATATGTTTCTTCCCATTTACGAACGACAGCTTCATCCATACCTTTATCGCCATCGTGCACATATTCAATCAGCTCAATTTTATCGCCCTTGCGCAACACCCAAGGCGCATAAGCACCTGATGGGTAACCCGTTTTATCTTTGGTAAATTCGGCATCCTTGCCATCAAACTGACCGTGCTCATAAATCAGCCACAAATCGTAAAGTTCTGCGTTATCTTTCAGAATTTGCTGCAAAAGATGATTAGTTTGGCTGCGTTGCACTAGCCCGTTTTGCTTGGCGCTATCTAAGCTGCTCGCCAATGTTTGCAGAGGGCTTAGTGATTTTTCCAGCTCATTTTGCACAAATTGCGCATAGTGCTTGGCCATATTTTCTGCGCTGCCAAAAGCCTCAGCGCTCATTTCTTTACGCGTATTCCAAGCTAAAACAGACAGCATCAAGCCTAAAATAAGAAATAAAGAGCCCAATACAGTCATCATTATTTTGGCACGAAAACCAAGCTGTTTCATGAACATGACCCTTTAAAAAGGCAGGATTGCCCTGTAAGAGTAGTAGCAATCATGCCAATCTGTATAAGTATTTCTGCATTAAGATTTTCAAAAAAACTGACAAAAAAAGAAGAATCAATTAAAAACAAGCACGTTTTATATTTTAATTACTTACAAGATCAATAAATACACAGCATAAAACCCGCTAATCATGTCCCTAATACCTTTTTGCAAAGATATCAGCACAGATTATTTATCCGGGTGTTAGCATCAAAGCTCCTTTCATTTTTTGTACTCTGCCCCGCCAAATCCTAATCATTCTTGCAAAGCCCTTCTGAGGAAGCGTTGCGTCGGTTCGAAAAGCATCCAACGCTGCACCTACACAAGGCTTTCATGCCCTATAGCACGCCCCTTGGCTACCAAGTTAAAACTCAAGATATCGCCGTTGCTGGCGGTCTAGATTTGAATATCCGCTCGCTGCTCGATATTCAGCAATATTTTGACCCTCTGGGCGAAGCAGAAAACGCGGGAATTTCGCCTGCTTGCTGGCCGCTATTTGGGCAAATCTGGCCATCGGCACAAAAGCTAGCTGATTTAATGCAAGTTTATGTTTTAGGTGAACGACGGATTTTAGAAATTGGCTGCGGCTTGGCGCTGGCAAGCATGGTGGTGCATCGCAGAAATGGCGATATCACTGCCAGCGATTGCCACCCGCTTACCGAGACTTTTCTTAAAGCAAACTTGCAGCTCAATACCCTGCCCGCGCTGAAATACAGCACCGGCAACTGGGATCGCATCAATTCTGAGCTAGGCCAATTCGACGTTATCATCGGCAGCGATGTGCTGTACGAGCGCAACCAGCCCGCTGCGCTCTCTGCCTTTATTGATCGCCATGCCGCCCCCCATGCCGAAGTGCTGATTATCGATCCCAACCGAGGCAATCGCAGCGCTTTTAACCGGCAAATGGCGGCAAATGGCTTTAGCCTGAGCGAAACATTGATTAACACGCCCCTACATAATGGCAATGCCTATAAGGGGCGTTTACTAAGCTATCTGCGAAGTTAAGCCAAAATCTGGCGTAAATGCGCTTGCCAGTTCACGCTCTGCCAATCTGGCCCCATTAAAAAGGACTGATAGCTATCGCCGCGGAAACGGCGATCCGTTTCCAGCAGCACATGCACACCTTCCGGGCGAGCAATGCAGCTGATTTCTACTTCCTGCACCGAGCTAAATTTCTGCATAGGGCGGAACTCAAACTCCTGATAGCAGCCCAGCGAGCTATGAATATGATTCATCTGAATCGTGCCCGCTTCCACATCCGAACTAACATGGGCAAAGCCTAAAGCGGCCATTGCGGCAATCAGGCCTTGCATTTGTGGCAACGGATGAACATCTAGAAAATCTCTATCTTTGGCATCTACAGCGCTGCTAATTGCTAAATCAGTATGAATCCACACGGCAGCGCGCACATTGGGTGCGTATTGGCTGCCGGGGCTGGCTAATGCCTGTGCATTATTGACGGGTGTTTCCAAGGGAAGCGTCAGCATAAATGGCAGGCGAATCTCTTGCCCTGCAGCAATTTTTAAAGCTCCCGAGGCACGGATGCTGCCTAGCGGCTTGGCCACGCGAGCTTCGTGATCGCCCGATTCTTGCTCTACCTCGGCCATCAAAATTAAATCAACGTATTCGATATCCTGCTCAACCTTACCGCCCTTAATTTGCACATGACCGGACAACACATCGCCGGGGCGCAAACTGGGGTTATTTAATACGGTATCCACACTTGCCCCACCGACGCCCACTGTTGCTAATAATTTTTTAAACATTTTCTCTCTCAACTATCAAATCACAGCAGCTTGAGTACACAGACGCACGCCGCTTAAACGGGGCCAAACTTTACATCATGCTAAGAAAATGCGCATTTGGGATGGCCGCTATTTTTGCCCAAGCTTTAAATAGATCATTGCGGCAAGCAAGGCATCGTTCAGCGGATCATGGCGGGGCAAATCGGGTAGGTTTAATGTTTGCAAAATATGGCTGAGGCTTAGATCTACATCGGGGCGATGTGCCGTTACCATATGGTCATAAAACAAGCCGGACACTTCGATGCTGGCATTGGGCAAAGCCACGCCCAGCATGGGTTTAAGCAGGCGACCCAGCACCGCCAAGTCGAATTCCAGATAATAGCCAATCAAAGGCCGCGGCCCGATAAAGTTCAGCAAAGCGGCCAAAGCATCCTCTATCGCCATGCCCTCTTGTACATCCTGGTGGCGCAAACCATGCACGGCAATACTGGCCGGATCGATCTGGCCTGCGGGTTTAACCAGCAGTTTAAGATGCTCAGAAAGGAAAATCCGCGAGCCTTTAATCCTGATCGCGGCGATGCTTAGAATCTCTGCCTGCCTTGGATCGAGGCAGCTCATTTCGCAATCTAGGCTGATGTATTCATCAAGGGGAGGCACATCCCATAAATAGGCAAACTCTTGATTCGCCAGCGCCAGACTGCGCGATCTGCGCCAGCGCTGCCAATAGCCCCAGCTCATAGCATCCCCAGCTTGAAATGGTGGCTAATCAGCTGGCGAAATTGCTTCACCACCGACAGCGTGTCTTTTAATAGCTCACGCTCTAGCGTGGTTAAAGTAGCTGGATCAATCAGATGATCAACCGGCTTATCCATCGCCTGATTCAGCAGCCCCGCTTTAAGCTGCAAGCCCTGTAAAAACGCCAGAGATTCGGCCAGATCGCGGCCAAAACTCTCGCTTAAATGGCCGATATCACTTAAGCGCTGAATACGCTGATAACTATTACACTCGTCCACCCCATATTGCAGCGCAAGGCTGCGCAAGCCGTGTACCACGGGGAAAATGCCGCCTTTTTTAATATCGAGCGCGTGTTTATCCGGCCCAGCGGTGGTAATCAAGCGAGAAAACAGATTAATTGGCGGGGAGAATTGCTCCACCGGAAAAGCAAACCGCGATAAAAATGCCGCGTTATCGCCTAAATCCTGCTGCAAATACTGGCGCAGGCCCTCAAACAAAGCCAGCTGCCCGCAGACTGGCCGTGCATCCAGCCAGATCGCCATATGCATCACATTTTCACTGCTGGCGCTGCTGGTCCAGTGATTAATTAGCCGCTTATACCCCGCCACGCTTTGCCGCCACTGAGGGTTAGAAACCATCACTAAGCCAGGGCAAGGTGGGTAGCCAAAGGCAATCAACTGCTGATTAAATTGCTCACAAACACGCTCTAAATCTGGGTGCTGATAGCCGTCTTCAATAATCAGCGCATTATCCTGATCGGTATTTAATATCTGCTCGCCACGCCCTTCCGAGCCCAAGACCAGCAGGCACACATGCAGCAGCATCTCTGGCGGGGCTAGTAGGGTAAACAGTCGGCTGAATAAACGCTGGCGAATTTCCCCCACCAGCTCGGCCAGCAGGGTGATTTTCATGCCATTACCGTGCAGCGTGCGTATCAATTGCTGCGTGCTTTTAACCGCCGCCAAGAGCGCGTCGGGGTGAGAGGCACGGCCAATTTGCGCGGTAATGCCGCGTGGATTATGCGAGTTATTAAAAAAAGCCGACATCAGCTCGATCTGCTCCAGCACGCCACAAACTTCGTCGCCCTCCAGCACCACCAGCCTTTGCACCGAGTGGCGCATCATCAAGAGCATGGCGTGATGCAAATCGTCCTCGGCCTGCACACAAATCAGCGGGCGCTTAAGGTGGCGATAAATGGCTTCATGATTAGCATCCAGCCCATCCACCACCACATTGCGTAGGTCGCTCTGGGTAAAAATCCCCACGCCCGAAGCTTCCTTCACCAACACCGCCCGGCTATGCGCGCGCTTCATCAGTCGCGCCGCATCCATCACCGTAGCACTTTCTGCCAGCCAGCAAGGCGTATGCAAGACCGCATCAGCTACCCTTGGCTGCAACTCTTGCACGGGGTGGCTTAGCGCCGCCAGTTTACGTGCCACATCGGCATAAAAAAACGCCGCAAACTGGCTATTAGCATCGCTGATTTTCATCGCCACATCACGCCTGATATGCCAAAGCAGTGTGTCTTCATGCGCATGCAAAGTGCAGCAAGCCTTGCCACTAAGCAGCGATTTGCTATCGAGCACATCAAAACAACCATAAAAGTGAGCCTCGCCGCCCTCTCTAACCAGCCCCTTCATCACCACCAGCAAGGCATCGACTCCCTCACCCTGCTGCTGAATCACCGATCCAGCCGCGTAATAAGCCACATCCAGCGCTGCGGCGATGCGATCCTGCTCGGCAGGATTCAAGCAATTAAACGGTGCACGATTAAAATCAAAGGATGTAGTCATAAGGCCCCCTATGGCTAATTTTAGATTTAATGGCGGGGAAAGGCGGGGGGATCTGGCTGTTTATTGATGAGGATCTGAGGTTGCGCAAGGAAAACCCACACATTGAAACACGGAGATCACAGAGGACATGGAGTTTCAAGGAAAAAAACAGAGCAGAGTTAAGTGCGTAGAAAATAAATGCTTCGCAGCGTTGTATCTAGGCCTTAGCTGATGACGATCGCCAGATGCCGTCGTCAAGACGAAAAAAAACCCTTGATCAACAAGGGCTATTTTCTTATGCAGCTTACTTACTATCTAATACTAGACTCAGCCAGCGCAGCTGCACTTGGCGGAGAGCAAGGGATTCGAACCCTCGATACAGGTTTTGCCCGTATGCTCCCTTAGCAGGGGAGTGCCTTCGACCACTCGGCCAACTCTCCATCAAGACTGCGAATCATACTCAGCTACTTACGCCTAAGTCAATAAAAACTTTCAACCATGCTTGAATATATTCACTCTGCATAATAAAACATCCAAGCGTTAGAGATAGCTTGGGGTAAGCCGCTCAAAAAATGGCCTATAAAAACAAGCATCAGAAGGGACTTAGAAAGTTAAGATGAACCCAGCCCCAAACCAGCCAATGCCGCACTGCATATCACTGGCCAGCTCCCGCCCCACTCACGCACATAAGCCGGTATCACTGAATACTTTCCTTCGGGCTCAGGTGTAGTTTGAACTTGCTCTAAAGGTAAAACGCCTGCCCATACGCCAATTTGCATATCTTTTTCATCATCCATTGGCCCGCCAGATCTCACTTTTGCTGCAGCTTCTGATAATGAAACGCGCAGCACAATAGTTGCGCCTATTTCTTTTGAATTACCGGGCCGCACTTCATCTTTGCGGCCACTGGCGATCTTATCCATCAGAGCGTCTAATGCGGCCGATTTATCGACCTCAGCGATTACCTGCTCAAACTGGCCATAGATCACGGCAGATCGATAATTCATCGAATGATTAAATGCCGAACGCGCCAGCACCAAACCATCGAGATGAGTAATTGCGACCGAGGCTTCTACCCCCTTCGCCAATAGCTTCATCAGCCGCCCCCCATTAGAGCCATGAATATACAAATGCTCGCCGCTACGCCAGCAGGCCGTTGGGATGCAGTGTGTGCTCGTGCCATCATAAAAAGCGATATGACATAAATAGGCCGCATCAATAATCTGATACAGCGTTTCTTGATCATATTGAGCCCGCTCTGGAGCCCGACGGATACGAGTGCGGCGACTTGGATAGCTAGACATGATGTACTCTGCGTTGTGTTGATATACATGCACACAGACTATCCCAACAACTGGCTCCAAGATAAGATCCAATACTGGCAAAAAAATTGGAACCAGTAATGGATTACTCACTCCTGCTTAAATCCGATCAAACTACAGGCCGCTCGCGCCAGCATGGCCTGTATGAGGCACTCAGAGCGGCTATTTTGGCAGGAACGCTCTCCCCGGCCACACGCTTACCCTCATCAAGGCTGCTTGCCCAAGAATTAGGCATGGCGCGTAATTCGGTGATTTACGCTTACGAGCAACTAGCCGCAGAAGGCTTTTTGCTTGCGGATCGAAGCGGCACCAGAGTTGCCTCTTTAAAGCTGGGCAGCAGCCAAACCCCCACTGCAAACCCATCGATAAACTGCCTATCCCAGCGCTGCCAGCCATTTTCTGCACGCTTTGCCGATGAAACGCTGCAAGCGTTTACCCCCGGCGTGCCAGCGCTGGCTGATTTTCCCATTGCCCGCTGGCAACGCGTCTTGGCCCGAAGCTGGCAAAAAAGCACGCCAGAAAAACTCGCCTATGGCAATACGGCCGGAGAAGATGTTTTGCGAGAAGCCATTGCGGCACATCTGCGTGCAGGCCGTGGCGTAGTCTGCGATGCGAGCCAGGTTTTCATTAGCGATGGCACCCAAAACAGCCTCGATTTATGCGCCAAGCTGTTTGCCGATGTGGGCGATACGGCGTGGGTAGAAAGCCCCGGCTATACCGGTGCAGCCAATGCTTTTACAGCGGCCGAGCTTAATATTATTGGCATCGCACTTGATCAGGATGGCATCCTGCCACAGGAAAAAGATTGGCAAGCAGCCCCTCCCAAGCTGATTTACCTGACCCCATCACACCAGTACCCACTTGGCAGTGTGCTCAGCCTTGAGCGGCGTTTAATGCTACTGCAGCAGGCCCAAAAATACGGCAGCCTGATTATCGAAGACGATTACGACAGCGAATTTCGCCGCGACGGCCAGCCTCTGCCCGCAATGCAAGGGCTGATGCCCCATGCCCCTGTTGTCTATTTGGGCACCTTTAGCAAAAGCATGTTTCCCGCCTTACGCACGGGCTTTATGGTGGTTCCCGCCCATTTAGCAACAATGGTCGAAAACATGCTCAGCCAATGCCAGCCGCGAGGCCGCCAAATAGAGCAATTAGCACTGGCCGAATTTATTAACAGCGGCGGCTTTAGCAGCCATTTACGAGCGATGCGCAAACTCTATGCAGCTCGGCGAGACGCCATGAGCGAGGCATTAAACAAGCACTTAGGCGGCTTGATTACGATCTACGGAGGCTCTTCCGGAATGCATTTATCCATCGCGCTGGATCATGCTTTTTCTGATCAAGCCATTAGCGAAGCCGCCTTAAAACAAGGCCTGGTGGCCCGCGCATTAAGCAGCTACACCATAGGCAATCAAAGCCCCGTCAACGGCTTTATCCTTGGCTACGCACAGGTGCCTTGTGAGCGTATGGATGAGAAGATCAAACAACTGGCGGATATTATTTGCAGTGCAAAATAGGTGAGTTAAGCCGTAATCTGCTTTTTAGTGCCTTCGGCACGTTGATTTAGGTGCGGGTTTTCTCCGTGAAACTCTGTGTTCTCTGTGACCTCCGTGGTTCAAGATTTGGGTTTGTGTTGTGTCACATCATTTTTTGAAAAATATGCAATCTACAAATCAGCAGGCATCTGAGGCGCGCCACTTCCAATCACCATGCCATAAGCCATCCACAGCATCAGCAGGCCGTACATGATTCTTGGGAACCACTCGGCCACTTTGCTTTGGAAATCGGCAATGGTTTCGCTTTCCATATTCACATGCCGCAGCAGCATTTCAGGCAAAGTGCCGCTGGCCTCCCCTGTTTGCACAAAGCCAATTACCCGTTCTTCCCCTAAAAAAAACTGATGATCAAGCGCTTTAGCTAGGCTATCCCCGCGCTGCATTTTGGGCAGAATGCGGCTGTATTCGCTGCGAATCAGCTGATTATGAATCGCCCGATTCGCCTTAGGCAGAGCATCAAACATCAGCAGGCCCGCTTCCAGCATCAGCGCCAGGCTTTCAAAAAAATCCCGCGCATTGCGCCGCACATGCATGGCCCCAAACAGCGGCATTCTGATCAGCATTGTTTCAAGCTGCAGCCGTAAACGCGACGGCTGCGCGACTTCCAGCCAATCTGAAACCCCTCTGAACAAACCATAAAGGCTGATAAAAAACAGCAAGGGCCGCAGGCAGCGCCATAAATAAGCAGCCGGGCTCAGCGCGCCCAAAACCAAATCGGGCAAAGGTTGCACCAGTAAAGCCAGCACAAACACCACGATGGGCAGCATCATTTTGGAGCGCATCTGCTTGCTTAATCTGGCCTTCAAGGTATAGCGCTCAGCAAGGCGAAAGTAAGTACGCGCCGGGCTGCCCGCGCTAATCGCCACATGCAGCAAATCCGCTTCCAGATCGCTAAACAAGCCCGACATCCGCCCCGCAGCCGCCACATCCTTGCCCCGCCCCAGCCACTTACGCGCCTCGTCCACCCTAGGCTGGGCTGCTTTCGCCAGCCGCAGCGACAGAAAAGCCTGCGCCACCGGCAAACCTGCTTTCTCCATCGTTGCCAGATGGGTGAATAGATCGGCACGGATGGCGTCAGTTAATGGGGGGAGTTTGGATTTAGGCATGGGGTTTAGTTTAGAAGGAAAAGCCTTATAAAGATGCGATTCGCTGTCAATTTAATCGCGTTTAAATAAAACTATCATCAAAATATATTTTGACTTGCGATAGTTTATGATCGGCATCGAAATAAAATTCGATATTAGTCGTACCATCATCATCTCCGCATTGGTTTAATGCCCAATTCTTTTTACTTGCTGTGGATAGCTTTATCGTTTTACCACTGAATAATATATCTCTTTCAGCTAGGCTCATGACTTCTTTCTCTGATTTCATACCCAGCAAAGCCATTATTTCTGACTTTTTCTGCCCAATATAAAACTGAGTTCCCAGCTTATATTTTTGATTTGATAAGTTAATCCGCTCTATTTGCTTCTCTCGTTTTTGTTCATCTGCAACCGTAAAGGTTAAACCCTGATAAATTAAATCTTTAAGAAAATAAGAACCAGCATTACCGCCTGAATGATATTCATAACGTTTGGTTTGCTCTGGCTGGCCTATTTTTTTAAAAACGACATCACTTTTATCCAGCAGATTCACGCTATTAATACTTATCTGGCTGGATTTTAAACAAACCATTTCAGCCTGATCGGCAACGTTTGCATATGCAGAGGCTGAGATTAAAAGCATTGAAATCAGCAAAACTGATTTTTTTATCTGCTCCAGGAAATACATTTATTACTCCTTTAGGTTTATTTTATAAAGACACAATGAACAAAAATGACTAAATCATATGGGGTTTTCAAAAAAATAGCCCTAGTCACAAACCAACCCCTGCTGCATTCCCCCCAACTTTCCGCTACCCTCTCCCCCAAGCCCATTCAATAAGACTTTCCCGTGCTGCATCTATTTCAATCCAACCGTATCGACGTTCTGCTGGCGGCTCTGGCACATCAGTTAGAGACTTCTCCTTTGGCTTCCCCTTTTGAGCAGGAAAAGATTGTGGTGCAGTCTAAGGGGATGGGGCGGTGGTTGAATTTTCGTTTGGCGGAAAAGCAAGGCATGACGGCGCAGATGGGCTATCCGCTGCTGGCGTCTTTTTTCTGGGATTTGATGCAGCGCACGCTGGGTGGCAATCTGCCGAAGAAGTCGCCGTTTTCGCGGGAGATTATGGGCTGGCGGGTGCTGGCCTGGCTGGATTCGCAGCCTAATGCGCCGGTGCTGCTTAATTATCTGCGTGAAGGCGGAGATTTTAGGCGCTTTGAACTCGCCACGCGCATTGCCGATGTGTTCGATCAGTATTTGGTTTACCGCCCCGACTGGCTGCTGGCTTGGGAAAAAAATCAGAGCCTAGGGCTGGGGGATGATGAGGCTTGGCAGGCGGCGCTGTGGCGCTATCTATCTAAGGATGAGCTAGATATTCGTGTCGATGGCGGGCATCGGGGCGCGCTGCTTGCGGCAACCCACAAGCGGCTGCTCGACCCGCGCCCTTTGGATTTGCCCAGCCGGGTTTCACTGTTTGGCATATCCAGCCTGCCGCCGGTGTATATGGAGATTTTACGGGCGCTATCCAAGCGCTGCGAGGTGTTTATCCATGCGCTGAATCCTTGCGGCGAGCCTTGGGGCGAGATTCGGGATGCGGCGGAAATCGCCCGGCTTTCTGATGGTTTTGATCCTGAAGACTTGTATCTGGAAGTCGGCAATCCACTGTTGGCGGTGTGGGGAAAGCAGGGGCGGGAGTTTTTTAATCAGCTGATTGCCGAGCCAGAAATCGTTGAATATTTCACGCCTTTTCCTGGCAACCACGACACGATGTTGCAAACGCTGAAAAGCGATGTGCTGGAACTTGTCGCCCGCAGCCCGGAAACCGCACAGCGCGTGGCGGCAGATGATAAATCCCTGCAAGTGCATATCTGCCATTCGGCCATGCGCGAAATTGAGGTGCTGCACGATCAACTGTTGGCGCTGTTCGAGGCCGACAGCACGCTCACCCCCGCCGATATTGTGGTGTTAATGCCCGATATCGAACATTACATTCCCTATATTGAGGCCGTATTCGGCAGAACAGGCGGCGCATCCGAGCTTGCCGCGCCCCATGTGCCCTTTGCCATTGCCGACCGCAGCCTGAAAGACGCAGCTCCCTTGGCGCAAGCCCTGCTGGAGCTGCTTACCCTGCCGCAATGCCGTTTTGCCAGCGACTGGATGATGGCGCTGCTGGATATCCCCGCCATTGCCCGCCGCTTTGAAATCCCGACTTCCGACTTGCCCACCATTCACCGCTGGATCAGCGAACTGGGCATTCACTGGGGCAAAGATGGCGAGCATAAGGCCGAGCTGGGTTTACCCAATACTTTTGAGCACACCTGGCGCTTTGGGCTGGACAGATTGCTGCTGAGCATCGCCCTGCCCGCTGACGTGGCGGGCGCTGCCGCACCGCTGTTTGCCGGCACATTGCCAGGCTCTGGCGTGGCGGGAAATCAGGCGCAGCTGGCTGCTGGCCTCGCAGCTTTTGCCGAAACGCTGTTTGAGCAAGCCGCATCGCTATCGGGGGAGCACACGCCCGAGGTGTGGCATAGTAAATTGATCACCATGATAGAGGCGCTGTTTGCACCGGATGATGATGAGGCGCTAATTCTGGCTGATTTGCGCGAGCAGATTATTGAATTTGCCGAGCAAAGCCGCGCCGCAAACTACGATGCGCCGGTGGATTTATCCGTGCCGCGCAGCTGGCTCAATGGTGCACTGTCCGGCAAGATTCCGAGTGGTGGGTTTTTAACCGGCGCGGTGACGTTTTGCGCCATGGTGCCGATGCGCTGCCTGCCGTTCAGAGTGATTGCCCTGTTGGGCTTTAATGATGGCGCTTTCCCGCGCGAATCACGCCCGCCGGGGTTTGATCTGATGGCGCACAATCCACAATATGGCGACCGATCCCGCCGTGCCGATGATCGTTATCTATTCCTTGAAACCCTGCTTTCGGCCAGCGATGTGCTGTATCTCAGCTATGTAGGGCGTGGTATTCAGGATAATGGTGTGATTCCGCCATCGGTGGTGGTGTCTGATTTACTCGACGCCGTGGGTCGCAGCTTTGTGCTGGACGATGCCCCGTCTCAGCCTGCCCTTGGCAACGAAGCACTGAAATGGCGACGCATCGAGCGCGAGCGGTTGCTAAAGCATCTGATTACCGAACACCCGCTGCAGCCCTTTAGCCCACGCTATTTTAAAGACGCGGCCTTCATTGGAAAAAGACTCCCCGCCTATTCTCCACTCTGGTTTGCCGCGGCCACCGCCATTGGCCAGTCTCAGCTCCAGCCGCTCTCGGTATTGGCAGAAAGCTTGCCCCTGCCCGACCCAGAATTTAAAAACGTAGCATTTAACGATTTGCTGGCCTTTTGGCGCAACCCTACCCGCTATTTATTAAGAAACCGCATCGGCATACGGCTTGCCGATGAGGCGGTGGAATTCGAAAGCAACGAGCCATTCAGCCTGTCTTTTTCCGCCAAAAGCGAACTAAACCAGGTGATCTGGCAATCCCTGGAGCAAGGCTGGAGCAGTGATTCCATCGCCACTGGCCGCGCCGCTGGACTGCTGCCGCACGGTGGATTTGGCGATATGAGCGCCGCCAAGCAATCAGCCACCCTGCGTAAACTCTATAACGCCGCCGAACCACTGCTCAGCGATGCAACGCTGGCACCGCATACTTTCCTATTTAAATTTGCGGACGATATGCAGCTCAATGGCGCACTGCACCAGCTGCGCCCCAATGGGCAGGTGGCCGTCTGGACAGACCACAGCTCGCCCATCGAGCTGATCGCCTGCTGGCTAAAACACCTCGCCCTCTGCCACGCCGCGCCCGAAGGCGTATTACTTGAAACACGCATCGTCAGTCAAAAAGGCCATTGGCGCTTTGGGCCGGTGGAAAACGCAGGCCTCGAGCTAGAAAAATGGCTGCATTACTACTGGCAAGGCCTATCCAGCCGCCTGCCCTTTGCCACCCGTAGTAGCGCCAAATATGCCGAAGCGCTCAGTAGCGACGATGGCTCGGCAGATGCGGCAGAAAAAGCCGCGAGAGAAAGTTGGCTCGGCAACAGCCTGCGCGGCTTTGCCGGAGAAGAATCAGAAATCTGGTACGAAATGGCTTGGCGCGGGCAAAGCTTGCTGGGTGATGAAGGATTTGCGGAGATGGCAAATGGATTGTTGTTGGCGATGTATCAGGCAAGAAGCGAGGTTTAAGCCTTACGTTTAAAAGCAAGCCCAGACAAACAGGCCTAGCGGTGCTGGGCTTGCTTGAAACGCGGTGCTACAGCAAGGATAGCAAGCCAGTAGTTTGTCTGTGATGTAAATCACACCATCTATTTTTTATGCAATACCAATATTCCTTTCAAAAAACCATATCTTTCTTTCTGCTAAAGAAAACACCTCCCAAAAAAAGCATACAAAACAGAGTCAAGGACACGCCCACTCTCGATTTGTGCTTTTTACAAATAATTACACCCAATAAAAGAAATGATCGATGCTATTTATTGCTTAATTAAACTTAATACCAAATGTAAAAATATGTGAAGAATAACGTATTGAAATAGCAAGAGCATATCTGTACAAACCCTGATAAATAAATTTTGCGGTTATCCCCCCAAAAAAAATTTGGATTTTTAGTGATTTAAATCTCAATTAAAAAGGAATACACACATGTCCCCCTTAAATAAATCAGCTGCAATTATTATAATTTCTTTACTTAGCTCAAGCGCTTATGCGATATCTGAGGCCTATGTAGATTCGGTAATAAGCTTTAAAAATGCAGCGGGTGCAAATGTCAGCAGCGTAACGGGTAACAACGGCAGCAATGTTCTAGGCTTCACTACCAATGTATCCACCACCCTGCCGCTTGGCGCACCGGGAACAGCAAAATGGGCCTCTGTAGTGCAAGGAGGCGAAGCCATTTATGGCTTTACGGGCAAGCAGGCCACTGGATCAATTGATATTTACACCATTGTGAACGGTGCCGGTGAAATCGCCAAAATCTATGGCCGCCTAGGAAATACAGGAAGTTGGTCTTTCCTTGGACAAACCGATTCAACACCAAATGGCAACTTTTCCCTTGCCCCTAAGCAGATCTCTTTTGCATTAGGATCTGGAGTTGTAGTTGATCAAATTGGTATTTTCTCCCAAAACAATAATGGCTACTCGCCAGGCTTTGATATTATGGGAATTGGTGGTAATGGGATGGTTAGCACCCCCGTGCCTGAACCAGAAACCTATGCCTTAATGGGCTTAGGCTTAATTGGTTTACTGGCTCATCGGCGTAAATCATCTGCTAAAAATATTTAATTTTTTTAGCTTAGTCTATCTTTTTAAAGAGAATAAATTGCTTTTTTTTGAACTGCCCCCAATTAGTTGGGCAGTATAAAAGCTAGGTGCTCAAGGGCTGGGTTCTGTATTGCACAGGACTCAGCCCTTTTAACTTCAGCTTGATTCGGTCGGTCGTGGATACCATATTGCTTGGAGATCGTCTTAATGCCTGCTTCGCCAGTTAAATATTGCTGAACGACAGAAAGCTTGAATTGCGTTGTGTACTCAGACTTAAAAACACCCCAAAAATATGGACGGGTGTCCAACTTTTGGGGTGCAGTTCAAAACCAAGAATACTTTTTCAATTCAGAGGGATAAAGCTCAGCTCATCCGCTCACTTATGCTGTTGCGGTGCCACCGAATGCAAAAGCTTATCGGTATAAGCCAGTGCAGCAGCAGAAACAAGGAAAGACAAATGGATAGTCACCTGCCATTGCATGGTTACCGGGTTCATTTTGTCGGCGTTGATAAAGGTCTGAAGCAGATGAATCGAGGAAATACTAATAATTGCCATCGATAATTTAACTTTAAGCACGGTGGCATTCACATGATCCAGCCATTCCGGCTGATCAGGGTGAGAATTAATCCGTAAACGCGACACAAAGGTTTCATAACCGCCCACAGTGACCATCAGCAGTAAATTGGCAATCATCACCACATCAATCAGCCCCAGCACCGAAAGCATAATCTGCGTTTCAGTTAGCGTGGTCAGGTTCATCATCATAGTGAAGAGCGCGGCCAGAAACTTATACGCGTAAACCCCTTGTACAACAATCAAACCAAGGTAAATGGGCAATTGCAGCCAGCGGCTGCCGAAAATGATTTTACCTAAGATATTAGAGTGAGAGACTTGCATACACTTCTTATTGGATTGTGGTGAGCCTGAATTGTCTATGTTGTCTAGCCTGCTTGGCAAGCCTCTTTCTCAATCACTGATGGCAATTTTTGCTTACTCTTCACGGATATTACACAGCGACTGTTACTTGTTCACTTTCTACGAAGAACCGCTTTGTATCAGTACCCTCACTCAGCGCCGTTTAACAACACACCCCTATCCCTCTTGAGAACTGTTGGTTTTTCACCGCGCCACTCATGAAAATCCCTCAAGAAAAAAAAGATGTAACAGATTGTTTTAATAAATAAAAACATCGATTAAATCTCCATTCATGTATTGCTCCGCACTAACTATTCCCAAAGACAAACGCGGCCAGCATAGTGCAGCCAGTCCCTAGGGAATCTCCAGCCACAGCTTAGAAGCGATAAAGCAGAAGGCCGTGGCTGGCATAAGAGAAGTTCATAAAAAGGATGGAGAAGATGAGACTCAAACGATGCGTATTCGTCGCAGGCACCCTGCTGCTCTCTACCCAAGCCAGTGCAGCGCTTTGCACTCAGGCTTGGGTAGAGGGCGCGGCTTATCCGGCAGGCACGGCAATCAGCTACGCCAGCCACAATTACACGGCTATCAGCGATATAGCCGGGCAATCGCCACCCGCCGCCAGCCTCTGGAAAGATCAGGGCGAATGCAGTGGCAAAATTGATCTACCCGAATGGGATATCGGCAGGGTGTATACCGTTGGCAAACAGGTAATTTACCAAGGCTATATTTATCAAGCCAAGTGGTATACCCAAGGTGAAAACCCCGAACAATCCGGGCAGTGGGATGTGTGGAAAAACCTAGGGTTGCCTAAACCCAGTGTGGCTTTTGTGCAAAGCAGCAGCTGGAAAAACGGTGCAAAAGCGGCGTATTCCATGCTGCACGATGATTTATGTGCCTGGATTACGGATGGCCAGATCGATTATGCGGCTCCAGCCCTCAAGCAGCGTGGCTTGGTGGCGGCTTTTGGCATGATTACAGGCACTTGTGGTGATAAACACTGGGCAGCGGCCAAGCAATTTTTGGCCGATGGCAATGAGATCTACAGCCACACGCGTAACCATATCGATGCCAGAAGCAAAGATTGGGATGCCACAGGCCAAATTAACGGATCCAGTGACGATATTGCCGCCCATTTAGCGGGCTATCGGCCAAGCTTCTTTGCCTGGCCTAGCGATGTGGCGGCTGATGCACCACTCGCCTACTTACGCACAGCCAGCGGCTATATTGGCGGCCGTGCACCTAATCGCATCGCCGAAAACGGTGGCGTAATCTACGACGGCCACACAGGTGTAATTAACCCAGCCCAATTAGCCGACCCTTACCAAGTGCGCTGGGATCTCTATACCGATCAGGGGCAGTGGTCAGCTTATGAGGAGCAGGTGAAGGCAGGGGGCGATTTACTCAACTTGCATGTAGATGCCGCCATCAATCAGGGCGGCTGGGCAACACGTACCCTACACGGCGTTAATGATGGCTCGTGGATGTCGGTGCCGCTCGCCCAATACAACATCCACCTTGATTATATAAAAGCCAAGGCCGATGCGGGTTTACTCTGGGTAGCTGGGCCTTCCAGCGTGATCAAATACACTTACGCACGGGATTTTTGCAAAGCCACACTCAGCACTACGCATGTATCAACCGTAAGCTTTGATACCAGCACGCCAGAGTGCAAAAAATATGCAACGCCGATTTCTTTGCAGCTGTATGCGCTCTCTGCCAACGGCAAGCTAAGCGCCCGCCAAAAAGGCAAAGCGCTTAATCTGATTGCAGGGCCAGCCAATAGTTATTTTGTAAATGTTGATCCACTCGCAGGAGCGGTCACATTGAGCGCACAGTGAGGCGTTCTGGCAGGTGGTACACCACAGCGGAAATTTTTACCTCCTAAAAAAGCCAAACCCAAATCTTGAAACTCAGAGAACACGGAGTTTCACGGAGAAAACCTCATCTTTATTCTGTTTTTCTCCGTGGGCCTCCGTGGTTTAAGGTTTAGGTTTTTGTGTGAGGAATGACTGGGCTTGGGCCAGCCCCTCTCAAGCAAACCACTGTGGAAAATCACCCTGCACGCGTTCCAGCGATTGCCGGGCAAGGGGAATCAGATCGGACCCCATCTGCAACAACCATCCTTCTCGCCCTCGCTTACAGGCCTTCTCCACCTTGCGTGGATTCACCAAATAAGAGCGATGCACTTGCAGCAACACGCTATCGTCAAAATAAAGCCGAATCGCCCGCAAGCGCAGCGTGATATACAAGGGATCTGCTAAATCCGCGGCATAAATACCGCAATAGCCCCTATCTGCTCGCACATAACGTAATTTATCGCGGCGGGATGCAATGCTGTAAAGATCAGATAAAAGCTGTGGTTGCCTACCCCATTCATATCGCTGAGCACGCACCAAAGCCAATTGCTGATTCAGGCTGCGATAAAAAACCACATCAGCAGCTGATAAGGGCAGGTGAAATGCAATCGCTAGGGAGTAATCAGCATCGATCACAAAAAAGGCTTGATCCTGCCCAACAGCGAGGTCTATCAATTGATGAGGCACAATGCCGATTTGCGCTATAGATTCGCCCCTCTGGTACAGCGCCACACCTTTTACCTGCTCCTCCTGCACCAGCAGGCTTAGCGTAATTTCCAACATTTGTTCTAAGCTGTGCTGAGTATTCAAGCGCTGAGCAAACTGCGCAAACAGCCCTATTCTATGTAGCAACTGCAGCTCGGCGACCCTCGCCTTATCCAAAATAAAGCCCCAATAAGCGCTGTAAATATTCCAAATATTGCATGTCTCATCTCCATCAGCCCTGCTGTACCTCAGGTGTAAAGCAAGCTTACATGGCAAGGACGACAAGACCCAATTTAAAATGCTATCAGCATATTTCTGTATAAATCTAATGACAGATTGGGAAGAGGAAAGAGGTTAAGCAATCAGAAAATAACAGCTGCAGAACCCGTATTTCTAAAACGGTAAAAAGACAAAATCCTTGCGCACCAAAGATGATGGGCAAGGATTTGTAGGATTTGGATCCGCTTTAGCTAGACCACAGGCAGAGCCTAATTAAAACCGCTCATCCATCCGCAAATAGCGCCATTGGCCAACAGGCAGATCAGATAAGGAGATACGACCAATACGCAGGCGACGAATCGCAATCACTCTCAGGCCAACCAATTCACACATGCGGCGAATCTGGCGGGGGCGGTTTTCACGCAATACAAAGCGCAATGAGTCTTCGCTCTGCCAGCTGACTTTGGTTGGCTTTAAGCGCTCATCATCCAAGCTCAGGCCATTATTAAGCTGTTTTAAACCTTCAGTACTCAACATCCCCTCTACCTGCACGGCATATTCGCGCTCTACATCGACATCCGACATCAGCTTTTTAGCGATGCGGCCATCTTGCGTTAGCACCAGCAAGCCCGATGTATCTACATCTAAGCGGCCCGCTGGGGCTAGGTTATGCATATGTTTTTTAAGGAAATTGATGCCGGTTCGGTCGCCAATAAAGCGCGTCTCTGCTTT
The DNA here is from genome assembly GCF_000969645.2 of Janthinobacterium sp. B9-8. Lineage (NCBI taxonomy): Bacteria > Pseudomonadati > Pseudomonadota > Betaproteobacteria > Burkholderiales > Oxalobacteraceae > Janthinobacterium > Janthinobacterium sp. B9-8. The sequence goes on from NZ_CP014222.1 coordinate 2,986,377, forward strand.
GATCAAGGTCCAAGCGGGACGATCACCCGGCTCGGCAGGGCCAGATACATAGCCCACTGGCTTGTGCATCAAAATAGTGACGCGCTCAGCTTGAAATACCGTGGCTTGGCGCTCTAGGGTGATTTTTTGCTCGGGCACAACACGGCTACCGAGGGTATTGACCACCACGCCATCGACTTTTACCCAGCCCTGTTCAATAAATTCGTCGGCCTCACGGCGTGAGCACATGCCCAGCTCGGTCATGCGTTTGGATAAGCGGATGGATTCAGTCATGGTCGTAATACTTTTCATAAGAGCAATCTGCCATTGTACCCGCTACAGGCAAAAAAAACGCCACCGAGTCGGTGGCGTAAATACATACAGAGGAGAGAGATGAAACAACATCGAAATCAATTCAATGTACACATTACGTTTCAGCAGCCATTATTCTAATTTTTTAAAATAATGACGTCGTTGCATAAATTACATTATAAGCAGCGAATATTACCCAACGAAGACATAGCAAAACTGCCATTCCGCACCTTTATATAAAAATTCAATATCTTCTCTAGCAACAGCGACTTATGCTTAAGCTAAACCCACCTAAAGGTGCCCTCATGAACTATGACAGCTTACTTATCCCGAAAATTCACGATATCAATACTTTCCAGGATTTTCGGGAGAGCCTTGCAGATCATGCGCCAAGGATCGAGCAAATTATCGCCGAGCTAAAACGTGATCCGGGCAGAATGATGCTTATCTCTGATTTATTTCGCGCTTTTCATAATATTAAAGGCGATGCAGGGCTATGCCGTGTTGAATTTGTGATTCCCCTCGTTCACGGAATTGAAACGCTTCTTTCCAGAATGCGCGCCGGCGAGCTGCAACTTACCGAAGTCTTATCCGAAGTATTGTTACTGACTTTAGATAGACTAGAGCAAGCCGTTGAATCGCTCAGCAATAATGCATCGGCCGGCAGCTTGCATCTGCCCACACTCGCCCGCGGGCTTGATGGCCTGTCTACTTTGCAAGCTGAAGAGCTTGATCCTGCTTGTGCCCGGCTGATCGAAGCGGTCACCGGCTTTAAACATGCAGCCGTCGTTTTGCCGGATCGTACCCGTGCTGAAATGGAGCGCTCTAACGAAGAGCGCAGCCAGGATTTACGTTTCTTTCGCAATATGGCGCTGCAATTAGAAATGCGCTCACCGCTGTTTCGTGGCCGCACCGCACGCAATCTGCAATTAGCCCTCGCCACCAATAAGGCAGCAGGCGGTGTGGTTTCCAGCACCCAGCTCGAAGCCGCCGTGTACATGCATGATGTGGGCATGATGTTTTTACCCGAATCGCTCTGGCTAAAAGTAGAAAGAATGACCGATGCCGAGCGGGCGCAACTCGTCGATCACCCCGCTTGGGCCGCTGGCCTTCTAGCCAGAATGGATGGCTGGCAGGATGCATCAACCATGTGTTTGCAGCACCACGAAAATATCGAAGGCACAGGCTACCCCAATAAACTCAGTGGCAACGATATTGTGCCTGGTGCCAAAATCCTTGCTCTGGTCGATGCCTTTGAAGCCGTCATGCTTAAACACAGCCATCGCGGCCAGAATAAATCCGTGCTGCGGGCCATTGCCGAGGTCAACGCCTCCGATCAGCAATTTGATCCGGATTGGATTGAGCCATTTAATCGGGTGATTCGCACCATGATGGAAAACGGCGGCTTATAAGACTTCAATCAAGGATTTCGCAGGGCAGCCACAAGCGGCCCTGCTCCTCTTTATAAAAAAAGAGCAAGCTTGGTCTATTCTTAAAAATAACAGAGTCAATGCTGACTAGATTGTTTTTATAAACTACGAATATACAAAAATCATGAAAGCAATCGCCCTACTGGCTCTCTCTACTTTGCTTTCCACCACCTATGCAGAGACCATTCACGCGGTTACTGAAACCACACTCTATAGCTATCTCAAAGAAGGCCAAGTAGCTGGACCTGCAACTGAACTACTTAAGCTAAACCTGCAAAGAGCGGGCTTAACTGATTACAACATTCATCTTTACCCCTGGGCCAGATCCTATGAAATAGCACAAAACCGGGCCAATGTTCTTATTTACCCCATTGTCCGTACCCCCAGCAGGGAAAAGAGATTTAAATGGATAGGTGAGTTGATCAAAACTCAATATCACTTTTATAAACTCAAAGCACGCAAAGAAATTATTGTAAACAATCTATCTGATGCTAAACGCTATACGATAGGCGTTATCCGTAATGATGTACGCCAAGACTATCTGCAACAACAAAATTTTACCCGGCTCACTATTTCCGCACAGCGCGAAGATAATTTCAAACAATTAATAAATAAGCAAATAGATATCATCCCGCTGATTGATAAAGATGCTGAAGCACTCTGCCAGCAGTTGGCCTTTGATTGCGCAAAATTAGAAAGAATTTACACGCTCAATGGAATATCTAATGGCCTGTATATCGCCTTGAGTAAATCAACACCCGACCCCCTTGTAGAAAAAATGCGCAGCGCTTTTGAGCAATTAAAAGCCGAGGGGCTAGTCAAAAAAATAATCGAAAAAAACCAATAACAATACGATGCTCTAGAAGGAGAAAGTCTTGCGGTGGTTAAAAAAATGTTTCCTCTTTATAGCCCTCAATCTGACACTGCACACGGCATCTGCCGAAGCCATCAAGATTGTGACTGAAGAACTCGCCCCTTATAATTTCACCGAAAAAGGTGTTTTAACAGGCTTTAGCACCGAGGTCATTCAAGCTATCTTGAAAGAAATAAAAATCCAAGGCGATTTTCAATCCATGCCTTGGGCCAGGGCTTACGACACTGCACTCAATCATGAAAACATACTGATTTATTCAATTGGCCGCACTGCGCAAAGAGAAAAACTTTTTAAATGGATAGGCCCTATCGCTCCTGCAAACAATTATTTATTTTCCCTAGCCAACCACAATATCAAAATAAATCACTTGAACGACGCCAAAAAATACCAAATTGGCAGCGTGAATGCAGATATCGGCGAGCAATTTCTGGAATCCCAAGGCTTTATTAAAGGCACAAATCTACAATCAAGCGTGAAATATCTGCTTAATTACGAAAAACTCAAAAGGGGGCGAGTTGATTTATGGGTAATGAATGAAATGGCAGCCTATCATCTGGTGCGGCAATTCGGCGATGATCCCAATAAGGTACTCAGCAAAGCCTACCGGCTTGATCTAATTGGAGATGGATATTTTATGGCCTTTAACCATAAAACATCAGATGAAATGGTCGAGCGCTTCCGGCAAGGCTTGAATACAATTAAAAAAAATGGCACGTTTGATTTAATCAAAAAGAAATGGCTTTAATTTCTCTCTTTTTTAAAGGCGCGCAATGCCACGCATTGGTCAATCTGGTCTATCACTAGGCAGCCGCATCGTACTCGCTACGCTGGCTTTTTGTCTGGTATTTACACTCGTGGCCGTGGCGATTAAAACATGGTCAGCATGGCAAGTAAACCTAGCCGCCATGCGTGCAGAGCTTAGCCTTATTGAGCAGGTTTATCAGCACACCCTGAGTAAAGCGATTTGGGAAATGGATAGAGAAACACTCAGAACCCATTTAACCAGCGCATCCAAAGTATCGTCCTTAGGGCAAATTGTGATTACGATCACGCCAGAGCAACTGGCTGCAGAAACCTTTGTATTTACCCAGCCCGGCTGGCAAGCATCAAACATCGCCCCTTCCCGCCAGCTGATACTGAACTACCATCCTTTTTCCGGAGCAGCAGGTCAGCAGGTTGGCAAGCTCGTGCTTTCTGGTGATGAACGAGTACTGTGGGCGCGCTTACGTAGCGAGGTTGCTGCAATTATCTGGACGCAAGGCATTCAGTCGCTACTCTTAGCCGGTTTTATCATGCTGATTTTTAACCGATCGGTTACCGTGCATGTGCAGCGAATTGCCCGGCACCTAGCCCAGCTGAATCCTGATAACTTAAACCAAGCGCTGCTTATGCCACGGGATTCATCTCGTCAGGACGAGTTAAGCATGCTGGTTTCTGGCGTCAACAATTTACAGAGTAATTTATCCGGCTACTTACAACAAAAGCAGCAATATGAAGAAGAGCTAGCCAAACACCGCGATCATCTGGCCGAACGGGTTGGGGAGCGTACCGCAGAATTATTTGAAGCCAATAAAGCCTTAGCCAGCTCGGCAGATACATTACGCCAGCTGGGCGATATTGGTAGAGAGCTGACAACCAGCCTGAATCCCCATGCTATTTGCTTAACGCTTTACCAGCATCTACGCGCCCTCTTGCCCCTCGATGCCTTTACCGTGGCGCTACTCGCGTCTGAGGGCGACAGGCTGAATCTGATTTACTACATCGAAGATGGCCGGGTAGCCAATCCTGCCATCCTGATGCTTGATCACCCTAGCTCGCTTTCGGTTAGGGCATTTAGGGAAGAACAAGAGCTGATTATCGCAGACGCGGCCCTGATAGAAAAAGCACCTTCCCCTGAAAACATTAAGCCCAGCGCACCCATGCGCTCTGTAGTGCTACGCCCTTTAATTGTAAACAGCCAGCGTATTGGCGTTGTTTCCATTCAAAGCCACACCGCCAATGCATTTCAGGAAAGAGAATTAGAAATTCTGCGCTCTATCGCCGTTTATGCCGCCATTGCACTTGCTAATGCAACAGCTTATGCCGCCGCAGAAACCTCTAGGGAGCAAACAGCCAATGCGCTCGAAACCTTGCGCCAGGCACAGAGCCAGCTGATTCAATCTGAAAAAATGGCGGCTCTTGGGCAGCTTATTGCAGGCGTCGCACACGAAATCAATACGCCGATTGGCGCAGTAAAATCCAGTGGCAAAAATATCGCTGATTCATTAAGCCACGCCCTAGAAAACTTACCAAGACTCTTTCAAATACTGACTGAAATCGATCAACAACGCTTTATCCAATTAATCAGTTACAAACCTGAACACGTGCTAAGCCACCGCGAAGAAAGAAGTAAGGTACGCACATTAAACCAAGAACTTGAAGCCGAAAATATCGAAGATGCCCACTACAAAGCTGGGATTTTGGTGCAATTACACGCTGAAAACAGCTTGGCTGAATACTTACCGCTACTCCAGCATCCGGATCATGGCTTAATCCTTGATACGGCTTACAGCATTTCAAGCATCGTAAGCAATACCGACAATATTAATTCTGCAGTAGAGCAAGTCAGTAAAATTATCTTTGCACTGAAATCTTTTTCCCGCTTTGATCACGAAGGCGTCAGCACCGAAGCCCATTTAAAAGACGGCTTGGAAACGGTGCTCACCATTTATCAAAATCAAATTAAACAAAATATCGAATTAATACGCCACTACGAAGATATTGCCCCAATTGTCTGCTTCCCCGACGAGCTTAATCAGGTCTGGACCAATCTCATCCATAACGGATTGCAAGCCATGCAATACAAAGGCGTACTCAAGATAGAAATCAGCCGAACAGAGAATGAAGCAAGAGTGGCGATTTCAGATAGTGGCTGCGGCATTGCAGAAAATATCCGTCCAAAAATATTTGATGCTTTTTTTACGACCAAGCCCATAGGAGAGGGCAGCGGGCTTGGCCTCGACATAGTTAAAAGAATTATTCACAAGCACCACGGCCGTATTGAAGTACAGAGCGAAGTTGGCTTGGGCACAACGTTCTTAATCTATTTGCCCTACTTACGCCCAAGCTAGCCCCCCCCTAAAAACCTGCACGGCCCTTGTTTTTAAACTACAAAGCAAAGAACAGGCAAGACTTAATGGTTAAATTTGTTAGTAAAAACAAGTAATTATCGTAAATGATAGACAACACACCAAGTAATAAATTGTCTGTAGAGACTCCGCCATGGCAACCATTTTATGTGTAGACGACGATAGCAGCGTACTCAATGCCCTGCGCTCTCTCCTAGGGCAGCGCCTGAGGCATGATCAATCGGTTGAGCTTGCGGAAAATGGCGCTGAAGCGCTAGAAATTATTGCCGAGCTAGCACAAGAAGGCCGCGAACTCAGCGTTATCATTGCGGATTACATTATGCCCGGCATGAAAGGCGATGAGCTTTTAGTGCAGGTGCATCAGCAGCTACCCAAAACCATGAAAATCATGCTCACCGGACAAAGTGATCTAAATGGCGTAAAACGCACGATTAATGAAGCGAATTTATTTCGCTTTCTTGAAAAACCTTGGCAAAACGAAGACATTGTCCTCACCGTGCAGGCTGCCATCCACGCTTATGAATTAGACAACAAACTGCAGCAAAAAAACCAAGAATTACTACGAATCAATGAAGAGCTAGAAAATAGAGTTAACGAGCGTACACAACAGTTGCAAGAAAAAAACCGCGAGCTAGAGCAACTGGCCATCACAGATCGCTTAACAGGCCTCTATAACCGCTTATTTCTTGATCAGGTTTTAGAACGAGAATTCACCTCGGCAGGCCGTCACAGCACCACTTTTTCCCTGATCTTGGTCGACATTGATCATTTCAAAAAGGTCAACGATAGCTACGGCCATCATATGGGTGATGAAGTGCTTAAAAGCATTAGCCGAATCCTGAAAGAAACGATCAGAGCCAGTGATCTGCTTGGGCGCTGGGGCGGCGAAGAGTTTCTAATTCTCTGCCCCAAGACACAACTCAAAGACGCGGCTAAAGTGGCCGAAAAACTACGCCTTGCTATCGAGCATTACGACTTTGCATCGATAGGCTGTAGAACCGCCAGTTTTGGTGTGGCCTGCTACAAAAATGGCGACACCATTGCCATGGTCGAAGCCCGTGCCGATAAAGCGCTTTATCTGGCAAAAGATCAAGGCCGAAACCGCGTGGTATCAAGTGGGTAACGCCTTAGCCCCGCTTTAAGCAGCATTTGCAAGCAACTGTTATATCAATGGCAGTGGCAGTGGCAGTGGCAGTGGCAGTGGCAGTGGCAGTGGCAGTGGCAGTGGCAGTGGCAGTGGCAGGCACAAAATTATCGCCGCCGATTGCACCTCGGTCGCCTATCTGACGAGCAATCTGGGGGAAAATTCCTTGATGATAAACTCGACAAAAGCAGTGGCTTTAGCGGGTAGCCAATCACGAGCGGGATAAACCGCATACACCGGTAAGCCCGCGGCTAGCTGATAATCTGGCAACAGCGCCAGCAATTGCCCACTGGCAAGTGGTGCGGCCAATAAGGCGCGGTCAATCAATAATATGCCTAGGCCATTGATGGCCGCATCGACCAAAGCACAGGCATCATTCATCGCTAAAGGCCCTTTTACCCGCACCTGCTCCTCCCCTAATGGCCCAGAAAAAGTCCATAGATTCATCGCACGTAGGCCATTTTGGTAAAAGAGGCAGGCATGCTGCACTAGATCACTCGGTGTTTGCGGCGCACCGTGCTGTGCCAAGTAGCTTGGGCTGGCCACCAGCTGCCACTGTAATTCACCCAGCTTACGCGCCACTAGGGATGAATCTGGCAAATGGCCCACCCGAATGGCGATGTCGACTTGCTCGGTCGTTAAATCCACAAAGCGATCTTCCAATTGCAAGAGCAAATCGACTTCTGGATAACGCTGGGAAAATAAGGGCAGCAAGGGGACTAAATGCACCCTAGCCAAGGACGACGAGCAGCTTACCTTCAGCCGCCCGCGCACATTCTGCCGATAATCATCGGTAATCGCATCGATATTACCCAACGCCGCAGCAACCGTTTGCGCCTCTTGCCAGACCCGCTCACCTAACTCGGTCAGCGCCAGCTTACGCGTTGTTCTTTGTAATAATTTTGCGCCAAGCTGAGCTTCAAACCGCGCCAGCTGCTTACTCACTGACGAGCGATTCAAACCCAGCTCCTGCGCAGCCCCCGTCAAACTGCCATGGCGTACCACGCAGGAAAACAGCGCCAAGCCTGGCAAAGTATCTAGAGAAAGAGTCATCCGTGCATCCTTTGGCCTTGCGAACTGATTGATTCCGTTGAGGCAACAATGTAATGCTTATGTCAATACTAATCAATCTAGCGATTCATCGCTAAACTAGCCCCTATTCACTTACCCACTGGAAGAATAAAAATGACAACAAGCATGCAAGCCATTCGCCAACACAGCTACGGTCAACGCGATGTATTACAACTGGAAAACGTGCCCACACCGCAGATTAACGCTGATGATGTGCTGATTCGCGTCCATGCAGCGGGCGTCAATCCAGTGGATTGGAAAATCCGTGAAGGCTATTTGCAATCCATGCTGACTTATGAAATGCCGCTTACTTTGGGCTGGGATGTGGCAGGTGAAATTGTTGCCCTAGGCGAGCATGTCACAGGCTGGCAGATCGGTGATGCCGTATATTCCCGCCCTGATATTGCCCGCAATGGCGCATATGCCGAGTTTGTTGCCGTTAGGGCCAGCGAAATTGCCAAAAAACCACAAAGCTTAGACTGGCAACAAGCCGCAGCCGTGCCTTTGGCCGCACTGACTGCATGGCAAGCGCTATTTGAAATCGCTAAATTGCAAGCGGGCGAGAAAGTGCTCATCCATGCCGGTGCGGGTGGTGTAGGCTTGTTTGCGATTCAATTGGCCAAGTGGCGCGGTGCCGAGGTATATACCACCACCTCTGGTAAAAACGCCGAATTGGTCAGCGCCCACGGTGCCGACCATGTGATTGATTACACGCAAGCCAACTTCGCAGATTTACGCGATCTGGATGTGGTGTTTGACACTATGGGCGGTGAAATCCTAGCCCAAAGCTGGCAAACACTGAAGGTGGGAGGCCGACTGGTCTCGATTTGTGACGAGCCCGATGCGGCTACCGCGCAAAAACACCAAGTTAACGCGCATTTTTGCTTTGTGCAGCCTAATGCCGCTCAATTAAGCGAGATTGCCGCATTGCTGGATGCCGGGCACATCAAAGTGGTCATCGACAGCGTGTTCCCATTAGCCCAAGCCGCCCTCGCCCATGAGCGCAGCGAAAGTGGCCGCGCCCGTGGCAAGATTGTGCTGCAAGTTGTTTAAAGCATCTAAAAGTGTGGCCTATCCAGTGCGATAGGCGATAAAAAGCCCTGCCTTTATTCAAGACAGGGCTTTTTGCTTGATGCGATTTACAACATGCTAAACGCAGCCATACCGACCAAGGCACCCGTAGTACCGAGGATTGTTTCCATCACCGTCCACGTTTTCAGGGTTTGCAGCTCATTAGCCCCTGTAAACTTACCGAATAGCCAAAAGCCAGAATCATTCACATGGCTCAGTACGATCGAACCACCAGCAATACATACCGATAATGCCGCCAACTGCGCACCTGAATAACCCGCCAGCTCAATCACCGGCAGTACCAAACCCACTGTAGTTAAGCATGCTACGGTTGCCGAGCCTTGAATCACCCGCACCATCGCAGCCAATACAAAGCAGGCTACGGCAATCGGCAGGCCTGCGCCGATCAATGCATTACCCAAAGCAGGGCCTACACCCGAATCCACCAGTACTTGCTTAAACACACCACCCGCACCGGTCACCAGCAGGATAATCCCGGCGGGCTGCAAGGCGGCGCTACAGACTTCCATCACCTTGTCTTTGCTCATACCACGGCGCAGTGCTAGGCCGTAAATGGCCAACAAACATGCCGCTAAAATAGCAATAAAGGGGTGACCAATCAGCTGCAACCATTGATAAGCCGTGCCGCTTGGATCAACAAAACGTGCCACGATGGTTTTTAAGCCCACCAGAATCAGCGGAAACAGCACCAGCGCAAGGCTGAAACCAAAGGAAGGCATCTGGCCCTTACCCAAACTTGGCTCGCTCACATCGGCAGGCAGCGGCAAGTGCACATGTTTACTAATGAAATTACCGTAAACAGGGCCAGCCAGCAGCATGCCAGGAATCGCAGCAGCCAGACCCAGTACAATCATCCAGCCAAAATCAGCTTTCATTTGCGAGGCCAGCAGCATTGCAGTCGGACCAGGCAAAAGAAAAGCTGCGGCAGCGGCTACACCGGCAAACAGCGGAATCGCCAGCTTAACCACATTGCCACCTGTGCGGCGGGCTACGGCAAATACCACGCCAATCAATAACACCACCGCCACATCAAAGAACAAAGGCAGGGTACAAATCAGCCCGGCGATCCCCAGCGCGTAGTTGGCGCGGCTTTGGCCAAACAGATCAAGCAGCTTTACCGCAATCTGATCGAGCGCACCTGTTTCATGCAGGATTTTGCCGAACATCGCCCCCAGCGCCACCACTACGGCTAAAAAGCCCAGGGTGCCGCCCATGCCCTTTTGCATAGTGTCGGCAATTTTATCCAGTGGCATGCCCGAGCCGATACCCGCAGCAATAGACACCAGCATTAAGGCAACAAAAGCATGTAAACGAGCCTTCATCACCAGGAACAACAACATCAGCACCGAGCCAATCGCGGTGACCAGTAAGGTTAATGTATCCATTGCTGCTTACTCCTGAGCGGTTATTGCACGGATGTGTTGCACGGCAGCGGCAACCACGTTTTCCAGGCTTTGATCGATATCGATATGCACAACATCTGGCTCATCACTGCCCGGCACTTCGAGTGTGGCAAATTGGGAAACCAGCATTTTTGGCTTTTGAAAATGGCCTTGCCGCGCTTTTAAGCGGGATTCGATCAGCTCGAATGTGCCACCCAAATAAATAAAAGAGAGATTAGGGTTCCCTTCGCGCAAAATATCCCGGTAGGCTTTTTTCAGTGAAGAACACACAATCACCGAAATAGTCTGAGTGCGTTGCATGGCGTAAGCAGCGGTGCTTAATGCACCTAACCATGGCGCTCTGTCGTCGTCATTTAAAGGCTGGCCGGAAGCCATTTTGTCGATATTGGCGCGTGGATGCAGAAAATCGCCATCCAGAAATCCACAGTCCAGCACTCGGGATACCGCACTGCCCACTGCAGACTTACCACTTCCTGAAACACCCATTACAACAAACACTTGGTGTGGTATTACCTGATCGATCTGACTCATTGAATCGACTCCTGTTACATCATCTGGTTATTAATGTTACTGGTAACATTTTGTAGCGACAGTATCTCTCGCAATAAAAAAACTGCCAAGCAATAAATTTGTTGCAGATCAAAAGAGAGGTAAAAGGAGGAGGTGGAGAAGGGTAAAAACATAGCCATCTGCACAGGCCAGCAGTGCTTGTTCACCCATTTTTAAAAGCTTAACAGGGGGGATTGGACACGGATGAATTTACAAAAAAGTGCCCAACAGAGCCGCTAAAATGGCAAATCCCCCTTTAAAAAGGGGGAAGCTACAACGCGAAAGTGGTGTCATAAACTTAAACAGATGCATACAGAGTGAGTCAGCCAGCAATCTACATAGCGTGTGCACTAAACCATCACAAACTCTGCCCCAGGAAAATATCGTAAGACATATCCAATACCCTGTCCGGATACACTTTTCCTTCCATTCTGCCGATTAAACGCTCGGCGGCCACGCGGCCAATCGCTTCACGGGGGGTAATCACGCTGGCGAGTTGCGGTGCGAGGGCATGGCCGATATCCAGCGCGTTAAAACCCGCCACGCTGATTTGCGCTGGCACGCTCAGCCCCATGGCCTGGCAGGCAAGCAATGCACCTGCGGCGATATCATCATTGGTGCAAAACACACCATCCAGATCGGGCGCGGCTTGCAGGGCATTACGTAATAGCTGGCCTCCCAAGGTAAAGCTTGAAGGCTGATCGGTGTGGATCAATACGGGTGTCAGCCCTGCCTCAGCCAGCGCCGCCAGATACCCCGCTTCCCGCTGGCGGGTACGATGATCCAGGCGCGCGGCTAAATAGGCAATCCGCTTTCTTCCTCTGGCAATCATCAGGCCGACGATTTCTTTGGCGGCCGCGGTGTGGTTCAGCCCGACAGCCAGATCAACCGGATGCTCCGGCAGCTCCATGACTTCAAGCACAGGGATTGCAGCGGTTTCCAGCATCCGCAAGGTGCGGTCGGTATGCTGGGTTTCAGACAAAATCAGCCCGTCTACATTGAAAGACAGCAGTTGCGCGATCTGCTGCTCTTCCCGCTCCATGCTGTAGCCATAGTGCCCGTATAGCGCATGCAAGCCCGCAGGGCCGCTGACCGATTCAATACCACGCACTACGCTGGAGAAAACCTGATTCGACATCGAAGGCAGTAACACGCCAATCGCACGGCTTTTGGCATTGGCCAGCATATCCGGCACGCGGTTATGGATGTAGCCCAACTCTTCCATCGCCACGGCAATTTTTTTAGCCGTCGCCTCAGCCACCTGCTGCGGCTCGCGCAAATAGCGGCTCACCGTCATTTTGGAAGCCCCCACTTTATCCGCCACATCCTGCAAAGTGGGGCGGCGTGCTTTGTGATTCATTCGATTCCTTGTGTCTTCAAAATGCGGGGATCGCCCACGACGGCTATGTTACTAGCTGATGTTACGCAACGGAAACCTAAATCTTGAACCACGGAGGCCACAGAGAACACGGAGTTCCACGGAGAAAAGCATTTTGAACTGAGGGTTTTGAGTCATTTCAACTTCAGCAAAATAAATCGGCATCGCGACGCCTAGCACGGGGCCTAAATCTCCCCTTGAAACACGCAAACTCCGAGCAAGCGGGTCGGGGGATCGCTTGGGAGCGAGGCAGCAAGCCAATCCCGCCCGCCGCCGGCTCGATTGTCCGCAGAGCAGGGGTCTGCGTGTTTTGAGTTTGTGGCTTGCCTTCGTTTCTTGGCCACACAAGAAAGGAAGGTCAAGCGGGACGCCCGCACCTAAATCAACGTGCCGAAGGCACTAATAAATAATCACGTAGCAACACCCGATACTCACCAACCATGCAACAACTGTCATCAGCCTGAAAGATTCCCCCCGTAGCGTTCATGGGCTGAAACCGTTGCTAGTGATGGCTGGCTCTAAAGCGCTTCCCCTGTTAGACTACTGCCCCTTTTGGCCAGCGAGTTAAGTCATTGTGAACACTACATCTTTTGCCAATCTACCCCTCTCGCCGGCCATGCTGCAAAACTTGGATAGCTTGGGTTACGTCGAAATGACGGAAATTCAGGCGCAAAGCCTGCCGCTGATTCTGGCGCGCCGCGATTTAATTGCACAGGCTAAAACCGGCAGCGGCAAGACCGCAGCTTTCGGGATTGGCATGCTGCATAAGCTCAACCCCAGCTATTTTGCGATTCAAGGTTTGGTGATTTGCCCAACGCGCGAGCTGGCGGATCAAGTGGCAAAAGAGCTGCGCCGTTTGGCCCGCTTTACTGAAAATATCAAAATTTTAACGCTCTGCGGTGGCACGCCGATGGGCCCGCAAATCGCCTCTCTGGTACACGGGGCGCATATTATTGTGGGTACGCCGGGCCGCTTACGCGATCACCTTGGCCGCGCTTCGATTGATTTATCCACAGTACAAACGCTGGTATTAGACGAAGCCGACCGCATGGTTGATATGGGCTTTTACGACGAGATCGCCGGTATTGTGAGCGCTTGCCCAACGCGCCGCCAAACCCTGCTGTTTTCTGCCACCTATCCCGACAATATTCGCAAAGACAGCGCAAAGTTTCTGAAGCTGCCTGCCGAAGTGAAAGTAGAGGCGCAACATGCTGACAGCCAAATCGAACAACGTTTCTACAGTGTTGAGCACGAGGAGCGTAACGCCGCCGTGGCGCAGCTACTCAATCACTACAAGCCCGTTCAGACACTGGCCTTCTGCAATACCAAGATCCACTGCCGCGAGCTCGCAGCAGAGCTCCGAGATCAAGGTTTTAGCGCCTTGGCGCTCTACGGCGAGCTAGAGCAACGCGAGCGCGACGAGATCCTTGTGCAGTTTTCTAATCAAAGCTGCTCGATCCTGGTCGCCACCGATGTGGCCGCGCGTGGTTTGGATATTCAAAGCTTGGGTGCGGTGATTAACGTTGACGTGTCCAAAGACACCGAAGTGCATATCCACCGCATCGGCCGCACTGGCCGTGGCCACGATAAGGGCTTGGCACTCAGCCTAGCTGCGCCCAATGAAAAGAAATGGGTCACACTGATCGAAGAATATCAGGGCGGGCCGGTACGCTGGTTTGATCTGGAAAAACTGGAGCCTGCAGAAGGCGGCCCTTTGCGCCCACCTATGGTCACGCTGTGCATTATGGGCGGCAAGAAAGACAAGCTGCGCCCGGGTGATTTACTCGGCGCACTGACTGGTGACGCAGGCCTGACTAAAGAGCAGGTTGGTAAAATCAATGTGTTTGAATTTTTAACTTATGTCGCCATCGACAGACGCGTAGCTAATAAAGCCTTTAATAGCCTAAGCCAAGGCAATATCAAAGGCCGCAGCTTTAAAATGCGTTTTCTGGGCGAGTAATCAATGTAATCAGAGGTGGGGCATTGCCCCAGCTAAACGTATCGTAGGGCGGGTGAAACCCGCAAGCAATGCTAAAAAATACGCGGGGTTCACCTGCCCTACGAGGTTTTACTTGATGGATACAAGGCATCGAAATACACCCATCCCCGCCGACTAACGGTGGTATTGCGCACTAATTCATGATTGCTTCACACAGCGCATCAAGTACACAGGTATAATGCCGCCGGTGAGTGCGTTACCCAGTCTCCGCGCTACACCATCCAAATACGCCATCAAGCATCCAAGCTCAACCCTTTATATATATTTTCAGCCCGTATTGGCTGAATGCGGCTGAATGATCTATCTTGATGCCATATTTGGCTAAGGTTTCTAAACACCTACCCCATCTGCCTTTGACTGGCGCCATTCTTGGCGACAGGCCGATATTCTCCTCTGGAGTTTGAATGAGTTTTTCCGCCCTAGGGCTTGCGGACGATATCGTCCGCGCCGTTACAGAACTTGGCTACACCACACCAACCCCTATTCAACTGCAGGCTATTCCTGCCGTGCTATCTGGCGGTGATTTACTCGCTGGCGCACAAACCGGCACCGGCAAAACCGCTGGTTTTACCCTGCCATTGCTACACATTCTGAGCACGACACCTGCAACTAGCAAAAAAATCCGTGCCCTGATTCTAACCCCGACGCGTGAATTGGCCGCTCAGGTTGAAGAAAGCGTGCGCGACTATGGTAAATACTTACCGCTAAAATCCATGATGATGTTTGGCGGCGTCAGTATTAATCCGCAAATTAAACAGCTACGCGGCCATGTGGATATTCTAGTCGCCACACCGGGCCGTTTGCTCGACCATATTTCACAAAAAACCGTTGATTTAAGCGGTGTTGAAGTGCTGATCTTGGACGAAGCCGATCGCATGCTCGATATGGGCTTTATTCGCGATATCAAAAAAGTGCTGGCTCTACTGCCTGCTAAGCGTCAGAACTTACTGTTCTCCGCCACTTTTTCTGACGAAATCAAAACACTGGCTGATGGCCTCTTAGATAACCCAGCGCTAATCGAAGTAGCTCGCCGTAACGCGACCGCCGAAATGATTACGCAAAAGGTTTACTTTGTTGATCGCGAGCGTAAACGTGAACTACTCACCCAGCTGATCAAAGAAAAAAACTGGTTCCAGGTGCTGGTGTTTACCCGCACCAAGCATGGCGCGAATCGCTTGGCCGAACAGCTAAGCAAAGATGGCATTAACTCGCTAGCCATTCACGGCAATAAGAGCCAAGCCGCCCGTACCCGTGCGTTAGCCGAGTTTAAATCCGGCACGCTGCAAGTGCTGTGCGCGACCGATATTGCTGCCCGTGGGATTGATATCGAAGAATTGCCACATGTGGTGAACTTCGAGCTACCTAACGTGGCCGAAGATTATGTGCACCGTATTGGCCGTACCGGCCGTGCGGGCTCAGAAGGCGAAGCGATTTCACTGGTTTGTGTAGATGAACACAAGCTGCTGAATGATATCGAACGCCTGATCAAACGCGATATCACCCGTGAAAGCGTAGAAGGTTTTGCTGTTGATCCAAGCATCAAAGCCGAGCCAATCTTAAATGGCCGCAATGGTGCACAGCGCAAGCATGATCCGCGTAACCCAAATAGCGGTCGTCCGCCACGTGGGCATAATCGTACTGACCGTGCTCCGGCAGCAGGTGATGCACCACGCCCGGCACGTAATCAGGAAGAGCGCGCGCCGCGTAGCAATGAAGAACGCGCACCTCGCCCGGCGGCTCGCTTTAACCCCGATGCCCGCCCTGCTACGGAAGGCCGTTATAACAACAATCCACGCGGCGCACGTCCAGCAAGCGAAGGCAGCTTTAACAACAACCCACGTGGTGAAACACGCTCTGCTGCGGCTCCTCGCCCGGCGGGTGAAGGCCGTTTCAATAACAACCCACGCGGTGAAGCACGCCCAGCAACGCCTCGCCCAGCGGGTGAAGGCCGCGCACCGCGCCCAGAAGGCCGTACTGATTCACGTACGCCCCAAGGCCGTGCTCCGCAAGATCGTAACTATTCAGACCGCGCGCCACGTAGCGATGCTCGCAGCAGCGCGCCACGCCCGGCTGGCAAGCCACGTGGTGATCAGCAACCGCTAAGCAATGAAAACACCCCGGTTGCAGCGCTATTTGCACCGATCAAGCGCTCTGGTGGTCGTCATCACTAAGCGGTTTTAATCGCTTAATCCAAAACGGCGCTCTATGCGCCGTTTTTTTATGCCTATATAAAAATAAACCTGCAATGACCCGTTTATTCCATTTGTGAATATGTCGTACGCAAATCTTGGCCCAGCTCAAAATGCCTGCTGCTAAATAGATTTAAGCTCCAAGCATTATTCAGGAAGCGCTGCCATGACAAGAAATCATCCGAAACTGCCTGAGAACCCTTATTACGAAGGCGTTCCTGACTATATGACCGAGGTGTATGACTGGGCTTACGTCAACCCACGTCGCGTCAATCAGCTCGACCATAATCTAGTGGTAAAAGTGCTGCTATTTGGCAATGATCAGCGCCTTATGCGCGCTTATTTAAATGAAATCCAGCCCGGTATGAAAGTCTGGCAAGTGGCACATGTCTATGGTGATTTAGTGCGTAAAGTTGCGCAAAAAGTAGGGCCAGATGGTTGCTTTCACCTCACCGATATTACTCCAGCACAAATCGAGCATGGCCAAGCCAAACTAGCCATCTACCCCTGGGCTAAAGTCATCCGCGCAGATGCGGCCAATTACCAATGCGATAAATCATTTGATCTGATTTGCAGCTTCTTTTTATTGCATGAAGTACCCGACGACAAAAAACGCGAAATTATTGATCATATGCTGAGCAAAATGCCCGAGGGGGGCAAAGTACTCTTTGTGGATTACCATCGCCCCTCGCTCTGGCAGCCCATACGCTGGATATTAAAATGGGTGAATGCCAAATTAGAGCCCTTTGCCGAAGCACTCTGGCAGAATGAAATCAGCCATTACGCCAGTCACGCCGATCAATATCATTGGCAAAAACGCACTATATTTGGTGGGGTTTATCAGATTGTGGCCGTTACTCGCACAACGCCAGCGGCCCAAAGCTGATACAAAAGGGCAACAGTTCATTGGGCTGTTGCCTATCCCAATACCTAACAGTGCCTTGTTGCTGTAACGCGTAAACTAAAACTTAAGAAAGCCTGCAAATAAAACCATCAATACACCCTACCGCAAAAATCATAAACACTGTAAACGCGAGTAGCTCCAGCCATTCCCATCAAAAACAAACACCAAACTTACAACAAATAAAAACAATTGTTTTGACAAAAGCAAGGAACAAGACAGAAAATAATCGGATTCAGTTATTTTCTATCTACAGGAAAAGTTCATGCTGCAAACAAAATTGTTGATCTCTTGCGCTATTTTCGCTTTAAGTTCTTTTGCAAATGCCACCGTTATCGATTTCAATCATTTAGCGCACAACGATACTTCTCAAGTATTCAGTACAATCAGTTCTAATGGCTTTGTCATTAAAAATGACAGCCAAGCTAATGATCGGCTCGGTATTTGGGGTAAAAACGATGAGTTTCAGGCCGATACAGGCCGCGCTGCCGTTTTTGTAAACTACAGCGGCAGTAAAACCAGCATTGAACACGCTAATAAATCATTCTTTAACTTTAAATCCATTGACCTTGCTGATGTTTTTAATAATGGCGATTCAGCCACTATTCAATTCAGTTTTTTTAATGGTCAAAGCACAACATTTGAAACCGTTATTCTTGATCAGCTAAAAGGTCTGCAAACAATTTTTTTTAATAAAAATAATCTGACCAGAGTATCTTGGGTAGGCTCTAACAGCCAATTTGATAACATTAATGTAAGCGCTCCAGTACCAGAGCCAGAAACTTATGCTCTGCTCGGCATGGGGTTAATGAGTTTATGGATTGCACGTCGCCGTAAACACGCCTAATTTAATAAAGCCTTTCACCATATAAGAACCATGCCATGATCATGGTTCTTATATGGCACTCCTGCTAATTAAATACCTAAATATAGCAACGCCTATTTATCCGCCAATCTCAGCACCCAGCTCTGCACTTACCGTGCTCAGTGCTATCATTTAAAAAAATACTGTATCAGTTGAACTTTTTATTGCCCTGCTGCTCTAATCAGCGCACAGTCGTCCGCATTAACTCCCTATATATGCATATAGCATCACCCCTGCAATACACTTCTCGATATGAGCAATAACGTCTGATTTGCAGATCCTCCCAGTGAAGCAAAGCGCTTTGCTTCATCTTGGGTTGCTTTCCCCGTATGCGGGGCTAAGATGCTCTGTGCTCAATACGGCATATCTGTGCGCAATATTGTCGAACTCGCTATAAATCACTGACCTCACACTGGAGCATATTATGTTGAATCTTTTTTCTCTGGCGTCGCGATGAAAGTAACACTACCTATCTGGACTATTGCCGCCCCCATCATCGCCTGGGCACTTTATCTTGCTCCCGGCCAAAGCTTGGGCGTGATCTATCTTGCGCTATTAACAATCGCTTTATTTGGCGGCGTTTTAGCTGCAGTACATCATGCTGAAGTGGTTGCTCACCGCGTAGGAGAGCCCTATGGCACCTTAGTTTTAGCGGTAGCGATCACCATTATTGAAGTAGCGCTGATTGTTTCTTTGATGATGGCAGGTGGCCCTGAAACCACCGCACTTGCCCGGGACACCGTTTTTGCCGCGGTGATGATTATTTTAAATGGTATTGTCGGCATGTGTTTATTGGCAGGTGCCGCTCAATATAAAGAGCAAACCTTCAGCCTTAATGGCATGAGTGCAGCCTTAACCACACTGGCAGCGATTGCCGTGTTAACGCTGATTTTGCCTAACTACACCACCAGTGCTCCCGGCCCTTTTTACACCTCTAGCCAGCTGATTTTTATCTCGGTCGTCACACTCGTGCTCTATGGCACTTTTGTTTTAGTGCAAACAGTAAGGCATCGTGATTACTTTCTGCCAAGTCACGGCGAAGATGATGAAGAGGCCCATGCTGCGCCTCCCTCTCTGCTGGAAACATCAATCAGCTCTGTTTTACTGCTCGTTTGCCTTGCCGCTGTGGTGTTATTAGCCAAAGCACTGGCACCCAGTATCGAGCTGGGCGTGGCAAATATGGGCGCACCTAAGGCGGTAGTGGGTGTGATTATTGCTGCTGTTGTGCTACTACCCGAAGGCCTTGCCGCATTGCGCGCAGCCCGGGCCAACCGCTTGCAAACCAGTTTAAATCTAGCTTTGGGATCGGCATTAGCCAGTATTGGCCTGACTATTCCTGCGGTAGCACTGGTCGCCTTGATGAGTGGGCTCACTCTCACTTTGGGCATTGATATCAAATCCACCGTGTTGTTGCTGCTTTCCCTCTTTACTACCATGTTGGCCTTAGGCACAGGTAAAACAACGGTCTTGCCAGGTGTAGTGCTCTTGGTGATTTTTGCAGTCTATTTATTTGTGACCGTTATTCCCTAAGCGATAAAACGGGCACCGCCTTAGCCGCCGTGCCCGCCAACAAGGAAATCAGTATGCAATGGATTAACCGTATTTCAATCAGCAGCACGCTCATCGCAGCACTGTTTATCCCCCTCAGTGCACAGGCAAAAAATATCAATAGCAAGGACGCCCTTGCCTGCGTGGAATCATCTAAATGTGCCTATTTCTTTGATGTATATGCTGGCGATAAACTGCTGCGCCAAGAGCTGAGTAAAGTATTTAAAACGGCAGGCATGCCCTCACCGCGCTGGCTGGGTAAAGGCGTATCCACACCGATGACGCCCATTACCCTAGCACAAAAGCCTTATTTGCTCGGCTCAGTGTGCCAGCCACATAACTGCGGGCATTTAGTGAGCGTGCTTTACTCTCCAGAGCAAAAACGCGTGGTCGCCCACTATAAGCCTGAAGAAGGAGCCGCCAAATGGTTGGGAGTGCCTAATGCCACCGAGCAGCAAATCCTTAATGAATTTGAAACCGCCGACAGCCCCTTGCAAAAAAAGCTGGATAGCCATCCTAAACTCCCCATCATCATTAATTAAATAGCAGGCCCAAAGCCAATAAGCTTATTTGCAATCACAGCGCAAAAAGCCGTAATATACAAAATGCTCCAGGTTTCCACTTGGAGCATTTTTTTGCACTCAATATTTAAAATAAATCATCTTGTGCAATATTAATAAGGAAAAATAATGGCTCGCGTGATTATGCTATTAATGATTGCCGGCGCACTACAATTTGCCTGGAAACATTACGGCACAAGCCGGTCTAATACCGAATATAGCAGCACAAAAATGAGCCAGCTAGCCTCTGCAGTCAAGCCTGGCGAAGTGACAATGTATTCCACTACCGAATGCTTTTATTGTGTAGAAGCCAAATCGTGGCTCAATCAAAATGGCTTTGCTTTTACCGAATGCAATATGACAATCGATCCGCGTTGCCAGCAGGAATTTAACGCTTATGGCGCAATCGGCACGCCTTTTCTGATTGTGCGCGGCCACCAAATGAAAGAAGGCTTTAGTACTGATGAGTTTTTGCAGGCCTTAAGCAGCTAGCGGCTCTTTTAAATATCAATTAAAAATACATTTACAAAGGCCTATATGCAATGAGCATCAACCCAATTCTGCTTGATTTTCCTGATCATTTTTCATCAAAGCGCTTAATGATGCGTTGCCCGCAAGCAGGGGACGGCGAGCTTGTTTTTGCAGCGATTAATGAATCCATCCATGCATTACGCCGCTTTCCTGCTTCATTACCTTGGGCTGTCTTTGAGCCATCTGTAGCCGCATCAGAAAGCTATTGCCGCGACAGCCATGCCCAATTTATTGCCCGCAGCGATTTGCCTTTCCTCATATTTCTAAAAGAATCCGGCCAGCTCATTGGCGCAGCAGGCTTGGTAAGAATGGACTGGAATGTGCCCAAATTTGAAATCGGCTATTGGTGCCGCACTTCCTTACAAGGCTACGGCCTAATTACCGAAGCCATCCATGCCATTAGCCAATTTGCTTTCGAACATTTAAATGCCAGGCGTTTAGAGATTTTTGCAGATGATTTAAATACCGCCAGCTGGCGCGTGGCTGAAAAAGTTGGATTTGAGTTTGAAGGCATACTGAGAAATGAAAAAATTGATCCCGATGGCACGCTGCGCAATACGCGGGTTTACGCAAAAATTTCTTTGTAGCGGAAATGGATTACGTCGCTGCGTATAATCGCGATATAAATCAGCATCGCGGCATAGCTTATAAATACTCACAAATAAACCGGCTAACCATAAGCGGTGTATTCATCCCCCCCTATTCACCTGCAATTTTGGCCAGATTTCCAGCCATTTTTTCTGTGAAATTCTCGCCTCAAAATCGGCTATTTTGGGGCGTTTAGGATTTAGAGTGATTTGTAAATGGCTCAGGTTTTCTAAAGCAAAGGGAGAAATAAAAGATTCATCTGGCTCTAGCCTAACGCCAACCGCCGTTTCTAACTCTGGCCAATAGGACATCGCATCTAGGGTATTTAAATACGACGCATCGCCATTGCGGCTATGCATTCTGGCCTGATTTTTAACCGACCAGAGCAGATCCGAATCTTGCCTCAAACGCTGCTCCAGCACCCTATCCGCCTCTTCCGACATATCCTCAGCATTAAAATAAATGAGATCGATATCAGCTAAAGGCGTTGGCTCGGCGTAATCATGCAGCTGATCCCAAACCAGATTGCGAACAAAGCCCGCCGCAATACACCAATCTGGCAAACCCAGCTCTGCCGCCTGAAGCAACACTTGGCAGCGTAGATGATCGGCCTTTAGCCAAAGCGTTAATTGCTGATGAAAATTCATAATGATCGATTGGGCGGATAAATCTGCGCAAGCTATCAAGCTAATGCTGGAGCAATCACCACCTGCTCACCCATCGCAAACGAAGCCTTCTGAATTAAGCCATCGGCTACCTCATAAACACAGAGCATTTCTACCGTACCTTTTCCCTCGGGAAAATTACGCGTAATGCGCTCATAATCCACCACAATCGGCCCCATTACCGTGCGCTGCAAAAGCTCAGCGTGTAAATCTGGCTCGGCAAATCGCACCAGCATCTTTGATCCCATCGCCACATGCCCCTCCACCAACAGCTCGCCATGCAGGGCAAACTGCTGAGCATCTGTAGCATAGGTTGCGAGCCAGGCATCGACATCTTTGGCGTTATAAGCATCCAATTGGCGTTGAATAACATCGACAGGACTAAGTGATTGCATTGTGGTTAATCCAATAGTTTGATCCCGAGCCGCTTATTCCTCGTGTCGCGGCTTCAAGAAGATTTTTAAGCCCCGTTACTGAGAGTCGCGATATAAATCCACTTTGCGGAGATTGAAACGACTCACCCCCCAATAAACGGCCCAGTTAAAAATAGGTTTTCCTCCGTGAAACTCCGTGTTCTCTGTGGCCTCCGTGGTTCAAGATTTTGGTTTCCGCTGAGTAACATCAGTTAATCATTTACAAAGCTTTAGCCTAAGCGATCCTACTAATAATAAACCAGATATTTAGCCTGCTCTTCGTCGTTCATCACGCAATCCCCTGCACTAAGCGCAGCTCTTGCAACTCCACCCCTGCCAACTCAAAAGTCTTAGATAGATCTGGCGTAAAGCCCGCCTTGGTATAAAACTGCAGCGCCCGCTGATTGCCTGCGAGCACCCAAAGGCTAAGCGCCTTAAAGCCCTGCTCCTGAATCAGCGCCTTGGCTGCGCAGTACAAAGCTAGTCCTACGCCTGCAGACCAGTGGGCGGGGCTAACGTATAAACTCCAGATTTCTGCCTGATCGCTTGCAGCATCTTCATCTCGGCAAGGGGCAAAAGAGATAAAACCCAATAGCCCATCGCCAGACTGAGCCACTAAGACTTGGCTGCTGCCCGTATTCAGCGCATTGCGCCACGTCGCCTCGCGCTTTTCGACCGATAATTGCGCCAGATAATCACTAGGCAATAAATCGCAATAAGCATACTGCCAGGAAAGCACATGGATTTTAGCGATGCTCAGGCAATCATCCTGAGTAGCCTTTTTAATTTCATACACGAGTTCTAATGCCATCTATTGCTACCCTAATGCTAAGCCGCAATAAGCTGCTTACTCATAAAATATTTACACCCTGTGACCGGATACGATGGCTGAATCCAGCCCACTTGGTAATTAAACTTTTCATAAAATGGTTGAGCCTGAAAATTAAGCGTATCTAAAAGTGCAAATTGACAGCCTCGCTCAATTGCAGCCGCTTCTAATTGCGCCAATATTTTAGAGCCCATATCCTGCCCACGTAATGCCTCGCTCACCCAGATATTTTCAATGAGCAGCCATAGGCCAAATGTTCTGGCACTTGCCCCTGCCAATAACACGCCCTCTTCGTCACGAGCAGCAATCGCTAAAGGATATTTAGTTTTAACTTCCCAAAGCTCTTCATTAAATGCAGTGATTTTTTCTTCTAATTCTTCAAATAAAGCAGCAGGTGGATTTTGTAGGGTTTCGATATTCATTAATTTAAGCCCAAGCAAAGACATTGAAAAATAATTTCAAATTAACAAAATTGTGCAGACCTAGCCATAAAGCCATCAATTTAAACGGGCTAATCTACTCAAGATAGGTATCTTACAACAGCTGTATCAGTACTGAGGGAGTACAAAAATCGGGCATGCAACGACTTGCGCTCCCTACTCAACGACCTCTAAGCATTTCAAATACGCAGCAGCCTCGTCCAGCTCCGCCTCGCTAAATACCCGGATTCCTGCATCTTGCAACAGAGCTGTAGTGACTCCGGCTTGGGCGTGCTTCGTGCCAGTAAAACTACCATCGTAGATATAAGACGAGCCACAGGATGGGCTGCCTTCTTTGAGAATGGCGATTTGGATATTTTTTGCTTTTGCGATTGCCAAAGCCTGCTTGGCTCCGCTCGCAAAGGCTTGGCTCACGTCTTGACCATCGGATTCCAGCACCTGCGCCTCGCCCTGTAAAACTTGCCAGCCAGTACGCGCAGCAGCAATTTCTGCAGGGGGACGGGGAATAGGCAAACCTGCGGCCACTTCAGGGCAAACCACAATTAACCTGCCCTCTTTATTCCAAGCAGCCAACACCGGGTGATCACTCGCTGCACCACTGCCGTTATACCGCACTGGCCGCCCCAATAAACAGGCGCTGACTAATACATATTGCATGCTGATTCCGTATTCAATCTGTGTGGATAGCCTTGTCTCGCCCTTTGCGAAGGATCACTCAAACACTCGCTATGTGCGTACAGCCTCACGGCGCAAAAAAACCAGCTCTAAGGCTTCCGGGCCTTTAAAACAGCGCTGGTACTCTGCAAAACCAAACGCAGCATACAAAGTTAATGCAGGCTTGTTTTTTGCAGCCGTCGTAACCGTCGACTCAGCGCCTTGCCCAATGACAAACCTTAATAAGCAACTTGCCAAGCCTTTACGCTGATAGCCAGGCGCAACCACTAAAGAGCAGATATTCATTTCACACAAGCTAATTACAGCAAGCAACACGCCTTCATCAGCAATGCCAAAGAAATGTTCATCGCTCTGCAAAATATCATCAAGCGTGGTGTTTAAAGGTGGAAAGTGTTTTGCACCGATCAGCTCAGCCTCCTGAGCATAAGCCGCCATTTGTACCGCATGGATTCCTTTTGCCACACTCGGGTCCCGCTGCTGCAATCGCTCTACAACCAACATCAAGCTACTTCCCTAAACACCGGCTCGCAGCGCACTTCTGATTTAACCGAGTTTGCAATAAAGCATTCTTCATGCGCTTCTGTGTGCATTTGGGCTAGCTCTGCTTGGGTAGGCAGGCGAGTCCCTGAGAAACTCACTTCCGGCCTGAGCGTCACCACGGCCACCCATTTTTTCCCTGCTGCATTTTTAGCCATTTCACCCACAGCCGCATCAAAGTAGCGATCGATGCAAAATTGATATTTGGCGGCAATCGATAAAAACCACAGCATATGGCAACTGGAAAGCGAGGCAATAAAAGCTTCTTCCGGGTCCAGTGCTGCGGCATCAGACATCGGTAAGGGTACGACATGAGGCGAAGAAGAGCCGGGGATTTCTAAGCCTCCATCAAAGCGCAGCAGATGTTTTCTGCTATAGCGATTGCTTAAAAAATCCTGCTCACCGCGAAGCCAAAGAATTTCTGCTGTGTGCTGGGACATTAGGTCTCTCTTTTAAAATTACTTTTTAATTAGGGCCACTCGCTGGTACAAAAAAGCTCACCCTATCCCCCCCCAAAGATTTGGCCTGATACATGGCCTCATCTGCGTTCTTTGCCAGCTCAGCCACTTCAACGCCATGCTCCGGGAACAAAGCAATGCCTATGCAGGATGAAATGACGAGCATTTTACCGTCAAGCGAAAATGGCTGATTTAGCGACTCTCGGATTTTCTCTGCCACTGCGCTGGCGTCACTTTCGCTGCTGATTTCTGGCAGTAGCACCATAAACTCATCGCCGCCGATCCGGCCCACACTATCTGAATCCCGCAGGCCGCCCAGCATGCGTTTGGCGGCATCTTCCAGTAGTAAATCGCCAATTGCATGGCCGTGTATATCATTAACCAGTTTGAATTTATCAAGATCAATAAATAAGAGAGCCAGCCGGGTTTGATTGCGCTTGGCTCTGACCAAAGCTTGATTCACCCGTTCAAACAGCAGAATACGATTGGGAAGCTGCGTCAGCATATCGTAATGAGCAGAATGGGCCAGCCGCTGGTGGATTTTTTTACGCTCGTTAATATCAAGCAGCATGGCAACATAATGCGTAGTTTTGCCCTCACTATCTTTAACAGGGCCCACATGCACTTCTTCCCAGTAGATTTCACCCGATTTACGCCGGGTTTGCAGCTCGCCTTCCCAGCGTTGGCCTTGCAATAAATAATCCCACATTTCTTGATAAGCCGAGTCATCGGTGTCTTCCGAGCGCAAAAAAGTAGGCGTTCGCCCCAAAGTTTCTGCCGCTGAATAGCCTGTTTCCTCTAAAAACTTAGGGTTTACATACTGAATCACCCGATTGGGGCCAGTAATTAAAACAGGGGTTGGGCTTTGTTCAATCGCAGTTGAAAAAACCTTCAAACGTTGCTCTGTAAGCAAGCCTTCTGCCAGGCTTTTTGCCAATCGGCCATTAAGACGATGGATATACAGCGCAATAATCCCCACCAGCGCGAGCAGACTTAATGCAGTCCATAGCAAGCTATAGATCCAGGATAAATCCGCTCTGGGGCTGGCTTCATATAAAAACCCATCTAAAGAAAAATGATTAGGCAGCATGCCAATCTCAGCATAGGTATCGGCAATATGCCGCCAGCGGCCCGGATTCATATACCCCACGGCAATTAAATCTGTACGCATCAGCGCAATCATTTGTGCCGCTTCAAATTCAAGCTGGGCTTGGCTTTTATGCTTTGAATATTTTCTTAAAATAAGCTGAATAACTTCATCGGGGTTCGCCATCGCGTATTCCCAGCCACGCAGGCTGGCCGCCCTAAATGCTTTCACTCGCTCTGGGTGTTGCTTAATTTGCTGCTCGCTAGTGAATAAATTATCGCCGTAAAAATCGATGCCCACAGAACGCGGGGTGTAGATCTGATATTTAACGCCTGCCTGATCCAGAATAAACGGCTCGTTAGTCAGATATGCAGAGATTGCATCCACGCCCCCCCCTATCAATGCATCCGTTTTAAAGTTATGAGCAAGCAACTTCAAACTATCCAGCGCGATACCTTCCCGCTTTAAATAGGCCAGCAGCTCTTCTGAAAGCGGCTCAATCATTATGCGTTTATCGTTTAAATCATGAATGCTTTGCAAAGGCTTTTTTTCAAGCGCAATCAGCACATAGGGTGAGTGCTGAAAGATAACACCCAAAACCACCACAGGTTTGCCCGCTTTGCGCGCCAGCAACAAGCTGCTGGTTCCTGTCGCAAAATCTGCCCTTCCTGAGACCACCTCGAGCAGCGGGTCTATGCCGGGCTGGGCTTCTTTAACTTCTACATTTAAGCCTGCCTGCTCGTAATAGCCCTTTTCTTTAGCCACGTAATATCCGGCAAACTGAAAGGCATGCTCCCACTTTAATTGCAGCGTCACCCCTTCACTTGCCACCGCACGGGGCAAAGTAAGCAATACGCAAAGCAACTGAATAAGGATAAATTTCATTCGAATATTCGCATTTATCTTACGTCATTCACAAGGTTATTTTAAATAATAAAGCAATGTAGCTATTAATCCTAATTAAATTAAAAATAGCCAAGAAAACGCAAGCAAACCGCATTCATTTATTAACTACCCTGAATAAATTAATTTAATAAATCCTGATTATGCCTCTTGCTCAATAACGTCTATGTAGATGGGCTCTTAAGAGCTGCCGCTCGGTTTTTAAAAATGTAGGGCGTAATCCTATCAACTTAAAGGAATATGTAGTTTGGGTTAGCAGTCTGTGTGCGAGGTTTACCAAGCTCAGATATATCGCGTAACTCAACATTCTTTTGCGCATAAATGCTGAGTTACGCTGGTTTATCCACCCTTAAATAGGCGACTAAACCAACTAATCCAGCCTACAAAACGATCATGTCCGCGGGTTTTGCTTAAGTTGATAGAACTGGGGTAAAGCCCGCGTAACATACCAAATCAACAAGCAAGTTTTGCCCGCCCTGCAATATTTATAATGAATTTCAAACAAATCCATATTTATGTAAAAAAATCAATTTCTCTTACAAAGATAGCAAAAACATAAATAAAATTAAAAAACATCAGCAATAGTAATTTAAGTAAATAAATAAAAAAACATTCATAAAATTTAAATAAAATAAATAACAATACGACATAAATAACTTAGGCTGTGGTTGCACAAGAGATGTTTTTTCTGAGTAAGCACAGCTTACAGCCGGCGAGAAATCTTGCCTTCAGTGTATTTATCATGTCATATAAAATTGATCTAGATGTTATTTTACTTACATACAACTAAGCGACGATCAATGCCCTTTGAGGAGAAAAACAATGAGCATCGATCGCCGTCAGTTTTTAAAATATGCAGGAGCAGGCAGCGCACTCACCGCCTTGCCAGTCAGCGTACAGCGCGCCATTGCCGCCGGAACACAAAGTGGTAGCTTGTCTTCAGTGGCGCATGTGGTGATTTTAAGCCAAGAAAACCGCTCATTCGATCATTACCTAGGCAGTCTGAATGGTGTGCGTGGTTTTAATGATCCGCATCCGCTGCGCTTGCCCGATGGCAGCAGTGTTTTTGCACAAAAAAATGCCAGCAATCAAACCATCTGGCCTTTTCGCCTCAATAGCAAAACCACCAATGCCCAGTGCATGGTTGATGTAAACCACGATTGGAGCAGCGGCCGGAATGCTTTTAATCTTGGAAAAATGGATAGGTGGATTCCCAATAAAGGCAATTACGCCATGGGCTATTATCAGCGCGAAGATATCGCCTTTCATTACGCACTATCAGATGCCTTTACCACCTGTGATCATTTCTTTTGCTCTGCCAATACCAGCACCAATCCCAACCGCCTGTTTTTAATGTCCGGCAGCAATGGCCAAGGCCAGTGGGCTAATGGTGCGGTAATGGATAATAATGAGAGCATCTCTTTTACCTGGACCACCTATGCCGAGCGCCTGCAAGCGGCGGGTATCAGCTGGAAAATGTATCAGGAGCAAGATAATTACGACGACAACGCCTTAGCTTGGTTTAGCAAATTTAAGCTCGCCCCTCCCTCCTCGGCGCTTTATCAGCAAGGCATGGCCCGCCGCACTCGCGACGCCTTTGCCAAAGATGTGGCCAATGATGCACTTCCCGCAATCAGCTGGATTATTGCCCCCGCTGCCCTTTCCGAGCATCCGTCCCATGCACCCAATACTGGGGCCAATTACGCCAAAATTTTTCTGGATGCGCTTGCCAGCAATCCTGCGGTATGGGCAAAAACAGTATTTATTTATACCTACGATGAAAATGGCGGCATTTTTGACCATGTTGTCCCTCCCACCGCACCTATCGGCACCGCAAATGAATGGAAAGATGGCTACCCGCTAGGGCTAGGGCACCGCATGCCCACTTGGCTGATTTCACCGTGGAGCGTCGGCGGCTTTGTCTATAGCCAAACCTGTGATCTGACTTCGGTAGTGCGCTTTCTGGAGAAATTTACCGGTATTCAGGAGCCCAATATCAGTGCATGGCGGCGTAGTGTCTGTGCCGATTTAACAGATGGCTTCGATTTTTCTGCCAGTGGCTATGGTTACCCCTCCACCATTCCCGATACAGCAATCCTCGCCAGCGATGCAGATTACGCCTGTAAAAACCTGCCTGCCGCCGTACCCAATGGTGAATTAGCCAAGCCCATCACCGAGGCGGGCGGATCGCGCCCGCTACGCCCACTGGCTATTCAGCCCCGCCTTGATGCCCAGGTCGATCCTGCCAGCAAAAAAATCACCCTGCAATTGAGCAATACCGGTAGCCTGGCCGCAGCCTTTGATCTGCATGGCTATGGCGCCTTGGTATTTAATCCGATCTTTATCACCGTGCCCGCCAATGGCGTACAAAACCAAGTGATTGATGCTACGGCCGCCGCCAATGGCAAATTTGATATCGCCATTCATGGCCCCAATAGTTTTTATCGCCGCTTTGCCGGTAGTGTTTCGGCCAGCGCATGGCAAAATGGGGCTTACCCGCAAATCACCGTCAGCCCCAATCTGGGCGGTGGCTTTATCAGCATCGCGGTACAAAACCGCGCCGCTGCGCCACTTACTCTCTTTATCGATGATTACTTAGCGGGCCAGCGCACACCGCAAACCATTGCCGCCAATAGCAACAACACCTTCATCGTCTCCACCCTAAATAACTGGTACGACATCATGCTGCTGATTGATGGCGATATCGGCTTTATCTACGAATATTGCGGCCATATCGAAGGCGGAATAAGCCAGACCTTCCCTGGCCGAATCCATATCCCCGGCCTTCCTCCTACCCCAACGCCGACACCTACCCCGCCGCCAATTGCCGAATTTACCGCTGCCCTGCTCAATAATTTGACGCATTACTACCGCAGCGAAAACAATCTGGCCGATGAGCTAAGCGGCAGTGCGCTCAGCAGCGTAGGCAGCATCAGCTACCCCGCCGGTAAGTTTTCATCCTGCTTGCAGCTGGATGCCAGCAAAGGCTGTGCCGCGTTTATGCCATTTGAAATCAGCAGCAGCGCCTTTACCCTTGGCTTCTGGCTCAAAATACCAAGCAATATGGGCAGCAATATGAGCAGTATCGCCACTAATAAAGACTGGGCTTCGGGGAAAAACACGGGGATTTCCATCGGGCACTCGGGGGACGGGCGCTTTAAATTTAATATCGGCGATGGCACAAACCGCGCCGATGCTTACCTGAGCATGGTGACAGGCGCATGGGTGTATGTCGCCATCGCCCTTAATCCTGCCAATAAAACCATGCGTTGCTACGCCAGCAATCCCAGCGGGATCGTCAGCGAAACCACGCTTTCCTATAGCAATGTTAGCGGCAATATCGTCCCAAGCTACAAGCGCTGGGCCTTAAACGAAGATGCACGTGGCGATTATTACAAACGCTATCCAAAGGAAAAATTCATCCTTAGCTTCGACGACATCGCCATCTGGAACCGCCTGCTGCCCGCCAGCGAAATCCGCGCTATTGCCGGGGCAAATAAAGCTTTGCAAACACTACGTTAATAAGGATTGAATGGGTGAAAGCTGCGCTAGGATAAACGCTTAAGCGTCAAGGGCCGGGCTTTCATAAAGCCCGGCCCTTTTTAAATCAGGGAGGAGCTTGCCACCAACAGCCTCGCTGTTGTTCGCCCGATTAGAACTCCATCCCCCTGTAATATTTACCGCCAGCCCGCTTAGCCAGCGATATAAGGTCGGCTACACAGGACGATGCTGCAAAAACAAGGGATAATGCGGCCAAAAATGCGCATTATTTAAGGAATTACCCATGGAAATTAAGGTCAACTTTCTCGATAAGCTTCGTCTTGAAGCCAAGTTCGATGACTTCACAGTGATCGCCGATCAGCCTATCCGCTATAAGGGCGATGGCTCGGCACCGGGCCCATTCGATTACTTTTTAGCTTCATCCGCTTTGTGCGCGGCTTATTTTGTGAAGTTGTACTGCGAAACCCGCAATATTCCAACCGAGCATATCCGCCTATCGCAGAACAATATTGTTGACCCGGAAAACCGCTACCAGCAGATTTTTAAGATTCAGGTGGAGTTGCCTGCGGATATTTCTGCCAAAGACAGGCAGGGCATTTTGCGCTCTATCGACCGTTGCACCGTAAAAAAAGTCGTGCAAACCGGCCCCGAGTTTGTCATTGAGGAGGTAGAGAGTTTAGAGGCCGATTCTCAGGCCTTGCTCACTTTGAATTCAAGCACCGACGCCGCCACCTATATCGTGGGCAAGGATCTGCCCCTTGAGCAAACCATCGCCAATATGTCGGGGCTGCTTGCCGATCTGGGCATCAAAATTGAAATCGCTTCATGGCGCAATATTGTGCCCAATGTGTGGTCGCTGCATATCCGCGATGCGCACTCGCCCATGTGTTTTACCAATGGCAAAGGCGCAAGCAAAGAAAGTGCGCTGGCGTCCGCGCTGGGCGAGTATATCGAGCGGCTTAGCTGCAATCATTTCTATGCCGGTCAGTTTTGGGGCGAAGAGCTCGCCAACGCAGATTTTGTGCATTACCCGCAGGAACGCTGGTTTCAGCCCGGCCCTAAAAATGCCCTACCGCTTGAGATTCTGGATGACTACTGCCGTGAAATTTACAACCCAGATGGCGAATTACTGGGCACGCATCTATATGACACCAACTCCGGCAATGTAGAGCGCGGCATCTGCTCGCTGCCCTTTGTGCGCCAGTCGGATGGCGAAACGGTGTATTTCCCCTCTAACCTGATCGAAAACCTCTTTGTGAGCAATGGCATGAGCGCTGGCAATACGCTGGCCGAAGCGCAGGTGCAATGCCTTTCAGAGATTTTTGAGCGCGCAGTAAAACGCGAAATTTTAGAAGGCGAAATCACCCTGCCCGATGTGCCGCAAGAAGTGCTGGCGAAATACCCAAGCATTCTGGCCGGGATTGCTGGCCTCGAAGAACAAGGCTTTCCGGTACTGGTCAAAGATGCATCACTCGGCGGCGTTTATCCGGTCATGTGCGTCACCCTGATGAACCCGCGTACCGGCGGTGTATTTGCCTCCTTCGGCGCGCACCCCAGTTTAGAAGTGGCTTTAGAGCGCAGCCTGACTGAACTGCTGCAAGGCCGCAGCTTTGAAGGCCTGAACGACCTACCCCGCCCCACCTTTGAAAGCCATGCTTTAACTGAGCCAAATAACTTTGTTGAGCATTTCATCGATTCAAGCGGCATTGTTTCATGGCGCTTTTTCAGTGCAAAATCGAATTACAACTTTGTTGAATGGGATTTCTCCAGCCACGGGGACAACGCCAATACCGAAGAAGCCGCGGCCCTTTTCGGCATTCTCAAAGACCTAGGCAAAGAGTCCTATATGGCGATATACGATCAATTAGGCGCCACAGCCTGCCGCATTCTGGTGCCCGCCTATTCAGAAATTTATCTGGTAGAAGATTTAATCTGGGATAACACCAACAAAGCGCTGCTGTTCCGCGAAGACATTTTGAATTTGCATAGGCTGGACAATGCCGCCCTGGCCGCGCTGCTAGAGCGTCTGGAAGACAACGAGCTGGGCGATTACTCCAAGGTATCGGATTTAATTGGCATCAAATTTGACGAGAACACAGTATGGGGCCAGCTGACCGTTCTGGAATTAAAGCTGCTGATTAATCTAGCCTTGCAGCAATTTGAAGACGCGCACGATATGGTCGGTGCCTTCTTGCAATACAACGACAACACCTTAGATCGCGTGCTGTTTTACCAGGCCCTCAATGCCGTGCTGGACGTGCTGATGGATGATGAGCTGGAGCTGGCCGACTACGAAATCAACTTCCGCCGCATGTTCGGCAACCCACGCATGGACGCAGCAATTGGCTCCGCCAACGGCAGCGTACGTTTCTTCGGACTCACTGAAACCAGCAT
Source organism: Janthinobacterium sp. B9-8 (assembly GCF_000969645.2). Taxonomy (NCBI): domain Bacteria; kingdom Pseudomonadati; phylum Pseudomonadota; class Betaproteobacteria; order Burkholderiales; family Oxalobacteraceae; genus Janthinobacterium; species Janthinobacterium sp. B9-8. The sequence goes on from NZ_CP014222.1 coordinate 3,019,820, forward strand.
GAAACTGGAAGGTCTCGACAAACACCACCGCCTGATCGACAGCTACAAAAAACTGCATGCAGCGCGGGGCCGTTTTGTGGCAAAGACTGCATAAACCAGCTCTTTGTGCAGATAAAAAAACGACCTTCAAACCTAAAAGGTTGAAGGTCGTTTTTTTGCAAAAAATTACAGTTGGAAACGATATCAGATAAAAACGTCAGCCCATTTCAGCTATTTCTCAATACTATTGTCGCAAGCAACCGTCTCATACCCACTCAGCACCCAATGCTTCTGCCTGCTGCAGTACCGTCTGAATGGCATCTTCCTGAAAATCAGGCGGGTAGCCATATTTACGCAGGATACGCTTCACCATAATCCGTAATTTGGCACGTACGCTTTCACGTTGCGACCAATCCACGCTGATGTTTTTTCGCAAATTGGTCGTAAGCTCATGGGCAATGCGTTTGAGCGTTTCGTCCGGCAGTTCACGCACCGCCGATTCATTATTGGCCAGTGCATCATAAAACTTTACTTCGTCTTCTGATAATCCCAAGGCCTCTCCGCGCCCAGCGGCTTCACGGAATTTCTTGGCCATGGCGACCAGCTCTTCCATCACTTGTGCAGTTTCAATACTACGATTTTGATAACGTTTAACCACATCAGTCAGTAGCTCAGAAAACTTTTTCTGCTGCACCACATTACTGGCAAACTTAGATTTTATTTCCCCTTCCAGCAAGCGCTCTAGCAATTCTACGGCCAAGTTTTTCTCTGGCAGATTACGCACTTCAGCCAAAAAGTCATCATCCAGCAGACCAATATTGGGCTTATCCAAACCCACCGCATCAAAGATGTCGACTACTTCATCTGAAGCAACCGCCTGCCCGATAATCTGGCGAATAGCCAGCTCCCTATCATCATTGCTGAGTTTTTTTGCGCTCAGATCCCGCTTAATCAGCAGCACTTTCACCGCTTGCAAAAAGGCAACTTCTTCACGTACGGCTTTGGCTTCATCCATGGTGCCGCACAGGCTGAATGCTTTACTCATCGCCAGTGCGTTATCTGCAAAACGCTTTTTACCGTCTTCTAACCCCAGTACATGATTAGCTGCGCCAGCCAACAGGCGATGACCGCCAGTGATAAATTCGCTGTAATCAAAGCCATGCAACATGCCGCGCAAGATATCGATTTTCTCTTCGAGCACCGCCCACGCTTCCGCCGTATCCACCGTCGGTTTACCGCGCCCATTGCTGGCGGTGTATTCCTTGAGTGCCGCTTTCAGTTCGTTGGCGATGCCAATGTAATCAACGACCAAGCCGCCCTGCTTATCGTGAAATACCCGATTCACCCGCGCAATGGCCTGCATCAGATTGTGACCTTTCATGGGCTTGTCGATATACAGCGTATGCACGCAGGGCGCATCAAAGCCAGTGAGCCACATATCGCGCACAATCACTAATTGCAAAGGATCATTTGGATCTTTAAAGCGTTTTTCCAGCCGCTTTTTGACTTGCTTAGGGTAGATGTGAGGCCGGAGCAAAGCCTTGTCACTCGCCGAGCCGGTCATCACAATTTTGATCGCGCCCAGCTCCGGGTCATCGTTATGCCAATCCGGGCGCAGCTTGATTAACTCGTTATATAAATGCACGCAAATCTCGCGGCTCATCGCCACAACCATTGCTTTGCCCGATTGGCTTTGTTGGCGTGTTTCAAAGTGATTCACCAAATCAGCCGCCACACTGGCAATACGTGGCTCCGCGCCGACAATCCGCTCCAGTGCCGCCCATTTAGATTTAAGCTTGCCTTGCTCGCTTTCTTCTTCATCCTCAGCCAGCTCATCGACATCATCATCAATCTGAGCCATTTCATCGACTTTCAGGCTTAATTTTGCCAGCCGCGATTCATAGTAAATCGCCACCGTCGCGCCATCTTCCTTGGCCTGCTGCATATCGTAGATGTGGATGTATTCACCAAATACCGAGCGCGTATCTCTGTCTTCAGAAGATACCGGCGTGCCGGTAAACGCCACAAAAGTGGCATTGGGCAGCGCATCGCGCAGATGCTGGGCGTAGCCGACTTGATAGCTGCTTTCCAAATATTGGGGACTAGCCTCTTTAGCGACGCCAGCCAGATTGGGGGCTTGGATAGGCTTTGGTAGGCGTTGTTTTAGTTTTGCTTCAAAACCATACTGCGTGCGATGTGCCTCATCGGCAATCACCACAATATTGTGGCGGTCTGATAACAGGGGGAAAACATCTTCGTCCTCCCCCGGTGCAAACTTTTGGATCGTGGCAAATACAATCCCGCCAGAGGGGCGGTTGCTCAATTTGGCGCGCAAGTCTTGCCGCGTACTCACTTGCACCGGTTGCTCGCGAAGCAAATCCTGAGCCAAAGAAAACACACCGAACAGCTGGCCATCCAGATCATTGCGGTCGGTAATCACCACAATGGTCGGGTTTTCCATCGCAGCTTCCCGCATCACCCTTGCGGCAAAGCAGGTCATGGTGATGCTCTTGCCCGATCCCTGCGTATGCCAGACCACGCCTCCTTTGCCTTTTTTGCCACCGATCACATCGGGGCGAGATGCTGTAACCACTCGTTCAATGGCTGTACGGACAGCGTGAAACTGGTGATAACCAGCAATCTTTTTGACCAGCGTGCCATCGTCTTCAAACAGCACAAAAAAGCGCAAATAATCGAGTAGATAGGCAGGCGCAAGAATGCCGCGAATCAGCGTTTCTAGTTCATTAAATTGCCCTAATGGATCAAGGCTAATGCCATCAATCGTGCGCCATTGCATATAGCGCTCGGCATTGGCCGATAAAGATCCCATCCGCGCCTCAGAGCCATCCGAAATCACCAGAATTTCGTTGTACTGAAATACATCAGAAATTTGCGCTTTATAAGTTTGAATCTGCTCGAATGCTTTATAAATATCCGCGTTTTTATCGGTAGGATTTTTAAGCTCCAGCAGCACCAGCGGCAAGCCATTTACAAATAAAATAATATCAGGGCGACGTGGCTGTTTTACCCCTTTTAGCGTGTACTGATTCACCGCGAGGAATTCATTCTGGCTCGCTACGGCAAAATCAATCAGCCTTACAAAATCCCCGCGCGTTTCGCCGTCTTTCTGGTATTGCACCGGCACGCCATTCACCAGCAAACCATGAAAATGCCGATTCGCCGCCAATAAAGCTGGCGTGCCTAAATCCAGTACCTGCCTAAGCGCATCGGCCTGTGCCACTAAAGGAATCAAGGGATTTAATCGTGCAATAGCGGAGCGCAGACGTTCAATTAAAACCGGCTGCATATAATCAGCACGCTCTGCATCTTTACCATCCGGCGCAATATCATAGCCACACACATGGCGATACCCAACTTCAACTAACCAGCTCAGCGCTTCTTGTTCTAATTGGTCTTCGGTCATTCACGCCTCCCAGCGCTCTCCGATTTGGTCAGCAGCCTGCTGACTGAATTGCTTTACATCATGTCGAAAAATATCGATCAAATCGACATATCACAAAAACGTGTTTAAAAATTACGCAAAAATCGACACGTTTACTCGGTCATTAAGGTGCTCCGCCTTCATCTGCAACAAACCTTTCCTTATACATGGCCGATTTTGCACGATGCAATTGCAAAAAGCGCGGCATCAACGCCTCGCATTGCGCTGGAGTAGCACCCGCATATTCACGCGCCCATGAGCAAAAAAACGCTTCAAATGGCCAAAAATAATCACCGCCACGCACTCTACGCAGCGTGTCATTGATCTTCATATCAAAGGCAGCTGCCTCACCCTCTGGATTAGGCAGGCAACCATTCATATGAAAGGCATAGTCACATTCACGCGCCACTTCATTGATATGCGTTTGCGCGCTGCGGTCAACGCCAGCAACGAAACAGTATCGCTGACCACGTTCCAATATCCGTTCAATCGCCGCGACGGCATCCACTTCGGATAAGTAATTTACATCATGGTTAATCCACAGCAGCAAATTCACCAGCCGCGCGTAAAACTGTTTCAGCAGCGTTTCGCCATCGCCTTTCTTGATGCCCCAAAACACCATAGAAAAACGCGTTTCGCGCTCCATCACGATGAACACATTCTGCCGCGCCAACTTAATCGCATGCACCTGCCAAGCCCACGGCCCAGCCGCTTCTGGAACTGGCGCAGCTTCTAACCACGATTTGACCAAGCCTTTTTGGGTGGTTTCTAGCGCCTCAGCGGCGGCTTTTGAGCAATAGAACTGCATAACTGACCCTGTTTATGAACACGAACAAGCTTACTCATCCCAATCGGCATCATCATGCCCACTCAGCTCATCCGCCATTTCGGCCTCAATCGCCGCAATACTTGGCAAGCTGTGCTCCAGTGTTTCTGGCAAATCGCGTAGTAATTGGTATTCGGCCACACCAATAGGTTTATCGATGCCTGACAGTGCGTATTCCGCCACCAGTCGGTTTTGCTGCTTGCACAGCAACAAACCAATCGTCGGCTTATCCTCTGGCGCTTTAATCTGCGCATCAACCGCTGCCAGATAAAAATTAAGCTGCCCTGCGTGCTCTGGCTTGAATGCCGTCGCTTTCAACTCAACCACCACATAACATTTCAAGCGGGTATGGTAAAACAGCAAGTCGATAAAGAACTCATCGCCACCAACTTCTAGCCGATACTGCCGCCCCATAAAGGCAAAGCCCGCGCCCAGCTCCAGCAAAAATCGCGTGATATGCCGCACCAAGCCATCTTCAATTTCACGCTCTTGCGCCTCATTACCCAAGCCGAGAAAATCGAACAGATACGGGTCTTTCAGCGTTTCTTGCGCAAGTGCCGACTCAGTAGCGGGCAAACGCGCCACAAAATTAGTCACTGCTGAACCTTGGCGTAGTTGCAAGCGGTCTTTGATATTCGCTTCCAACGTACTACGCGACCAGCCGTTCACCACAGCTTACGTGGCATACCATTCGCGCTCGTCTTTCTCGCTCAGCTTGGTCAGCAAGATCACAATATGAAACCACGGCAATTGGGCAGCAGGCTGCTGCCCAAATTGGCCATCAGGACAATGCTCGGCAAAATAGGCCATGTATTTCAGATTGCGCCCCGAAAAGCCGCGCATTTCGGGAAAGGCTGCTTTCAGGTCGTCTGCTAGCCGGGTGATAACCTTTGCTCCCCAGCCTTGCTGCTGTTGCCGTGCCAAAATCCCCTGTCCGATACGCGCATACAGCGCCACCAGTTCCGCATTCACCGCCAGCGCCGCCCGCTTTTGACTACCGGCAATATCAGACTTCAGTTGCCCCAGCCAATCGGCATAGCCTTCGGGCAATGGCAACGTAGCTGCCTCACTCATACTGAATCCCTCATACAAACTCGCTTCAAATCATTCGTTTTAGGCCGCGCTGACCAATACATCTTGGACTGGCATCGAAAGTTGATCGATTAAGTTTTGTGCGGCACACGAATCTTCTAAATCAAAAGGCAGCACGCGCAATGACAGTTTTTCATCGAAATGAAAGTCTGCTATCGGCTTAGTGCAATTAAATTTTGGCCAAGCCGGATAAATCAGCACCAACTCACCGCTACCCTTCAGATACTTTTGGCCATAAGCAAACAACTGATAAAAATCACTTTGGCTCAGTCCATAGTTATTGCTGCGATCAGCTGCGTCGAGCAACTTCCACTTTGTATCCAAGATAATTTGCGGCTGCCCATGCAGATTCAGCAGCAAGTCCGGTTTTAACCGGAAAATTCGCTCGCCCTTGTGACTACACAAATATTCAGATTGCACCTGACTACGCAGCGCACCAAGGGGCAACAGCATCCGCAACTGCTGCTCCACATAACTCTCAAACAGTTTTTCCATGGGAAACAGCAGGCTGATACCACGATACTCACCAGCCACAGCCAAAGGCATCTGCTGGTGCAAAATCAATTCGCACCAAGATTTAATGCCTTGGTAATGCGCCATCAGCCTGTCGTTACGCCATAGCCGAAAATCCTGCTCAATATCACGACTAGGCGGCAACTCATGCAGCATGCCTGCCAGCTCATGCGCTAAGCGCCAGTTTTCGGCATCCTGAGTATTGCGGCAAACTAGCTCAAGCGCGGATTTCAGTAGGCGATTTTCCGGTCGATCTGGAAGGAAAATATCATGCCGGATCTGAAAAAAATGCTGGCGACCGGGCGGCTGGCGCATTTGCTTCACAACATCAAGCTGCCCGCGTAAATAGCGCTGCTCTTCTTCAACCCGTAGATAATCAAAGCGCAAACCACGCTTAATTAAATGATCCAACTCAAATAAAAACTGCTGCATCACCCATTCGGCCAGTGGCGCATCGTAAAGCTCAAGGCTGGCCACCTCGGTGTGACGCGCAGACATTTGCAAGGCCGAGCTGATCAGCTTGCGCATCAAACCACGCGCCTCAACCACGCAATCATCGTCAGTTCGATGCTTGGGCAGAATTTCAATCACCTGCCCGCACGGGCTCTCCAACACGCCGACGAAATTATCTAACTTCAGCCGGCGCCGACCATCTACCTGCAACAACGATGCGCCTGACGAGCGAAATCGCCCCGCTAATTCACAAAGCCAGCCAAAAGCGGTTTTGCTAATTTGAGCCTCATCGAGTGTTGGATGAGGCAGAGGGCTCGTCGTAAGCCGCGCATATTCACGCACGACAATCGGGGCAAGCACTACGCCTGCTCCGACTTATCAGTCCAAGGGTTTACACCGCCAATGCCGCGATAGGCGTTAATGCGCTGAAACGCTTGCGGATTCAAGCACCAGCGTTTGGTAGGGCGCAATTTATCCTGCACACCCGGAAAAAGTGCACTCACCACCAAATCCACATCCTCAATGACAAACGCATCCTCACCAGCCTTGCTCTGGTCATTCAATACCCAGCGAATGCGCTCCCAATCCTCAAAGAAATACTCTTGCAGCAGTGGAATAATGTTCTGCTGGAAAATCTCGGCCAGTTTACTGAGTGTATTTCCACCTTCGACCACTAAGGGCATCAAGTATGCATGGCCCAAGCAATGGTCGCGGTCGAGTAGGACGGCAATGCGCTGATTCATGACCCGTAGCATCGCGCCAATATCAACGCCATCCACCATCACGCCATCTAACAACTCTGGTTTTGGTGGCATTTCCTTGAAGGCAAAACGTCTGCGCAACGCAATATCCAATCCGGCCAGTGAACGGTCAGTCGTGTTCATTGTGCCAATGATGTAGACATTACCGGGAATACTGAAGGGCTCTTTCGAGTAAGGCAAAGTCACAGAGAGTGACTCTTCAGCACCTGCACGCTTTGAAGACTCAATCAGCGTAATAAGTTCGCCAAAAATGCGTGAAATATTGCCACGATTAATTTCATCGATAATTAGCACAAAGGGAAGATTGGCCGCAGAGCTTGTGATCTGAGCACTCTCTTCAGCTTTTGCTCCGCTTCTCAGAATAGTGTCCAGCAAAATGGGCCATTTAAAGCGATGTAGCTCATAGACCGTTTTTTGGGTAAAAGTCTTACCATCATTCAGCGGCTTAGCGGGCAGATCTAAATCTTTATAGAGCCAATCCACACCGATGGAGTGCGGATAATGGTTGTCGGCTAATTCCGGCACTTCATCGTAGTAATAATCTCTAGTCACGACGCCGACCGCACCGATTGAGTCTTGACCATTGATACTCACAATAACATCACCAATAGCAATGTCATTGGCAAAAGAAGTCACAGTACTTCGATCATTACTTCCCAAACTATTCAAATAACGTTCACCATCTTCATTGAGGTTTTTCATATCCCCCAAATCAGGCCAGCCAATACGCGCCTGCCCATTTTGCAAACAATACGCTTTCAAAGGGGAATTTCCTGTTCCCCCAATAGAAATTTTCCAAACACGTACATCATCAGCGACATTGACTTTCGATTGTCCTGTGACTTCCACATGCTTTGCATCACGAACTATCTGTTTAAACACGCCATCCTGAACTTTATAACGTAATTGGCCGTCTTTGTTATTTTCCGCCCGCAACCCTTCCACAAAATCTTCGTAGCTAAAACTCTGATGGAAAGTCACAAAGCGGATACGGCCATTACTCATTAGCTCATTAAAACGAGTTTTAAGCGCCATCCGATCATGGGGGTTCTGCTGCAACAGCGGTGGATCAAGAATTTCCAGTGCTGCATTGATGGTGTGGTAAGTTTTACCGGTGCCCGGTGGGCCATATAAAATTTGATTCAATTGAGCCATTGTTGCAAGCTCGCTCGATTTTTTTTGCGTGGATGCTTCTTGGCTGCTAGTGATACTGATCAAATAACAATTTTGTTGCTCAGAATCTTTAATAATCGTCACTATTGCACCAGGGCGTAATGCCGAAAATCGTTTATTAAAGCGTGCTTGAATTCGCCCATGCTGACCAAGAATACGCGTTTCAATCCGTTCACCATCTGGCCAGATCAAAATAAAGGTGCTCTGGCTTTTTCCGCTATCGTCAGCAATATATGCAGCAGGAAAAAAATCTATATTGCCATTTACGGTGATATAGCCATTTCTGATTGCCCCATCCGTAAGAGCGACTCGAAAACAATCGCTCTGCTCCTGTTGCCGCTCTCTTTGAAAATCAAGCCATCGACCCAATGCATTTCTTACCGAGCCATTACCTTTATTTCCGATATCAGCATGCACCCCTCGTAGACCAAAATCGGCATACAACGTTTCTAGCTGCGCAATATCACTACACTGGAAAACATCAATCCCAAAATGATTTGCACCTAGCGCCGCTAAATAATTTGCGCACGTATTTTCGGTATAATTTTTCTTTAATAACCACTGTTTAAATAACTCACGCATTTTTGTTTTTTCCGATCCAATTTCGCTATTGTTCTGTCAGCTAGTCCGTAGCTAGCGCGTCATATCAATTAGGCGCAGATGAAGTGATCTCTAGGGTGGGTTACGGCGTTCCGCCTGAGCCCCCCTATGAAAAATCCTAAAATCACCCCACCTCCGCCAGCGCAGCTTCGGCTTCGGGCAGGCGGAGCTGGCCGGAGATCAGGCGTGGCAGCAGCGTGTCGCGCAGGGTGGCGAGGGTTTGGGCTTGTTTAGTATTCTCAAGGATTCCTTCAAAAACAGGTGAAACAATCCCTTCAAAAGCGACTTGTAGCTGCGCTGGAATTAAGAGCGTCTTAGATGTAGAAAACGTATTTGTTGTGATCGTATCAAACACGGAACCATGTGCTCTTTGTGTTAATGACTGAATTTCCCGCTGCATGAATAAATTTAAAAAGAATGGCGCTGCATGCTTAGATGCCAGAGCATAACAAGTTTGATTCATTGCAATGTTTGCGCCAAATAAGACCATACGCCCAGTCGTCGCTCCACGCGCAACGATAACAGAACTAAATGCGGGGATTAATTTAGTCGCACTTTCTTTTAAACCTTGCGCCGTAATTGTTCGCTCTGTTTCTATTAAAAATAGATTTTTAGCTTGAGATACATCTTTAGCGCTTGCCCATGAAATATCACCATCCCAATATTCGGCACGGTCAGTTTTAGGTGTCCCACCACCAATTAAATTTGCTAATTCTAAAATTGACCCCATTTCCCACCCCTCCGGCACCAAGCCTTGTGAGGAAGCGGTGAAGGTGGCGGGGAAGAGGGTTTGGAGTTCGGGGGGGAGTAGATCGTCATTCCCGCGTAGGCGGGAATCCAGTGGCACGGCTGGATCCCCGACAAAATCACTAGGGGATGACGCAGGGTTGATCATTTGCTTGGTGCTGGCGTTGGCGTGGACGGGGTCGAAATCGACAAACCACGACTTGAACAGCGCCTGCGCCATCGCCTCCAGCGTCGCATTGGTCTCGCGCAGCAACGCAATACGGTCGTCGAGGGTTGTAATTAAAGATTCAATTTGATCGCGCTCTTCCTTTGGTGGAATGGGCAAGGGCAATGCTCGTAAATCTTTAAGATTGATTGTTGTTTGAACCGTTGTATTTGCTCGGCTTACAAGCAGGTGCTGTGACAACGGTGAACGCAAACAAATTGCAATCCAATCCGGGCTGATGCCATCAATAGGATGAATTACTGCTACTGCTCGCGCAACATTAAACCCAGCGACAGTGACGGGGGCGACAGCAACTTGCCCAACAGAGCCAACAAGTGTAATTAATACTTCACCGCCAACTAACCTTGTCCTTGAATATTTGGTTTCAATTTCAGGTGAAATCTTCATTAAATCAGCTAATTCAATACGACCATTATTAAAGTTATTCACTCGAATAATAGGAATGCCATCAGCTAAAGCTGTACCAGGTTGAACAACACCATACGAAATTGACTGTTTCCGCGCACAATCCTCAAGGCTTTTGTAATTCCATCCCTCTGGTAAGTAAGGTAGATCAAAACTCATACCCCAGCCCTCCCAGTTTCTGGCGAATGAGCTGGTCGAGTTCTGCGCCTTTGGCCATCTGCTCGCCAAGCTTTTCGGTCAGCGCGGTCATTTTGGTGGCGAAGTCTTCGTCGTTGTCTTCGACCTCTTCCGCGCCGACGTAGCGGCCGGGGGTAAGCACATGGCCGTGTTCGGCGATTTCAGCGAGTTTGACGCTGCGGCAGAAGCCGGGGATGTCTTGGTATTCGGAGATGATGTCATCAGGCGCAGAAATCCCCCCCAGCCCCCCTTTTTCAAAGGGGGGGACTGATGAAGTGGTTTTAGCTTCCCCCTTTGAAAAAGGGGGATTGAGGGGGATTTCGCCTGCTGAGCCGCGCCAAGCCTTCACCAGATTAGCGATGCGGGTAATCGCCTCGTCATCCAGTTCGCACTGCACGCGTGAAATCATCTTGCCGAGTTTGCGTGCGTCGATAAACAGCACTTCGCCTTGGCGGGTGGATTTGTTTTTTGCCAAAAACCACAGGCAGGCGGGGATTTGCGTGTTGAAGAACAGTTGGCCGGGCAGCGCAATCATCACTTCGACTACGTCGGCATCGACCATGGCGGCACGAATTTGCCCTTCAGAGTTTTGGCTGGATGACATTGAACCATTGGCCAGCACAATACCGGCGCGGCCATCGGATTTGAGGTGGTAAAGCATGTGCTGCAGCCACGCATAATTGGCGTTGCCTTGCGGCGGCGTGCCGTATACCCAGCGCGAATCGCCTTCCAAACTGCCATGCCACCAGTCGCTGATATTGAACGGTGGGTTGGCGAGGATGTAATCGGCGCGCAGGTCGGGGTGCTGGTTTTTGGTAAAGGTGTCGCCCGGCTCACGGCCCAGGTTGAAGTCGATGCCGCGAATGGCGAGGTTCATCGCGGCCAAGCGCCATGTGGTGGGGTTGGATTCCTGTCCGTAAATCGATACATCACCGAGCTGCCCGCCGTGCGCTTCGATAAATTTTTCCGACTGCACAAACATGCCGCCCGAGCCGCAGCAAGGGTCGTACACCTTGCCCTGATGCGGGTCGAGCACGGTGACCAGCGTTTTAACAATGGATTGCGGCGTGTAGAACTGCCCGCCCTTTTTGCCCTCGGCGCTGGCAAACTGGCCAAGGAAATATTCGTAAACTTGGCCAAGAATATCTCGGGCTTTGCCTTGGTCTTCGCCAAAACCAATGGTGGAAATCAGATCAACTAATTCACCGAGCTTGCCATCAGGCAAGGGGGCTCGGGCATAGCGTTTATCTAAGATGCCTTTCAGGCTGGGGTTTTCTAGCTCCAAAATCGCCAGCGCATCATCAATGCGTTTGCCAATGTCGGCCTGCTTGGCGTTAGCGCGCAGCGCTTCCCAGCGCGCGCCTTCTGGTACCCAAAATACGTTTACTGCTTTGTAGTAATCACGGTCTTCCAGCTCTTCGGCCAGTAATTCATCATCGCAATCATGCAAAAAATATTCGTCGTTTTCATCAGCAAAGCGGCGCGTGAGTTCAGCGCGGCGGGCGGAAAACGAATCAGAAATGAATTTCAGAAAAATCATGCCGAGTGCGATGTGTTTGTACTCGGCCGCATCGACATTGGCACGCAGCTTATCAGCCGCAGCCCAGAGGGGTTTTTGGATATCTTGCAGCATATTGGCTTTTTCTTAATGTTGTATAAATTTATTTGTCAGATTATACGCAGTAATTGAGCGCTCAAAACGCACAAAGCCCGCATCACTGCGGGCTTTGTGCTTAATTCGCTTGGGCGATTATTCGATCAAAACGGAATATCATCCTCAAAATCATCAAAGCTTTTTGGCGCTGCAGCTGCCGGGGCTGGTACCGGGCGGCGAGCTGGTGCTGGGGAGGCTTGTTGCTGCTGCTGGTAGGCGGGCTGCTGATTTAAGCCGCCGTCGTCGTAGCCAGTATCGGCTGGGCCACTGCTATTGCCAGCACGCCCGCCCAGCATTTGCATTTGGTCGGCGATGATTTCGGTGGTGTAGCGATCTTGGCCAGTGGTTTTATCTTGCCATTTACGCGTTTGCAGACGGCCTTCGATGTAAACCGATGAGCCTTTCTTCAGGTACTGCGCGGCGATTTCGGCTAGGCGGTTGTACATGGTGATATTGTGCCATTCGGTTTTTTCCTGCTTTTGACCGGTGGCTTTGTCTTTCCAGCTTTCGGTGGTGGCAATGCTGAAGTTGCACACTGCGCCGCCCGATGGCAGAAAGCGATTTTCAGGGTCTTTACCCAAATTGCCGATCAAAATTACTTTATTCAATGAAGCCATTATCTTGTCTCTTCAATAAGTTGCCGCGCCGCAGCTTCATCCCAGCCTGTTTGCAGGACTTTCAGCAAGGCCACGCGTTCGTCAATTAAAACGACGGCTTCTTTTACGCCGTCAATAGCCGCAAGTTTAACAGACAGAGCCTGTGGGCTGCCTTCCCAATTGTCACCGATGTGGAACATTTGTGTTTTAACCGGCAGCGGCGGCTGCATGCCTGCGGCAAAAAATAACCAGATCACCATCAGCGCAGCGCAAAGCAAAAAGATAGCCGTCACGCTGCCGTGCTGCTGATACAACCAGCCTGCAATCGCCGAGCCAAGAAACATACTCAGTGACTGACAAGTGTTGTACACGCCCATCGCCGTACCCTTGGCATCGCTTGGGGCAATTTTAGAAATCAGGCTAGGCTGCGTAGCTTCCAAAATATTAAAAGCAATAAAGTACACCGACAACCACACCACAATCATGGTCAGATTAGGCATATACAACGCCATGCCCAGCTGGGCGAGCAACATCAGGCTGATTGCAAAAATAAACACTTCTTTTAAGTGTTGTTTTTTTTCACCATAAATCACCGCCGGCACCATCAGTACAAAGCTGACCAGCACCACCGGTAAATACACCCACCAATGATGCTCTAGGCTAATTCCACCCAGCCTAGTCAGCAGCAGCGGCATCACGGTAAACATGGCCATTTGCGCCGCATGCAGGGCAAATACACCATAGTTCATACGTAATAGCTGCGGGTGACGCAATACGGCGGGCAAACGCGTTGTGCTGATTTCGGCATCAGAGTGAAAACGCGAGATAATCGGGTCCGGAATAATTTGCCGCACGCCAATGATGGCGGCAATCGCCAGTACGGCAGTGAGCAAAAAGATGCCGGGTAAACCAATCCATGCGGCCAAAGTGGGCGCTGCCACCAATGAAATCGCAAAGGTGCTGGCAATACTGCCGCCTATCATCGCCATCGCCTTGGTGCGGTTTTCTTCGCGGGTTAAATCGGCCAGCAGTGCGGTAATCGCCGCCGAAATCGCTCCTGCCCCCTGCACGGCACGACCCACAATCAGCCACGCCACATGATCGGCCATGGCACACATCACGCTACCCACCGCAAACAGGGCGAGGCCGATATAGATGACTTTTTTGCGGCCAACCCGATCCGACCACATACCGAAAGGCAGTTGCAATAAGGCTTGCGTCAGGCCGTAAGCGCCAAACGCCAGCCCGACCATCGTATGATTATCTCCGCCGGGTAGTTTGCCTGCGTAAACAGCGAACACAGGCAAAATGAGAAACATTCCCAGCATACGCAGGGCATAAAGCCCAGCTAGGCCGAGCGAGGCACGCAGTTCTATAGGAGTCATGGCAGCAATTTGAAGTGGTGTCTGGTGTGTTGAATGACATCTTAAGATGGACACGCTTTATGCCCACGCGTTCATCTGTATCGACCTGCTTATTCATTTATATCGACCCGCGTGGGCATAAAAACCATGCCCGCCCAACATATTGAGTTACAAATGTAATGGTCAAGTAAATGCTTCCAACACACTTTCGACAGGAAAGTCCGGTATATTATCCGATTCCTCTTTACTGCAGATACCGGCCTTTATGTCGTACCGTCGTATCGAATCATCCGAAGCCCCGCAAATTCGCATTCGCGGCGCTCGCACGCACAATTTAAAAAACGTTAATCTCGACCTGCCACGTGGCAGTTTAGTTGTGATTACGGGGCTTTCCGGCTCAGGCAAATCGTCTCTGGCGTTTGATACCTTGTATGCCGAGGGCCAGCGTCGCTATGTGGAATCGCTATCCGCTTATGCGCGGCAATTTTTACAATTGATGGAAAAACCCGATGTCGATTTGATCGAGGGCCTCAGCCCCGCGATCTCCATCGAGCAAAAAGCCACCAGTCATAACCCGCGCTCCACCGTTGGCACGGTAACGGAAATCCACGATTATTTGCGCCTCTTATTTGCCCGCGTTGGCACACCATTCTGCCCCGAGCATAAGCAGCCTCTGCAATCGCAAACCGTTAGCCAGATGGTTGATCACGTCTTAGCACTGCCGGAAGAAACCAAGTTAATGGTGCTCGCGCCGATCGTGGTCGGCAAAAAAGGCGAGAACGTTGATTTATTCGACGAGCTACGTGCGCAAGGCTTTGTACGTGTTCGTGTCGATGGCGAAATCTATGAACTCGATGAAACGCCTAAGCTAGATAAAAACAAAAAACACACCATTGAAGTGGTGGTTGATCGGCTAAAAGTACGCGAAGACGTGAAGCAGCGCCTCGCCGAATCCTTTGAAACCGCCCTGCGCCACGCTGAAGGTCGCGCCATTGCGCTGGAAATGGATAGCGGTAAAGAGCATTGGTTCTCTGCCAAGTTTGCCTGTCCTATTTGCAGCTACAGCCTGCCAGAACTCGAGCCACGCCTGTTCTCGTTTAACAACCCGATGGGCGCTTGCCCTAAGTGCGAAGGCTTGGGCCAGATCACTTTCTTTGATCCTAAGCGTGTTGTGGCTCACCCTGATTTAAGCTTGGCGGCGGGTGCCATTAAAGGCTGGGATAAACGTAATCAGTTTTACTTCCAGATGCTGACCAGTATTGCTGAGCACTATGGCTTTGATGTCAGTGAAGCATGGACAGCGCTGACAGAAGAAGTGCAGCAAGCCGTGCTGCATGGCTCGGGTACTGAAGAAATTGCTTTCACCTATATGAACGAGCGCGGTACCAAAGTTTCCCGCTCGCACGCCTTTGAAGGGATTATTCCTAATCTGGAACGCCGTTACGTCGAAACCGATTCAATGGCCGTACGTGAAGAATTAGCCAAATACCAGAATAATCAGCCCTGCCCGCATTGCGGCGGTGCAAGATTGCGCGTTGAGGCACGTAATGTGCGCGTTGGCGAATGCAATCTGCACGAAGTCAGCCGTATGGCATTGAAAGACACTGCTGGTTATTTTGCGGGCTTAACGCTGACTGGAGCAAAAGCCCAGATCGCAGAAAAAATTGTGAAAGAAATTCGCGAGCGTCTTGGCTTTTTGGTCAACGTTGGCTTGGATTACCTCAGCCTCGATCGCAGCGCCGACACCCTATCAGGTGGTGAAGCACAGCGGATTCGCCTTGCTAGCCAAATTGGCTCTGGCTTAACCGGCGTGATGTATGTGTTAGATGAGCCGTCGATTGGTCTGCATCAGCGCGATAATGATCGTCTGCTGGGCACGCTGCGCCATCTGCGCGACCTAGATAACACCGTCATCGTGGTTGAGCACGATGAAGACGCCATCCGCATGGCAGATTATCTGGTGGATATGGGGCCGGGCGCGGGTGTACATGGCGGTGAAGTAGTGGCGGCGGGAACGCCGCAGGACATCATGAACGAGCCGCGCTCGATCACTGGGCAGTTTTTATCTGGCGCTAGGCGCATCGCTATTCCAGAAGTACGCCGCCAACCTGATCCGGAAAAATGGCTGTCACTGAAAGGTGCAACAGGTAATAACCTGAAGCAAGTTGAGCTGAGGCTGCCGGTAGGCTTGTTTGTCTGCATTACCGGCGTATCCGGCTCGGGTAAATCTACCCTCATCAATGACACGCTCTATACCATCGCCGCAAAAGAACTCAACGGCGCATCGGGCGAGCCAGCTCCGTTTGAAAGCATCACCGGGCTGGATCACTTTGATAAAGTGATTAACGTCGATCAATCGCCGATTGGCCGCACGCCGCGCTCTAATCCTGCCACCTATACCGGCATGTTTACGCCGATTCGAGAGCTGTTTGCCGGTGTGCCAACCAGCCGCGAACGCGGTTATGGGCCGGGGCGTTTTAGCTTTAATGTGAAAGGTGGCCGCTGCGAAGCTTGCCAAGGTGACGGTGTTCTTAAGGTAGAGATGCACTTTCTGCCCGATGTCTACGTGCCTTGCGATGTTTGCCACGGTAAGCGCTACAACCGCGAAACACTGGAAGTGCAGTACAAAGGCAAAAACATCACCGAAGTATTGGGGATGACAGTCGAGCAAGCGCTGGCGTTTTTTGAGGCCGTACCAACGGTGGCACGTAAGCTTAAAACGCTAACCGACGTGGGGCTGGATTACATCCGTTTAGGGCAAAGCGCCACAACGCTATCTGGCGGTGAAGCGCAACGCGTGAAGCTGGCGCTGGAGCTATCCAAACGCGATACCGGCCGCACCCTGTATATCCTGGATGAGCCAACCACAGGCTTGCATTTCCATGATATCGACCAGTTGCTAGCCGTATTACATCGCCTGCGCGAGCATGGCAATACAGTGGTGGTGATTGAGCACAATCTGGATGTCGTGAAAACGGCAGACTGGGTGATTGATCTGGGGCCAGAAGGCGGTGCGGGTGGCGGTCGTATCTTAATGAGCGGCACACCGGAAGAACTGGCGGCCTGCACAGAAAGCCATACCGGGCAGTATTTAGCTAAAACTTTAGCGGCGCATAAAACTGTTTAATTTGTGAATGCCCTATAAAGACAAAGAAGCCAGCATCACGCTGGCTTTTTTTTTGGCTATTACATCTGCAATGGAATCAAAATATCCAGCCACTTGATCGCCGTTTGGCGCTGCTCCATGCTGCCACGATAAAGCAATTGCTCTAAGGCTTGGCAAGCACTATGAATATCGTTCTGCTCTAAATGCTGCACCACTTGCTGCAAAGCGGAATCATCGCTCAGAAAATGAGCCAGATCCAGACCGGGTATTTCCGGAAAACTCTTTTCAACCTGCGCTAATTCGCTCCGCTCGGTTTGCACAGAGCGCTCAATCGGATCCGGCTCTAAATGCCAAGGGTCTGCTTTCACCTCCAGAATTTCACCCGTCGTAAAATCAACATGCTCCATTTTGCTATCTGGCACCGAAAAACTGATCGCATCATCGGGAAACATCAAGGGCGTCGTGTTTTCATCTAAAGATAAATAAAGTGGATTATCCGGATCTAAATCCCTGCCCATACTCTGCACTTGCTGCCATAAACCATCGCTAGAAAATTGTAAACGAAAGCCAACGGCCCGATTTTGAAATTCCTGACGCATTCCCTGGCTAACATACACTTCAAACAGCTTCATCCATAAAGCTAGGCCGCTAGGGTATTGCTCAATTTCGCTCTTTAATAAATTAATCGCCTGAGTGATTAATCCATGATCAAGTAGCATCTGCGCTTCTTCAGAAACATTTTTAGGCTGCACTACATCCACATCATCACGGCTCCAATCGGAAGCCGCCTGAGAAAAATTATTCACCACACCCATAACCTGCTTTCGATCCGGCACGGCTTCGCGTAATCGCTCACCTAAGGGTGCGGTGCTGGGTGCAAAGGTGTGTTGCCCCAATGGAAAAGCATATTGCACTTCCTTCGCAATATGCCCTTGCCGGCGCACTAAGTAAAATAGTGGCAAGAGCAGCAAAAGTAATAACCACCATGCACTCGGTAAGCGATTAAATCCGGCCAAAGCAGGCGCTGATTCTAAAGAAAGCCCCTGAGAAGAGTGATCTGCCTGCATGGCAGCGAGTTGCTTCTCTAGCTGGCTAATTTGATATTTAAATTGCAAAAGCTGCGCGGCTTGATCGTCACTTTCCAGCAGTTGCAAACGCTCACGCGCCCGTAAGCTATCTTCCGGGCTTAATTGCGCTTTTTGCCGGAAAGCCAAAACAGGCTCGGATAAGCGTAAGTGAAAGCCGCCTTTCTCAACTCTCGGCAGAGAAACAGGGGCAATTTGCAAAGCATCTTTAAGTGGCCCACCGCTCGTTTGTGCCTGCACCGGCTCTACCCTATTCTGCATATTGGCGGCAGCAGGCAGTAAACTTTTGCGATCAGGTAGCCTCACCTCGGTATTAAGCGGTAAGCGAGCATGCGTGTTTTGCGCTAAATCGGCATTAAGCCGGTAAATTTCATCCACCATCCGTGCGCGACCAGCCCTGTCCTGCGGGAAATAGGCTCGTGCAATCCGTTCTACAGAGTCTCCCTCCTGACTTTGCCAAACACCAGCAAAAGCGGGTAGATTGCGGCGCACAGCAGGCGCGACTAAGGCAAAGTCTCCTCCCCCCTGCTTGGCGCGATATTCACGCGGATCAAGCAGCACATTGTAATCACGCTGAAAACTAGGGCTTTTTTCGTTAGGGCAACGCAGACGAATCGAAAAATGAAGCAGTGGCTCTTGCAAAGGCTCATCACCACGCAAGCTAAGCAGGCCACCATCTTCATTCGATTCAAAAGATAAACGTACATTTAAATGAGCAGAGCCACCATCGACAATAGGAACAAGACGAAAGCACTGCTGATTTAACTCTTCATTTTCATTAGCAATAACATTAATTCGGGCATTAAAGCGCTCACCCAGTGCAGACCGAACTTGGATATCCCCCAATACAGCAGCCTGCAATGGCTGTACAACAACGCTTAAACCTATTAAAAACCGAATCAGTCGCATAAGCACGTTTAAACGATATCAAGATGATCAAGACCAGAAAGAATATCCGTATGCTTCGCTTCTGAACCTTGCAGCTTAATGCTCAATCGTAAATCATTAACTGAATCGGCATTGCGCAAAGCATCTTCGTAAGTGATTTTTCCTGCTTCATAATGATCAAACAATGCCTGATCGAATGTCTGCATTCCCAGCTCACGCGATTTCTTCATGATTTCTTTGATTTCGTGCACTTCACCTTTAAAAATCAATTCAGAAATCAAAGGGCTATTTAGCATCACTTCCACAGCCGCCACCCGGCCTTTGCCGGTGCGATGCGGAATCAGCCGCTGAGAAACAAACGAGCGAAGATTTAAAGATAAATCCATCAAGAGCTGCTGACGACGCTCTTCGGGGAAAAAGTTGATAATCCGGTCCAGCGCCTGATTAGCCGAGTTGGCGTGTAAAGTCGCCATGCAAAGGTGACCGGTTTCAGAGAAGGCAATTGCGTAATCCATGGTTTCGCGATCACGAATTTCACCAATCAAAATCACATCTGGCGCCTGACGCAGGGTGTTTTTCAGTGCAGCCTGCCAGCTATCGGTGTCCACCCCCACTTCACGCTGGGTCACAATGCAATTTTTATGCGCGTGAACGTATTCAATCGGGTCTTCAATGGTAATGATGTGATCGTAACCATGCTCATTTCGGTGGCCAATCATGGCTGCCAGCGAGGTCGATTTACCCGAACCTGTACCGCCTACAAAAATCACCAAGCCCCGCTTTGCCATCGCAATATCGCGTAATACAGGCGGCAGGCCTAAATCATCCAGCGAGGGGATTTCTGAATTAATCGTACGCAGCACCATGCCTACCTGGCCCTGCTGCATAAACGCATTCACGCGAAAACGCCCGAGCTGGCCGGGGCTGATCGCAAAATTACATTCTTTAGTACCTTCAAAATCTTCGGCCTGACGATCATTCATAATCGCCCGCGCTAATTCCTTACTATGCTGTGCCGTCAGAATTTGATTTGAAACCGGCGTCACTTTCCCGTCAATCTTCATTGCAGGCGGAAAATCAGCCGTAATAAATAAATCTGAGGCCCCTTTACTGCGCATATGCCGCAAAAGATCATGCATAAATTTTGCGGCTTGTTCCTTTTCCATTTTTATTCTTCTTTACGCAATATGTTCATTAAAAGGCAAGTAAGGTATTTTATCTTAATCAAGAATATCTTACTTATTTAATAAGAAAAAACATTTAAACAAACGACAAGTCTTTCAAGAATTATGCACCGCTTAATCAGCTTTTAAACGCTAATCTAAATACAAAAAAAACGGTACATAAAGCTTATAACTGCAACAGGAGCAAAACAAACAAAAATGCTTGCTAGCAGCAGACAAGCAATCCTCGGGTATTTTGCGCCAATCACTTAGCCCCTGAAATTATCAGGAATAGCCGCTTTCATTCTGGCCTCAGGCAGGGAAATAATATTGCGCTGCAATAAGCCCTGCAAACACTGATCCAGCGTTTGCATCCCAAATTGCGAACCGGTTTGAATCGCCGAATACATTTGCGCAATTTTATTTTCACGAATCAAGTTACGAATAGCCGGAATCCCGATCATCACTTCATGCGCAGCCACCCGCCCGCCTTCTTTCTTTTTCAGCAGCGTTTGTGAAATCACGGCACGTAATGATTCAGACAACATCGAGCGCACCATTTCTTTTTCTGCCGCAGGGAATACATCCACCACACGGTCAATGGTTTTAGCCGCAGATGAGGTATGCAAAGTGCCAAACACTAAGTGACCGGTTTCAGCGGCAGTCAGCGCCAGACGGATGGTTTCCAGATCGCGCATTTCCCCAACCAGAATGACGTCAGGGTCTTCACGCAGTGCAGAGCGCAAAGCATTAGAGAAGCTCATGGTGTGCGGGCCAACTTCACGCTGGTTAATCAGGCACTTTTGCGAGGTGTGGACAAATTCAATCGGGTCTTCCACGGTTAAGATATGGCCGTATTCATTGGCATTGATATAGTTGATCATCGCCGCCAAAGTGGTGGATTTACCCGAGCCTGTTGGCCCGGTCACCAGCACCAAGCCGCGCGGTGTTTCGGCAATGTCTTGAAAAATACGCGGGCAACCTAGCTCTTCCAGAGTCTTGATATCCGATGGAATCACCCGGAAAACAGCACTCGCCCCGCGATTTTGCACAAAGGCATTCACCCGGAAACGTGCTAAACGCGGTATTTCGAAAGAAAAATCGCATTCCAGCGTATCTTCGTAAATCTTACGCTGGCCGTCGTTCATGATGTCGTACACCATATCGTGCACGTCTTTATGCGATAGCGCAGGCGTATTAATCCGGCGAATATCCCCGTCAACCCGAATCATCGGAGGCAAACCAGACGAAAGATGTAAGTCTGATGCTTTGTTTTTAACGGTGAAAGCTAATAATTCAGAGATTTCCATTGTTTAATCCTGTCCGCATAGTGGGTTTTCGCGTAATAATATCCAAGCAGTCGCTCGAACTTGAAAGTGATCTACCGCCTTAGGAACGCCGATTACTCCTTACAGAGTATTTTTTCGTTTTAAACAGCCCTTGCTCGAACTTCTCTATAAGACCCGGCATTCTTTCGTAACGATCGCTCAAACCAAGCAACTTGCAAAAATGGGATAAGAATTCCATTTCAGCCCAGTCTATATGCAGAGCACCACACTAGAGTTGATAACCCATTATGGCAACGATATTTACAGCATGGCAAGGTGTGAGAGAGCGCATTGCAAAAGCCGCTGCCGCCAATCAGCGAGAAATCAACGCTGTCGCCTTGTTGGCAGTGAGTAAGACCTTCCCAAGTGAAGCAATAAGAGAGCTGTATTTAATAGGACAGCGGGCCTTTGGTGAAAATTATGTTCAAGAGTTAATAGATAAACACGCAGCTTTAATCGATTGTAATGAGTTAGTTTGGCATTTTATCGGACCGCTACAGAGCAATAAAACCCGATCTGTGGCAGAGTTGGCAGACTGGGTCCATTCAATTGATCGTTTAAAGATCGCCGAACGGCTTTCTGCACAACGCCCGGAACATCTGCCTCATTTAAATGTCTGTATTCAGGTTAATGTATCGGGAGAAGTATCGAAATCAGGTATTGCCCCCGATGAATGCTTAACGCTGGCGACAAAAATCTGTCAATTACCACGTATACAATTGCGCGGTTTAATGTGCATACCCGAGCCCACGCCAGACTTAGCGCAGCTGGCAAAACAATTTAAAGTGCTGCGAGACTTACAAAACCAGCTGATTACCCAAGGAATACCTGTCGATACATTATCAATGGGCATGTCTAGTGATTTAGAAACCGCCATTAGCGAGGGTTCCACCCTCGTACGAGTGGGCACCGCATTATTCGGCACTCGCACTTACCTGTAAGGAATATATGAAAATCACTTTTATCGGCGGTGGCAATATGGCCATCGCGATGATAGGCGGCATGATCAAGCAAGGTTTTGAGGCCGCTCAAATTCATGTCGTTGAACCAGATGCTGCCAAACGCGAACAACTGAGCAGCAATTTTGGTGTCAGCAGCAGCGCACCCGAAACGCCACTTCCTAAAAGTGATGCCATTTTATTTGCAGTAAAACCACAGCAATTACAAGCGGTAGCCAAATCTTTGCGCCCGCAACTCAATGGTGCTCTGGTGATCTCTATTGCAGCAGGCGTCAGAGCAGATACGCTATCGCAATGGCTGGATGTTTATCCACGTATTGTGCGTGTTATGCCCAATACCCCGGCACTTGTGCAAGAAGGAATGTCAGGTGCTTACGCCACAGCTGAAGTGACAGATGCCGATCGGGAATTAACCGAACGCATGCTGGCCGCAATTGGCGAGATGGTGTGGGTAGAAAAAGAAAGCGATATCGATGGAATTACGGCGATTTCGGGCTCTGGCCCAGCTTATGTATTCTATTTTATGGAAGCCTTACAAGCTGCGGCCCGTGCCCAGGGTTTTGGGCCAGAAATCGCTCGTAAACTGGCTTACCAAACCTTTTCAGGCGCAGTAAAACTGGCCATGCAAAGCGAAGATGATGCTGCCACCTTAAGACAAAAAGTGACCTCCAAGGGCGGCACAACCGAGCGCGCTATTAATGCGCTCGAAACCAGCCAGGTGCGCACCACCATTATTGCGGCGGCTTCGGCAGCTGCCGCGCGCTCCCGCGAGTTGGGAGAAGAATCCACACGCAGTCTTGAAGTCTAAGGATTTACAATGCTTGCAAACACATTCAATTTTTTAATTCGCAATTTATCCGAATTTTTTATCTTACTGCTGCTGGCGCGCTTCTTTTTACAAGCAGCGCGAATTCCATTTAAACACCCGCTCACGCAGTTTGTTTTGTCCTTAACCAATTGGGCAGTGATTCCGGTAAGGCGTATTTTGCCGCCATTTCGCGGGCTGGATAGCGCCAGCCTCATGCTGGCGTGGCTAGTGGCCTTGTTAATGCACGCAGTGTTATTGGCACTATCGCCTTGGCCTTTTGACTTTACCGCGCCGTTTTCGCTATTTTCACTGGCACTGGCTGCGCTGCTCGAAGTCTGCAAGATGTCTTTATATCTGCTGTTTGCCACCGTCATTGGCCAAGCACTGATGTCTTGGCTTGCCCCCTACAACCCCTTGATGCCGATCCTGACTGCACTGACCGCACCTTTTCTGCGCCCGCTGCATCGCTTTATTCCACCGATTGGCGGGGTAGATATCACGCCGCTGGTGCTGATTTTAGCGATTCAGCTGGTGCTCAGCGTAGTTGTGCCGAGCCTGGAGCAAATCATTTTGCAAGGTGTCAGCATGGTTATGCTGAAGTAAAAAATCGCCGCGTGGGCTACCCACGCGGCGATTTTTAATTAGCGATGTGATGCGACGAAAATCCAAATCTTGAAATACTGATTTTAGTTAGCCCTGTAAACGATCCATATCAGGCTTAACCTGACGATATTCACCATCAATCACATCACCCTGCGCACCCGGAGCTGAAAACGGCTCTGCTGGCGTGCCTTTATTCTTTGCTAAACGGCCCCAAGGCAGCAACAAAACCAGTGCCACTACATCGCCCAAAATACCGGGCAATAAAAGTAAAACAGCAGCAATATAGTAGCGAGCTACAGCAAACAGGCTATGAATCGATAGGCGACCAGAGCGTAAATCACCAAATAAGGCCGCGCCTACCGCTAATTTGTGATGACGCAACATCAGCAAACCACTGAAAAAAGCCGCAATCAACCAGAGCACCACCCAAAAAGTACCAATGGCTTTTGCCAGTAAAACAATCGTGATAATTTCAGCAATCGGATAGGCCACAAAAAGTAATAACAGCAGGTAAGGCATGACAACTCCAGATAATATTTTGATCGTCTTGTGCAATTGCCCAGACGAGGATGTAGCAAATCGTTTAGCCACCGGCCTTGTAACAGCCCGACTGGCTGCCTGCGTGAACCAATTGGCGCCAGTACAATCTACATACCGATGGAATGAAAGAATCGAAATCGCGCAGGAAGTTCCCCTGCTGATTAAAACAACCCAAGCCGCTTATCCTGCTTTAGAAGCCTGGCTTCAGGAAAACCACCCTTACGAGGTAGCCGAAATTATTGCCCTAAGCCCCACCGCAGGTCTCCCCGCCTATCTAAACTGGGTGAGTAAAGAGGTGCAAGCATGATGCTTCGTATCGTTCTCTTTTTACTTGCATTACTTGGCACGGCCCATGCTGCGGATGATTTACTGCCGCCCGAAAAGGCATTCCAAGCTTATATGGTACAGATTGACGACCATACTGTAGAAGCACGCTTTAAAGTAGCAGCAGGCTATTACCTTTATCGGGATCGCATCAGCTTTAAAGCCAATCTGCCCATACAGCCTGAGCTCCCCAAAGGCACAGAGAAAAATGACCCCAGCTTTGGCAAAGTGCAAGTTTATAAACACGATATGGCAGTGCGGATTAAATCCAGCACCCCGTATCCATTAGATGCGGCCATTACAGCCAAATTCCAAGGCTGTGCCGAAGTCGGCGTGTGCTACCCGCCACAAACACAGCTCTTAAAACTAGGCGAGCCTCCCAAAGACGCGCTAGATCAGTTGTTTGGTAAAAGCACCATTCCTGCTGAAATCGGCCCTAGCGGGGCCGATATTTATTTCAGCGGAGGGCTTCTTGCCACCCTTGGTGTATTTTTCTTAGGGGGCCTCGCACTTGCACTGACTTCCTGCATGTATCCGCTGATTCCTATTGTGTCTGGCATCGTGCTAGGTAACGGCCAGCAGGGCAAAATGCGTGCACTAGGGCTAACCTTTACCTATGTGCAAGGCTTGGCGCTGAGCTACACTCTGATCGGTATTGCTGCCGCCGCAACCGGCACTTTACTTGTTGTAGCCTTACAGCAACCTTTTGTAATCGCACTGTTTTCTCTGTTTTTTGTCTTGATGGCACTCGCCATGTTTGGCCTGTTCGATCTGCAATTATCCGGCAGCATTCAAAGCAAAATGAATGATTGGTCTAATCGCCTGCCCGGTGGCCAATTCACTTCGGTATTTGCGATGGGAGCGCTCTCGGCCCTGATTGTTGGCCCTTGTATCGCCCCCCCCTTAGCTGCGGCACTGGCTTATTTAGGCCAAACAGGCGATTTACTATTGGGTGGTAGTGCGCTCTATATGCTGGCACTAGGACTAGGCCTGCCCCTGCTCGCCATTGGTGCTTTTGGCGGCAGCATTTTACCCAAGCTCTCCGGCCGTATGATGCGCGGTGTAAAAATCGTTTTTGGTATTTTATTACTGCTCATGGCGGTCTGGGTGGCCCGGCCATTATGGGAAAAATCAGACTCCGAAACAGGGACGAAATTTCGCGCCATTGCCTCTGAACAAGAATTAAATCAGGCCATCAGCCAGGCCAATGGCAAAATGGTGATGTTAGATTTCTATGCCGATTGGTGTATTGCCTGCAAAGAATTTGAACGCGATACCTTAAGTGATCCACAGATTCAAAAATCATTAGCAGATATGGTATTGCTACGAGCCGATGTCACGCAAAATAACGCGGCAGATCAAGCCCTATTAAAACGCTTCAAACTATTCGGCCCACCCGCTATTTTATTTACCGGCAGCAATGGGCAGTTTTTAAACGAGCGTGTTATTGGTTACCAAAGCCCGGCAGCGTTCAAAGCCACCCTAGAGCGACTTAAACAGGAAAAACAATGAAAAAATGGCTGATTGTATTTAGTTTACTGAGTGGTTTTGTTCAGGCAGAAACAGCTATTTTCTCAGCTCAACTCCCTGATTTAAAGAACAAAATACAGGCCATTTCTCAATGGAAAGGCAAGCCGCTGATTGTTAATTTCTGGGCAACATGGTGCGGCCCATGCCGGGAAGAAATTCCGGAATTTATTGCCTTACAAAAGCAATATGCAGGGAAAGTGCAATTTATAGGGATAGCCATTGATGAGCAAAAAGATGTGGCTGCTTTTTCTAAGCAATATGGAATTAACTATCCGATATTAACGGGCGAAGCCAATGCAATGGAATTAATGCGTAAAGAAGGTAATCAGCTAGGTGGATTACCCTTTACGGCAATTTACAATGCAAAAGGTGAACGAATTGCAATTGAGCTGGGGAGGCTTAAAAAAGAAAAGCTTGAAAATTATTTAAAAGAATTAACGCGTAAATAATAAAGCCATTGCAACCATTGCAGCTCTTACATCGCGTACACCGTACGCGATGTAAATTACTAAAAGCCGCAGAACACGTTTCTTAACATCACAATCACTTCAAGCGTACGCAAATCCCCCACTCGGTAGTACACCCGATTGGCATCTTTGCGAGTACGCAACACTCCTTTCTCGCGCATCAAGGCTAGATGCTGAGAAATATTTGATTGTGTAGTACCCACCTGCTCAACGATATCTTGCACGCTAACTTCTTTATCTCCTAAAACGCACAGAATCTTCAAGCGTAGCGGGTGCGACATCGCCTTCATTGCACGCGAAGCCTGATCAATGTGGGGGTCGTCCATATGCTCAATGGAATTGGCCATAATCGCTATCTAAGATTAAAAAGGTTTAAGGGGATATTCTAATTATTTCTTGGTTAATATGGTAGAAATATTGCCAAACGTCATAGAGGCTATTATGCAATGAGTTAGAATACTAGTGATATTTAAAATTTGTTTGCTGCTGAGCAGGCATTAAATTTACAGCAGCATCCATCACAGGGGTAAATAAATATGAGCCAAAACGTCAAACCTGTTCTTCTGTTGATTTTAGATGGCTTCGGTTACCGTGAAGAGACAAAGGATAACGCCATTGCTGCCGCCAAAAAACCACACCTTGATCGCTTATTCGCCACCTACCCGTGGACAACGATCAATGCCTCAGAAGAATACGTAGGACTGCCTAAAGGCCAGTTTGGTAACTCTGAAGTCGGCCACCTTAATATCGGCGCGGGCCGGGTGCTGCAACAAGACATCAGCCGTATCGACTGTGATGTAGCCGATGGCTCTATCGGCCAGAACGCTGTATTTGCTGCGGCAATTGAACAAGCCAAAAGTAGCGGTAAAACACTCCATATTTTAGGTTTGATCTCGGATGGCGGCGTGCATTGCCACGAAGCCCATGTCAATGCGCTCATCGCGGCAGCAAGCGATGCAGGAGTTGGTCAAATCAATGTGCACGCCTTCTTGGATGGCCGTGATACACCACCCCGCAGTGCAGCGGTCTATTTAGCTAAACTACAAGCAGTCTGTGATTCCCACCCGGCAGCGCGCATCGCCTCCGTAACAGGCCGCTACTGGGCAATGGATAGGGATAAACGCTGGGAGCGCGTAGAGCCTGCTTATAAGGTCATGGTTGAAGGCGAGGGCTTATTCCACGCAGTCAACGCCGCCGATGCCCTATCTGCAGCCTACGAGCGTGATGAAAACGATGAATTTGTTGCAGCCACCGCCATCGGCGAAAAATCATCGATGCAAGACGGCGATGTAGTGATCTTTATGAATTTCCGTGCCGACCGTGCACGCCAAATCACTACGGCTTTGACCGATGCGAGCTTTGATGGCTTTAAAGCGCGTCAACCTAAATTTGCCTCATTTAGCACCGCAACAAATTATGGCTCAGCTTATCCAAGCCTGCTGGTGGCTTATGACAAGCCTAAGGTGCAAAACAGCTTTGGCGAATATATTGCCAATCTGGGCTTAAAGCAGCTGCGCATCGCTGAAACCGAAAAATACCCGCACGTAACTTATTTTTTCTCCGGAGGCGAAGAAAAAGAATTTGCCGGTGAAGACCGTATTCTGGTGCCTTCACCTAAGGTGGCCACTTACGATCTACAGCCAGAAATGAGCGCCCCTGAAGTCACCCGCCAGATTGTGGCTGCCATTGAATCCAAGCAATATTCGGCCATTATTTGTAATTATGCCAATGGTGATATGGTGGGACACTCAGGTATTTTTGACGCTGCGGTTAAAGCAGTTGAAGCTTTGGACCAGAGTGTTGCACAATGTGTTGACGCCATGCTTGCAGCCGGTGGAGAAATCCTTATCACGGCCGATCATGGTAATTGTGAGCTGATGTACGATCACACGGCGCATCAACCACATACCCAGCACACAACGGACCAAGTTCCCTTTGTGTATATTGGCCGCCCGGCAACCATGATGGCGCGCGGCAGCGGTGCTTTACGCGATATTGCGCCAACAATGCTGGCTTTGATGGGCCTTAAGCAGCCAGAAGAAATGACGGGTAAATCTTTAGTGAATTTATCCTGATTACAGTACGTTATTTACAAAGAGCCACACCCGCCGCGGCTTATCACAAGCCACGGCAGGCTTCAAACTCCCCGAAGTAAGGGCAAATCCTTGGTAAATTTTTAAGCATGCTCAGACCGCTTTTTCTTTTAATGCTTACGACCGGTGCACTGGCTGCACCGGCCATACCGACGGTGTCTGCCGCGCCTAAGCAAGAATCAGAAGCCAAACAAGCCGAGCTAAAAGATTTACGCGGTCAGCTGCAAGAGCTTAAAAAAGATTTAGCGGCCAATGAATCGCAGCGCAGCGAAGCCAGCGATGCTTTAAAAGACTCTGAAACAGCAATTTCTGACGCCAATCGTGTACTCAGCAATATGCAGACCGAGCAGGCTTTAAGTGCAGCAGAAATCAAACGCTTAGAAAGCGATATCAGCCATACCCGCAGTGGCATTCAAGCCAGCCAGCAGCGGCTGGGAAAAATTCTCAAAACACGCTACAAAGCCGGACAAATTGAAGCCTGGCGCTTGCTACTCAATCAGCAAGACCCAAATCAGGTAAGCCGTGAGCTGACCTACTACCGCTATATCAGCCGCTCACAACTACAACTCGCTAATAAATTAGAAGCACAGCTCGCCGAGCTGGCCCGCTTAAGCGAAGATATTCGCCAAAAAAATGAAGCTTTACAGCATCTGGCCCAAAGAAAAAAACAACAAAAAGAAGTGCTGGTTTCCGAGCAGCAAGAAAAACAACAAATTGTGAGCAATCTCTCACAAGAAATCAGCAGCCAGCGCAATCAAATCCAAAAGTTAGCCGCTGATGAAAAACGCTTAACAGGGCTGGTCGATAAGCTCAACGCCATCATCAAGAGGCAAGAACTTGAGCGCGCCAGGAAAATAGCCCAAGCCAAACTGCTGGCAGAGAAAAAAGCGAAAGAGCGGGCAGCACGCAATGCTGCGGCACAGGCCAAAGCAAAAGCCGCAGGTAAACCCGCACCTAAAGCCGAGCCAGAGCCAGAAGTGACCACCGCCCTGCCCGATTCAGGGCAATCTGGCCAAGCGTTTGCATCGCTTAAAGGCAAGCTACGCTTGCCGATTAAAGGTGAAATTACCGGCCGCTATGGCACGGCACGGGGTGAAGGTGGGCAATGGAAAGGTGTGTTTATCCGCTCCGCATCTGGCCAAAGCGTAAAAGCCGTTGCAAGTGGCCGCGTGGTATTTGCCGAATGGCTGCGTGGCTTTGGCAATATGCTGATCGTAGATCATGGCGGTGGCTATATGAGTATTTACGCCGCCAATGAGAGCATTCTTAAGCAAGTAGGTGATACGATTAAGGCTGGAGACAGCATTGCCACCAGTGGTAACAGCGGTGGAATGGCAGATTCCGGCTTATACTTTGAACTCAGACAAAATGGCCGCCCAATCGACCCTCAGGCATGGGCTGGCTAGATTATGCTGATGAAGTGGTTACGACTAAAAACCCCATGTCAGCAAGCCAATAACAGGAAAAAACGGATGTCCTCGAGCACTAAAAAACCAAAGCTCCAAAAGATTGCCTTGCTCTTAGCAGGTGCAGGTCTGGGCGTTGCCCTGAGTCTTTCCTTTAATGCGGTAGCTGATAAAGATGCTGGCGGCAACCCGCTGCCCGTTGAAGAGCTACGTGCCTTTTCTACTGTTTTTGGCCTGATCAAACAAAGCTATGTAGAACCTGTTGAAGATAAAAAACTCATTACCGAAGCCATTAAAGGCATGGTGTCTGGCTTAGATCCGCACTCCACCTATCTGGATGCTGACGCTTTCAAAGACATGCAAATTCAAACTCAAGGTGAATTTGGCGGCCTTGGCATAGAAGTCAGCATGGAAGACGGCTTGGTGCGCGTAGTTTCACCGATCGAAGACACCCCTGCCTATCGGGCAGGCGTAAAACCGGGCGACTTTATTGCCAAAATCGACGAAACACCGGTGCAAGGCATGTCGCTTAACGATGCCGTAACAAAAATGCGCGGCAAGATTGGCACATCCGTCACGCTCACTATGCTGCGTAAAGGCGAAGGCAAGCCGATTATTGTTACGCTGAAACGCGCAGTGATTAAAGTGCAAAGCGTGAAGTCTAAAATGGCTGAGCCTGGCTATGGCTATATCCGTATTGCTCAATTCCAAGAACACACTACCGAGAACGTCGCCCAGGCACTTGAAACGCTTTACAAAGAAAATAAAGCGCCGCTTAAAGGCTTGGTGCTGGATTTACGTAACAACCCTGGCGGTCTGTTAAATGGCGCAGTGGGTGTATCTGCTTCATTCTTGCCCAAAGATGCCTTGGTGGTTTACACCGAAGGCCGTACACCGGATTCCAAAATCAAGCTTACCGCCAGCAAAGAAAACTATCTGCGCCAAAATGGTAAGGATGATTACTTTAAAAACACACCCAAAGATGTGAAAAACGTACCGTTGGTTGTGCTAGTTAATGGTGGCTCTGCTTCAGCCTCTGAAATTGTGGCAGGTGCATTGCAAGACTATAAACGCGCCATCGTTGTGGGTACGCAAACCTTTGGTAAGGCCTCTGTGCAAACCATTATGCCTATCGATAACAAAACAGCACTCAAGCTCACCACCGCGCGTTACTTCACGCCACTGGGCCGCTCAATTCAATTGAAAGGGATTACACCGGATATCGAAGTCGAAGAAGCAGTGCTCAACGGCAAGGAACAAAGCGCCTTCCGTATTCGTGAAGCTGATTTAGGCCATCGTCTGGACAATCCGAATGATAAAGATGCCGGTAGTAAAAAAGCCGCATCCGAAACCAAGGCCGAGATTAAAGTAGAAATCAAAAAGCCGAAATCAAACGCAAGTGATACCGCAGAAGAAAACCCGCGCGAGCTGGCTTCTAAAAATGACTATCAATTGCAGCAAGGTCTGAATATTCTTAAAGTTCAGCAGATTTTGCAGAATAAAAATGCAGCTGCACCCGTGCCTGCGAAGTAAAAACAGCATAGCCCCACACCCAACAGCTCCCTAGGGAGCTGTTTTTTTTACTTATGCTCAGTCAGCGGGTCTAAACTGAAACACCCTGTTTGGAGAATGGCCATGAAACCCAGCGCTAACAAACTCTCTAAGCATCATGATATTTACCTCTACCCCCTCCCTACTGATCAAGCCGAACAAGCTGCCTGCTACCTGAAAGATACGCTTGAAATAAGCGTCCAATACTCAAACTCCACCCATCGTATTAGCGTGTACTACGCACCCACTGAACACACATTAAAATCGATTGAAGCTCATTTAAAACAGGCTGGCTTTCATTTAGATGAAAGCATCCTGAGTAAAATCAAACGCGCCCTCGCCCATTATTGCGAAGATATCGAGCGCAGTAATTTAGAAATCCCCATCCACAATATCAAAAGCCGCGATGTCTTTGTCAAAGTCTGGGACAATCATCCGCATGGTGATCATGATGAGACGCCAGAAGAATTACGGCGATATTTGTAAGAGCCTGCTTATTAAAAACTAAATTTTAAAATTCAAAAAATAAAGAAAAACAAATTTGCAATGAAAGCATAGCGCCGCGTTCCTCCCCTTCTCGTATAATTTCTCACTCTTTATGATGATTTTCTGCCATGAGCTTCTGCCCAAATCTCCCTAGCAATCCTGAAGACGCCCTTGATGACGCAGCGCTGCTACGCTACAGCCGTCATATTCTGCTCGATGAAATCGGTATTGAAGGACAAGAGAAAATCAGCCAGGCCCATGTGCTTGTGATCGGCGCAGGCGGCTTAGGATCGCCAGCGGCGCTTTATCTGGCGTCTGCTGGAGTGGGCACGCTAACGATTGTTGATGATGATCTGGTTGATTTATCTAATTTGCAGCGTCAGATCATCCACACAACCGCCAATATTGGTCAGAATAAAGCGCAATCGGCCGCACAAACCATCCATGCACTTAATCCACACATCAAGGTCAACGCAGTCAAAACAAGGGCGATGGGCGAAGAACTCGCTCAACTCGTGGCCGCTGCCGATATTGTGCTGGATTGCTGTGATAATTTTGCGACTCGCCACGCGGTAAACCGTGCTTGTGTAGCGCATAAAGTGCCGCTCGTTTCCGGGGCTGCAGTGCGCTTTGACGGGCAACTCACCACTTTTGATGCCCGTGTGAATAATGCCCCCTGCTATCACTGCCTGTTTGGTGAAGAAGGCGAAGCAAGCGATGGCCCATGTGCAACTTTTGGTGTGTTTGCCCCGCTAGTAGGGATGATTGGTGCAGCACAAGCAGCAGAAGCACTTAAGGTCATCATTGAGCTGGGCAGCCCTTTGCTTGGCAGATTACAGCTATTAGACGCCCGCAATATGCAATGGCGGGAAATGCGTTATAAACAAGATCCGGCCTGCCCAGTATGCGGCCGTAACAAAACTTAAATAATAATAGTTATCATTAAGTAATCAAACACGGTAGACAGACGGCATAAAAGCTGCAATAGTGATGGCCATGAAAGCAGCGCAACCCACCCTTTTTGTTACATCCCCAGCCCATAACTGGTATTACCGCCACTATATCTTACTGGCGGCTTAGACTCATTTAATTGAACAATGCCGCCGGTCCAGGCGGCATTGTTGTATCTACACTACCCATGGGCTCGGCGGCTTTAATCCAAACAAGGATCGAGAACATGACTTCGCATATTATTCTGACGGGCGACCGCACCACTGGACCACTGCATTTAGGCCACTTTGTAGGCTCATTGCAAAATCGTCTTACCTTTCAAGATAAACATACGCAATTCTTAATGCTGGCCGACGCTCAGGCGCTCACCGATACCGATCACGATGTAGTGCATCGCAATGTACTGGAAGTCGCGCTTGATTACCTTGCGGTAGGCTTAGACCCCGCTAAAAATACTATTTTCATTCAGTCGCAAGTGCCGGAATTATCCGAGCTGACTTACTACTTTATGAATCTGGTCACCGTAGCCCGTTTAGAGCGCAACCCGACGGTAAAAGAAGAAATCCGCCAAAAGAACTTCCAGCGGGATATTCCCGCTGGATTTCTCACCTACCCGGTAAGCCAGGCCGCTGATATTACCGCCTTTAAAGCCACGGCCGTTCCGGTAGGGGCCGATCAGGCACCAATGATTGAGCAAACCAATGAAATTGTTCGCCGCTTTAATGCACTGGCGGGCAAAGATATTTTGCTGGAAACACGCGCCATTATTCCGCAAACAGGCCGCCTGCCAGGGCCAGACGGAAAATCTAAAATGAGTAAATCTCAGGGCAATGCGTTGCATTTATCAGCTAGCCCGGATGAAATTACTCAGTTTGTAAAAAGCATGTACACCGATTCCAAGCACTTAAAAATTAACGACCCTGGGCAGGTAGCGGGCAATGCTGTATTTACTTTCCTTGATGCATTTGAAGCAGATATCAGCTTTGTAGATGACTTAAAAGCCAAATACCGTAAAGGTGGCTTGGCGGACTCGGTGATTAAGCAGCACTTAGAAGTACGCTTGCAAGAATTGATCGCCCCCATCCGTAACCGCCGTCTGGAGCTTGCCAAAGATCCGGCACATGTGATGCAAATCTTAAAAGCCGGCACAGCTCATGCACGCACCGTCGCCGCAGGCACTTTGGCAGAGGTGAAATCAGCACTGGAGTTGGACTATTTTAGCTAACTCAGCAACTCTAGTAGCAACAAAAACTTCACCAGATTAATAAAACCCAAATCTTGAAACACGGAGTTTAGGAGGACACGGAGGATCACAGAGAAAAACATAAGCAAGTAAGGTTTTCTCCGTAAAACTTCATGTTCTCTGTGCCCTCTGTGTTTTAAGATTTGGGTTTTTTATGCCGTCAATTACAGCAGCAGCACCGCCCTTGCATTGGCAGTCGTGGCAGCTGCTAATTCTTCTAAACTGATCCCACGTAACTCTGCCAGCACCTCGGCCATTTTAACGAGTTCGGCGGGTTGGTTACGTTGGCGATCCAGCCACGCAGGCGGGATATCCGGCGCATCGGTTTCCATAACTAAAGCCTCCAGCGGCAAATCACTGGCTAATTTGCGTATCCGTTGCGAGCCTGCATAAGTCATTGCCCCGCCAAAACCCAGCTTAAACCCCAGAGAGATAAAGACTTCAGCCTGCTGCACGCTGCCATTAAAGGCATGGGCGATGCCGCCTTTTACTCCCCATTTGCGTAAATACTTAAGCACCTGATCCTGAGCACGGCGCAAATGCAGCAGTACAGGTAAATCAAAATCCCGGGCCAGCTTAAGCTGAGCTTCAAATAGCGCTACCTGCCTTGTGGCGTCCAGATTAGGCACATAAAAATCCAGACCGATTTCGCCCACGGCCACAGGGCGATGCTGCTCTAAATAATGCTGCAAAGTCAGCAGATGCTCATCACGATGCACTGCTGTATAAATCGGGTGCAGACCAAAAGCCGGAAAGCAGCCATAACGCTCGCGCATCGTGAGCGCATCGGCAAAAGTCGCCTCGCTCACTGCCGGAACCACAATTTGCTCAATGCCCACCAGCCTTGCTGCCGCCACAAGCTCATCTCGGTCGGCGGCAAATTCAGGAGCATCTAAATGGCAATGAGTGTCTATCCACATAAATTAGTTCCTTTGGCGGGTGGGCCTAGGGTATGTGAGTTGGCTGGGTAGTTGCCAGCCCATTTACACAAACAACGAAAAAATGTACTAACCCCGCTCTTTGCATGGGGCTTAAGAATCCCCTTGAAGCACGCCGAAGCGAGGAACAAGCGGGCGGGGTTTCTTTGATGCCTGTTTGAGCGAAGCGAGTTCCGCAGTCACCGCTCGATTGTCCGCAGATGAGGGGCCTTCGTGCTGGCTGGGGTCGCCTTCTTTGCTTACTTTCTTGGCGAAGCAGAAATCAAGTACTTCGCGGGGATCCCGCACCTAAATCAATGTGCCGAAGGC
This sequence comes from Janthinobacterium sp. B9-8, assembly GCF_000969645.2. Taxonomy (NCBI): domain Bacteria; kingdom Pseudomonadati; phylum Pseudomonadota; class Betaproteobacteria; order Burkholderiales; family Oxalobacteraceae; genus Janthinobacterium; species Janthinobacterium sp. B9-8. The sequence goes on from NZ_CP014222.1 coordinate 3,055,606, forward strand.
ATTAAAAAGTGCCTTTTTGACTTTACTTAACGCACATGGCTACACCCACCATTTTAAGATGCTATATGCAAAAACCTAGCGAGTTTCACCCGCCCGACAAATCGTCCTCACCACCAAACCGGTTCTGCCTCCAGCTCTACGCCAAATTTTTCTTTCACATCGGCTTGTACAGCGGTAGTGAGGTTTGCCACGTCGTTTTGCGTAGCGCCACCATGATTCACCAGCACCAAAGCTTGTTTCTGGTACATACCCACCGGCCCGAGTTGGCGGCCTTTCCAGCCGGCTCGTTCAATCAGCCAGCCTGCGGCCAGCTTGTAATGATTTGGCCCTGCTGGATAAGAAACCAGCTCTGGATACGCGGCTAAAACCTGCTCACGCAGCTCACTTGCCACAATAGGGTTTTTAAAAAAACTACCCGCGTTACCAATCACCGCCGGATCGGGCAATTTGCGCTGGCGCACCTTGATCACTGCTTGAGCAACGGCGCTGGCCGATCGTGGCTGGCCCAGCGTCGCCAGCTCCTGCTCGATATCGCCGTAATTAGTTTTGATGCTGACGCACTTTGCTAATTTAAACACCACTTCGCCAATCAGCCACTTCCCTGCTTCGACTTGTTTAAAACAGCTATTCCGGTAAGCAAACTGGCATTCTGCTACGCTAAAAACACGGGCATGGCCATCTGCTAGGCTATAGGCCGTCAGCTCAAATAGGCAGTCTTTTACTTCCACCCCATAAGCGCCAATATTTTGCACCGGTGCAGCACCGACGGTGCCAGGGATGAGTGATAAGTTTTCTAAACCAGCCCAGCCCTGAGCCAGAGTCCACTGCACAAATTCATGCCAGTTTTCACCACCTGCGGCGGCCACATACCAAGCTTCATCGTCTTCACGCAGCAAACGCCGCCCCTTTAGTGCCACAGCAATCACCAGCGCATTGATTTCTTCTGGCAGCACCAAATTGCTTCCCCCACCTAAAACACGCCAAGGCAGCGCTTTTAACTCGCTATTTTGACTCAGTTCGATTAATTGGGCAGGGTCGTCCAGTGAAAGAAAGTGACTGGCGGTGGCGGGTAGACCAAGTGTATTGGCGTTTTTTAGATCGACATTAAATTGGATAGGCAGCATCGGCGCTTAGGATCAAATCAGCAAAGGGGTGATTATCCCCTACTCAGACAAAAAAAACCCCCATGCCTAAACATGGGGGTTAAGAGTCTAGCTAGCTTGCTAATAGACTGACTAGATTTTTTGTAATCTTACTGACGAACTTTGCTCATCGCGTTCATCAAAGTACCCGCACTATCATCCCCATCCAGCGACCAGCTGAATGCGCCGCCCAAGCCATTGGCTTTTACATAATCAAGCTTGGCCTGGATAACTTCTGGCGTGTCATAAGACCAGAATGTGCTGCCATCATACTTCCACGATTGCTTAGTGATTGGATGGACAAACACCGAACCCGCAGCATTTTTCAAGACTTTGTAGTCTTCAATCCCTGCTTCGTAAGTACCCTTAGCTGCTGCAGTTGCAGATTGGTACAGGCCGTTATTGACATTAGGAACGCCTGTCCAGCCGCGGCCGTAGAAAGGAATACCTAGGACAATTTTGCTAGCCGGTGCGCCTGCTGCAACCAAGTTTTTCACTGCGCTATCGATATTGTATTGCGCAGCTAAACCCGGCTTACCTGTTTTAGGATCGATATAACGCGGGCTGGCAGGATCATTGTAAAGGTGAGACTGGAAGTCTGTCGGGCCCTTGGCATCCCAGCCGCCGTTGAAATCGTAAGACATCAAGTTGATCCAGTCGAGATGCTTGCTGTACTCGCCAGGCTCGGTCATTGCGATTTTTTCAGCACCTGCGCCAATCGCTACAGTCAGAGCATATTTCTTGCCTGTTGTTGCAGACAATGCATCCAGCTGAGTGCGGAATTCCTTAAGCAGCAGGGTGTTATTTTGCTTATCAGCATCAGACACCGTGTTAGTGCCTATCCCTTGCACGCCTGGGTATTCCCAATCGATATCAATCCCGTCGAATACACCAACAGCGGTACCTTTACCACCAGAGTTAGAGCCACCGTCATATGGCAAATTACCCTTGATGTAAACGTCGATGCAACTAGAAACAAGCTGCTTACGCAGTGCATCCGTTGCTGCGGCGTTAGAGAACCACTTAGACCAAGTCCAGCCGCCTAAGGAGATAAATACTTTCAGATTCGGGTTTTTAGCTTTCAGTTTTTTAAGCTGGTTAAAGTTGCCTTTCAGGCCACCCTTACCATCTTCGCCCCAAACATCGCCCACGCCGTCAACCGAATCGCCACCGCCGAAGCCTTTTTGGTAATCAGCCCAGCCGTCACCACCATCCTGGCCACCGTTTTCTGCCTTAGTGACGATGCCACATTCGTAACCACCGTTTTTGGCATAGATATTGCCAAAAGCGTAATTCAAAAAAGTCATCTTAGCTGCAGAGCCACTGGTCTGAACTTGCTTCACCAGATAGTTGCGGCCATAAATGCCCCACTGCGCAAAGTAAGAACCCACTTGCATATTGCCTGATGGTGTAGGCACTGGTGTAGGCACTGGTGTTGGTGTTGGTGTTGGTGTTGGTGTTGGCACTGGTGTTGGCACCGGAGTCGGAACTGGCGTTGGTACAGGTGTTGGTACCGGAGTCGGAACTGGCGTTGGTACAGGTGTTGGCACCGGAGTAGGAACTGGCGTTGGCACCGGAGTTGGTGCCGGTGTCGGGCCTGAACAAGCACCTAAATCAAGCCAAGGCTTACCTGCACCCACATTGGTCGACGGATCGTCGCCCTGTGTCCACCACTGCGCTTTGTAATTGCGACCTTTATGCGTCACAGACTGGCCACCCGAATAAGCGGTTGTGGCAGTCCATGTTACATAACAAACAGAGGGCGATGGGGTAGGTACGGGAGTTGGAACAGGGCTAGGCGTTGGCACCGGAGTAGGAACAGGTGTTGGCGCAGGTGTTGGTGTTGTGCCGGTTTGTAAAGCCCAAGGGCCCCACTGCTCAGCGCCAGGTACATTGCCCTTAGTCCACCACTGGGCTTTCCAATCCTTACCGGCATGGCTTACAACTTGGCCGCCGGTATAGGTCGTTGCAGCATCCCAAGCAGGTGCCGCAAAAGCTTGCATTGCAATAAATGCAGCAGGAATTGCTGCTAAACGACTGAAGTTCGACATAAAGGGAGTCTCCATCCTCTTTAGACTGATTGGCGTTATTCACGCATCTCAACTGGTATTACCGCCATCCTACAAGCTGTCAATTCTACGAAAGCTTTGCTGGTATTCAGGGCATTGTCGCGCCGCTTCTCTATGTAACCGATCGTGACGGGATTCATTACTCACCATTCTATTTTTCTTGTCAAGCACTCAATGATGAATAAAAACACTGCGCCTAAACTTCATGGCAGACCATGCTTTTTTAACTACATAACATAAGCGAGATACAAATATTGCTTTGCAACATTTTCACCTGCGAATGCCATTTTAGGTTTAAACAAAGCCAAAATTTTTATGATGCAATGCAACATAAAAAATATATTTTGTAATTAAGCCTGTTTTATTTATGTAGTTTATCTATGAAAATTACATAAATATTTCGCTATTAAGCTCGGTGTTTAGCCTAAAAGGTATACCTTAAACTGCTTATATTCGATCAATGCTTTCACAAAACGTACAAAATTATTCATAAAAAGTAATCTTACCAAGAGTAAAACCAAGCAACGTGCAACGGCGAGGCACATAAAAATGCCTTAGCTATAATTGGTATTAACAGATATGAAATATTGATTTAAAAAGAAAATACAAAAGGTTAGGGTCTGTTGCCTTGTTCAGCCCCAAAACTGCAATGCAGCCGTGAATGAAGCGTCAACAGACCCTAGCAAGCACCAACATGTCCAATCAGACAATCAGCGAGAGAAGAATCAAGGACGATTGCCCAGATTCCAGCGTGCGCAATACCACTTGGTTTGATCGTTAGGAAGCCCAACCAGCACGCTGCCAAATTTAGATAGATAGCGAGGATAGCTCCCCGCTAATGGGACAAAAACAAAGCCCATATTCGATTCGATATTCTTACGCACGGTTTCTATTTGATCGGGAATCAAGACGCCCAGCATCAAAGCGCCAGAGCTGGGTAAGCTAACAAACACCTCGCTGACTTTATTTCCGCCTAATGAAGCATTTTGTGCTTCAAACCACTCCGCCTCACCCCATACGCGTAAAGGATCGCCCAGATACTGACGAAAATAACTGCGCCACCATTCATTAGACCATTCACTACGGCAAGACAAAGCCGCCTCCATTTTGTCGCCAAAATGGGTAGGCAATTTTCCCGCAGCAGCAGCGGGCAAAGCAAGGCCCAGCAACAGGGTAAAAATTAAATAGCGGCAGATAGTTGGCTTCAAGACAAATCATTTCCTGAATAAATCAATCCGCAAAGTATGATGAAAACGATTCATCTAAGCTGATTCTAGCCTGACAAAGTAGCACAGGCTAAATACAGAGGCAAAAAAAACCGGAGCGCGTGTTCAACACGTCTGCTCCGGGTTTGTTACTTCTGCTTCATCCAATCTAACCGTGCTTAACCACTATTACGCAAACCGGCCGCAATCCCGTTAATGGTCAGATGCACCGCGTGCTGCACTTCTTCACTCACTTCGCCACTGCGTAAGCGTTTAAGCAGTTCAACTTGCAAGTGGTTCAGCGGGTCTAGATAAGGCAGGCGGTTTTCTAAGCTACGTGCCAGCATGGGGTTATCCCCCAGCAGCTCGCCATGTTTAGAGATGGCTTGCACCGCATCGATCGTGCACTGCCATTCTGCTTTAATCCGACCAAAAATACGTTGCGCCAGCTCTTGATCGTGCACCAGCTCTGAATAGCGGGCTGCAATAGCGATATCCGATTTAGCCAGCACCATATCCATATTGGAGATCGTTGAGTTAAAGAATGGCCAGTCGTGGTAGAGCTGCTGCAAGAGCGCCAAACCTTCATCGCCCGATTCTTTAAGATACTCGCTGATCGCCGTGCCAAAACCATACCAACCCGGCAACATTAAGCGGCACTGGCTCCAAGAGAATACCCAAGGAATTGCGCGTAAATCACCGATGCTATTGGTGCTCTTTCGCGCTGCCGGACGAGAGCCGATATTCAGATTAGGAATCTCATTAATCGGTGTGGCTTCACGGAAATAGGTAATAAAATCAGGAGTGGCATAAACCAGATCACGATAAGCCTGATAAGCACAGAGACTGAGTTTTTCCATCAACTGACGGCGTTCCTGCACATCATTCGATGGCGGGGCTTCTTCTGGAAAACTCGCCTCCAGCGTTGCTGCAATCAGGATTTCTAGATTACGGCGGCCTACTTCACGATCAGCGTACTTAGCCGTAATCACCTCACCCTGCTCGGTAATCCGGATCTGGCCATTCACCGATCCCGCTGGCTGGGCCAGAATCGCATCATGTGCCGGGCCACCACCACGGCCTACCGTACCACCACGGCCGTGGAACAGGCGCATCTTAAAGCCAGCGGCTTTAAACACGTCAACCAGTGTCAGCTCGGCTTTATATAACTCCCAATTTGAAGTGAGATAACCACCGTCTTTATTCGAATCCGAATAACCCAGCATCACTTCCTGCACTTCGCCACGACAGCCCAAAAGGCTGCGCCACTGAGGAATTGCAAACAGCTCGGTCATAATCTGGCCAGCACTGCGCAAATCAGGAATGGTTTCGAATAAGGGAATGATATTAATTTTAGAAGAAAGCTTAGGCACTAATTGCACCAATCCTACTTCTTTCATCAATACCGCAACTTCCAACATATCCGAAACCGAATCACAGTTAGAAATAATGTAGTTAGGCAGCACGGCCTCGCCGTAGCGCGCCTGAATTTCACTGGCGGCACGATAAATATCCAGCTCTTTTTGCACATCGCTACTGTATTCAACATATTGCGACATCAAAGGACGAGCACTGGATAGCTCACGCAGCAACACTTTGCGGCGCGATGCTTCATCCAAGCGCACATATTCTTCAAGCCCGGCATGGGTAAATAGCTCTGAAATGACCTTTTCATGTGTGCCTGAGTGCTGGCGCATATCGACAGGCGCTAAGTGAAAAGCAAAAACCGATACAGCACGCTGTAAGCGGCGCAAACGCCCACCTGCTACGATTGCTGCATGATGTGTTTTTAATGAGCTAGCAATCACTTCTAAATCATGGAGTAACTCTTGCGCATTAAAGTATTCCGGCGCATTAGCCACATCGTGCAACTGGTGATGGAAAGTACCAATTTTAACCGCCGTCGCAAAAATACGCGCCCGAACTGCCGATACCGCCAGGCGATAAGGCTCTTCCGATTTGCGATCTTTCTCGTCTGTGGCTGAATCGGCCAGCGCTTGCAGTGCTGAATCAACCTCCACAATCCGTGTGGACATCGATAACTCGTTTTCCAGCTTCATGCACTGCTGATAGTAGTAATCCAGTGCAATACCAGACTGACGCGATACCGCATAGCGCAACACATCACCGGTTACAAAAGGATTACCATCTCTATCACCGCCAATCCAGCTGCCAACCTGGATAAAATTAGGCAGACTGACATTTTGCTCACAAAGCGCAGCCAGTTTGTCTTCTAAATCTAAATAAAGGCGCGGTAATTCGTGTAAGAAGGTATTGCGGAAATACGCAGCGCCATTTTCAATCTCATCTTGTACGGTGAGTTTAAAAGTGCGAATCTCACGCGTTTGCCATAGCGCCAGCAACACGCGCTCTAAAGCGGCTTTATTATCAAGCAGCTCTTCTGGTGTCATGGCGTAACGATCACGCTCGGCCAATAACCCAGCCACCGCGCGGTGCGAATCCAGAATAGTTTTACGCTTAACTTCTGTTGGGTGAGCGGTCAGCACAGGTGCAATTAAGCTTTCACCTAGCATAGCAATAATTTCAGTTGCCTTAACGCCTCTTGCTGTCAGGCTGTTAATTGCGGCTGCGATGCTACCGCGCTGCGGCGCAGAGCCTGCAATTTTGTGTGCACGACGTCGGCGATTATGATGTAAATCTTCAGCAATATTAGAAAGATGCGAGAAGTAACCAAAACCACGGACCAAGGCAACGGTCGTGGCAGGATCCAGGTCTGATAATGACGTGGCCAATGTTTTACCCGCATCCGGATTGCTTCCTTGCACATAGGACAGAGCGAGCTCACGAATGGACTCTATCTGCTCGGCAGTGGCAATACCTGCTTGCTCGCGAATGGTCGCAGCGAGTAGTTCAGCGAGTAATTCAAGATCCCGTTTAAGGGGCAGATCTTTATCAACAATCGTTTCGAGTACGGGCATTAGCAATCCAGTTCATGATTGAATCGGGCAAACATTTTCATTTTAACAAGAAGCTGCGGTTTTCACTGATAGATATTTATAAAAATATCTGTACTTGAAATGCTCTGACTACATTTCAAATAGATGTTTGATCTATAAGGAAATATAAAAAACACCCTAGCAGTGCATAAAAGAAAAGTGTGGTTTTTAACGCCTTTGTTGCTACAAAAAAAGATAAATACTCAAAGCAAGTAATCGCTAACCACTGCGCTGCTTCACTATTTAAACTATAAATATTTACAAAAACCAGTAAAAACAAAACACATAAAAAAGGAATTAGTAAGCAAATAAAATAAAATAGAAAGCATTAATGGCATAATCATGTAATCAATAATCTAATTGATCACATATTCCATTCACACCCGCTACTGCATCCACTTATTGGGCTACTGTTATGACGCTTTATCCTTTTCACCTGATTAATACTTTTGCTGAACGCCGTTTAAGTGGAAACCCGATTGTGGTGTTTACCCCTGATGAGATGCCCGATGAGCAAACACGTCAGACACTGGCATTCCAAATGGGTGTAGCAGAAACCGCTTTTATTGCCCAAACTGGCACGCAAGTTCATGTGCACTCCACCCAGCACGCGCTGCCTTTTTCCGTGCAAGCCATGCTGGCCACTGCCGAAGCCACACACCCCAATGAATCGGGGCTAGCTGCCCAGGCATTTAAAACGAATCACGGTGAAACATGGCTATTACGCCAGAATGAGCGCTGGTGGAGCCAGCTCGCCACCGCGCATACCCGCCCGGCACAGCACAGTAATGCAGAAATTGCGATGACACTGGGGATTGCAGCAGGCGATATTGTTGGCGCGCCTTTATTTGTGGATTGCGGTCTAGAGCAACTGATTGTGCAGGTGCGATCTCAGCAAGCAGTACTACAAACTTCGCCCCAGGCTGCATCCTTGGCAAAACTGGCCGAATCAAGCAAAAATTTACCGCAGGTAGCGGTATGGAGTAATGACGGCGATCATATTACGCTCAGGTTTTTTTCCTGCGATGCCTTTCATGTGTACGAGGACTTTGGTGCAGGCACCGGCGCTGCCAATATTGCAGGTTGGCTGATGGCTTCAGGGCAAAGTGCCCCGTTTACATTACGCATCGAACAAGGCCTGACCATACATCGCTTAATCAGCCGGCTAAGCGTGATTCACGTTGACGTCGATGCACAGCGCAATATCCGCGTGGGCGGCAATACGCATCGGGTAGGCGGGGGAACGCTGGAGCTTTAAGTTTTTGCCTGTGGGCCGAGAAAACACTTAAAACGCAGGACAAACAGCTGAATGTATCCGCTGTTTGCCTTATAGGAAACAAGACAGACAGCCTATAGAAATGGCTTGAGCTGCAAAACATTCGCGGCTCAAGCCACTCCTACAGTACTCGCTCTAGGCCTAAGGCCCTTTGTGAAACACCGTGTTCTGCGTAAATCCGGCAGATTCGGTTTTAACTGATCTTACTTAAACCACCATGTTAGCAATATACCCGCCAAAAGCGCGGCAATCACACCCAACAGCCAGTTGCGTTTTTTCTGCTCCCACATCAGGCTGCTATAGCCTGTAATCAGCAGCTCTGTTGGGTTTTGATCGAGTAACTCACCTAATTTACGCGGCAACATCGGCAATAAAGCGGCCCATTGCGGAGCTTCTTTTTTTAGATTGCGCAGCATGCCACGCCAGCCAATCTGCTCATGCATCCAGCGCTCTAAAAACGGCATGGCGGTTTGCCAGAGGTCTAAATCTGGATCGAGCTGGCGGCCTAAGCCCTCGATATTCAGCAGCGTTTTTTGCAATAACACCAACTGCGGCTGAATTTCTACATTAAAGCGGCGCGAGGTTTCAAAAAGGCGCAATAAAACCTGGCCAAAGGAAATTTGCGAAAGCGGCTTGTTAAAAATTGGCTCGCAAACGGTGCGCACTGCCGCTTCTAATTCCTCTACCCGCGTGTCTTTTGGTACCCAGCCCGATTCAATATGGGCGGTAGCCACGCGGTGATAATCGCGGTTAAAAAACGCCAAAAAATTAATCGCCAAGTATTGCTTATCGCTATCAGATAAGGTGCCAACAATCCCGAAATCCAAAGCAATATAGCGATTATCAGCCGCCACCAAGATATTGCCGGGGTGCATATCGGCATGGAAAAACCCGTCTCTGAATACTTGGGTAAAAAAGATTTCCACCCCAAAGCGTGAAAGCTTTTTTAAATCCATCCCAGCGGCCAGCAGCTCGTCGATGCGCCCTACCGGAATGCCATCCATCCACTCCATCACAAACACTTCACGTGCACAAAAATCGTAGAAGACTTCGGGCACTAGGAGCTGGCTAGAGTTTAAAAAATTGCGGCGCAGCTGGCTGGCGTTCGCCGCCTCGCGCATTAAATCCAGCTCGTCATGTAGATAGCGATCAAACTCCGCCACCACTTCTCTAGGGCGCAAACGCTTACCGTCGGCCGAAAGTTTTTCTAACAGTACCGCCATGATGCGCATCAGCGCTAAATCAGATTCAATCACCGGTAAGATATCAGGGCGTAAGACTTTCACCGCCACCACTCGCCCATTATGTAAACGCGCCTTATGCACCTGCGCCACCGATGCACTGGCGACGGGCGTTTGATCAAACTCGGCAAACAGCTCATCGAGCTTACGCCCCAAGCTTGCCTCAATCACCGCTACCGCTGTCGCTGCGGCAAAGGGCGGCACATCGTCTTGTAATTTCGCCAGCTCATCGGCGATATCCAATGGCATCAAATCACGGCGAGTTGACAAAACCTGACCAAACTTAACAAAGATCGGCCCTAATTCTTGCAGCGCCAACCGCAAACGCTCGGCCCTAGGCGCGCTCAAATCACGGCTAGAGAGTAAAGATTGAATCAACTTACCCAAGCCACGCACACGCTCATGGCCGAGTAAAAACTCATCAAGACCATAGCCAAAAACCACACGGACAATTTTAATTAAACGAGAAAGACGCATTGGTTCAACTTAAGAGAGAAGTGATGCAGGTAGAGGGTTAACATCGAAGGACGGGTAAAACCCCATAGGCGCTAACCAAATTTGGTTTTATCTCAGCAAACAACGAAAAAACGTAATAGCCACACTCTCAGCACGGGGTTTTTATCCTCCCCTTAAAGCACGCCGAAGCGAGGAACAAGCGGGCGAGGTTTCTTTGATGCCTGTCTGAGCGAAGCGAGTTCCGCAGCCGCCGCTGTCCGCAGCGAAGGGTTTCGTGCTGGTCGGGGCGGCCTCTTTGCGTACTATGATTTCTGGCCGTTCAAGGAAGTGAGTCCCCCGCGGGGATGCCGCACCTAAATCAACGTGCCGAAGGCACTAAAAAGGTCTTTTTGACTTTTGCTTAGCCCATTTAGGGGAAACTCCCCTACATTAATTTGGCAACCCGCTTTTCCAACCTTGCCAGCGCGTCGCGTAATTCATCCACCTCATTACAAAACTGATTTACATCCCGCTTATGCGCCAAGAGTGGGGCTTCGTCACGCCAGTATTCGGCTAAGTTCACCGCCAGCCTAGAGCCCATTGCGCCAGGAATACCGCCGATTGTTCCGGCGATGCTTACCAGTCTTTGCGTCGCTACATCCCCAATCAGCTTGGATAACTCTTCTGCCGCATCCCAACGCAGGCCGCTCAGCACATGGCCAATGCGGCTGCCTAATTCGCTATCGCCGCTCAGGCGCACATGTCGGGCGGCGGCGGTTTTATCTTGCATGCGGTGGGTAAAAAAGCTTAAAGGCAAATCAAGCGTGGCTTCTGCTTCGGCCTTGCTTTCTGCCAAGCGGCCGTCATTCATCAGTACCAAGGTTTCGCTCACCAAGGGCAGGGAAATCTTGATGCTACGACCGACGAATTGCGCAAGCTCAGCCTTCGCTGCCGCGTCCTGCGCCAAAAGGCGATTGAGTACGGCGGCCAGTAGCATTAGATTTTTATCCCTTTATGCAGAGCAACCACGCCGCCCGTCATATTATGGAAATCAACACGGCCAAAGCCTGCGTCTTTCATCATTTGCTTAAGGGTTTCCTGATCTGGGTGCATGCGGATCGATTCCGCCAGATACTGGTAAGAATCTGCATCGTTTGCCACCAGCTTGCCCATAAATGGCAGCAATTTAAACGAGTAGATATCGTAAGCAGGTTTGAGCGGAGCCCATACTTTAGAGAATTCCAATACCAGCAAGCGCCCGCCCGGCTTTAAGACCCGGCACATTTCAGCCAAGGCCACATCTTTATGCGTCATATTTCTCAGGCCAAACGCCACCGACACACAGTCAAAATAATTATCCGGAAACGGTAGTTTCTCAGCATCGCACTGCGCCACGGGCAGGGCATAACCTTGATCCAGCAGGCGATCACGCCCTACGCCCAGCATCGAGCTGTTGATATCGGTCAGCCATACTTGGCCAGTTTTACCTACTTTTTTAGCAAAGGCCTTTGATAAATCGCCCGTACCACCGGCAATATCCAGCACCTTGTCACCGGCTTTCACGCCGCTGGTTTCAATGGTGAAAAACTTCCAGATGCGATGTAAACCACCTGACATTAAGTCATTCATCACATCGTATTTTTTAGCCACCGAATGAAAAACCTCAGCGACTTTTTGCGCTTTTTCGGATTCGTTAACCGTTTTAAAACCAAAATGGGTACTTGGATCGCTCATTATTTTCTCTCATTAGATGGCTTTACATCCGCCATTGCACGCAAATCGCTTTAACTCTTAAACCCAAATCTTAAACCACGGAGCAAAGGAGGACACGAAGCCACACGGAGAAAAACATACGTAAATAAGGTTTTCTCCGTAAAACTCCGTGTGTCCTATGCCCTCCGTATTTTAAGATTTGGGTTTTATGTGTTTGCACCATTTACAGAGTTCTTGAAGCCCCAGCCTCTGCAAGCTTATCTAAATAATTCTGCCAGTTTACCGCCTGATTACGCCCAAGCTCATAAAGATGATCCCAGGAATAAAGCCCTGAATCATGGCAATCATCAAATACCAGTTTCACTGCATAATTGCCCACCGGCACAATATCAACGATATTGACGTCCGCCTTACCAACTTGCAATGTACCGGGGCCACCACCGTGGCCGCGCACTTCGGCTGAAGGGCTATATACCCGCAGGTATTCGCAGGGCAATATAAAACTACTCCCCTCGTCAAAATGAATCTCCAGCTGCTTTGAAGCTTGATGAAGTTTTATCTCGACAGGTAAAGGTGTTGTTTTTGATAGTCCGGACATGTGCAGGAGAGCTCTTTGATGTAACACCCGCATAATACCCCGCGCGAGCCCCTGCTAACAGCAGCTTGCGGCCAAATACGCTGCCACTTAGTGTAAAAAATACGACACAAGTAATAAAAATAAGACCACTTTTGCCAGACTTGTCATATTAAATACATATTCAGGCCTTAATCTTGCAACAAATGTGGAACTTTATTCCGCGAGGTCAATCGCTATGCCCGCTAATATCTTACTTGTTGAAGACGAACCCGCCATTCAAGAGTTGATTGCTTTCAATTTATCCCAGGCCGGGCACCATGTAATGCGCGCCGACTCCGCAGAAAGCGCACAAAACATTGTACGTAATGCCCTGCCCGATTTGATTTTGCTCGATTGGATGCTGCCCGGCATGACTGGCATTGATTTTGCCAAAAAGCTACGTTCTGAAGAGCGCACCCGGCAAATTCCTTTGATCATGCTCACCGCCCGCTCGGACGAGCAAGATAAAGTCATCGGCCTAGAAACGGGCGCAGATGATTACATTACCAAGCCTTTTAGCCCACGCGAGTTGCAAGCACGTATTAAGGCTGTACTTCGCCGCCGCGCACCACAAATTACAGATGACACGGTTGAAGTACAGGGTCTGCGCTTGGATCCTGCCACCCACCGCGTCACTGGCAATAGCGAAACCATCGATCTTGGCCCTACCGAATTTCGCCTGCTGCACTTCTTTATGACCCACCCGGAACGCGTCCATTCGCGCGCGCAATTGCTCGATCATGTGTGGGGAGATCATGTATTTGTAGAAGAGCGAACGGTGGATGTGCATATCCGCCGCTTGCGATCCGCCTTGGAATCAACCAATTTTGATCGTTTAATTCAAACAGTACGCGGCACGGGCTACCGCCTTTCTGCACATAATAATTAACGACAAGCCTGTCTCGTTTAGCGATAATATCCTTACATAAAGCTTTTCGAGAATACTGCCGATTGCTTGTGCGGAAATGTTGGACGTTTAAGATAAGCCTTAGCTTTTAAAAAAGGCGAGTGTTTTTCCTCTGGATATAAAACCGAATGCTTTGGCTACGATCTCTGATTCACTATCTTGTAATGGCAATATTTTCTGCCTCTATTGGTGCTCTTTTTGGTCTGATTTACGGCATGGCCACCGCGATAGGCTTGTTATCTTGCTCGGTTCTCTATCACTTAGTAAATCTTGGTCGCTTACACCGCTGGGTAGAAAACTCCCGCGTTGATAATGTGCCCAGTGGCATTTTGCTATGGCAGGAAGTCTTTGATCGGGTTTATAACCAGGTTAGGCTGCAAAGCAAAATTAAAGAGCGTCTTACCAATACTCTCGATCGCTTTACCAATGCCAGTGAAGCGCTGCCTGATGGGGTGGTGATTCTGGATGAGCATGACAGAATCGAATGGTGCAATCGCTCTGCCGCCCAGCATATGGCCATCAACCGTGTGAGCGATGTGTGGCAAGTGATTAGCAATATTGTTCGTCATCCATCGCTGCGCGAATACTTGCGCAGCCAGGACTTTGCTCATCCTTTAGTGCTGCATACTCATCGCCCGCAGGAGCAAGTTTTATCTGTGCAACTTGTGCCTTTTGATTCCAGCCGGAAGCTGCTGTTATCCCGCGATATTACCCAGCTAGATCGTGTGCAAACTGTGCACCGCGATTTTGTAGCCAATGTATCGCACGAGCTGCGCACCCCGCTAACGGTAGTGGGTGGTTTTATCGAAACCATGATCGATATGCCCGATACCGATGCGCATACCCGTGGCCAGCATTTACAGCTGATGTATGATCAAACCCAGCGTATGCAGCGCCTGGTTGACGATTTACTTACACTTTCCCGTCTGGAAAGTGGCCAGCAAATGCGTGAAGAAGAAGTCGATGTGCCACAGCTGATGCGCCTTTTGGCCGCCGAAGCTGAAGGCTTATCCCAAGGCCGCCATATTGTAACCATCGGGCATTTAGATGCTATCCGCCTGATAGGCAATCACGACGAGCTGCATTCTGCTTTTGGTAATCTGGTGTCTAATGCCATTCGCTACACGCCCAATGATGGCGAAATCACGCTGGCTTGGCATCTAAACAATGATCACGGCATATTTAGTGTGCAGGATTCGGGCATTGGTATTTCACCCGAACACGTACCCCGCCTAACCGAGCGCTTTTACCGAGTCGACCGTGGCCGCTCGCGCTCTACAGGTGGCACCGGCCTTGGTTTAGCCATAGTAAAACATATTATTCAGCGCCATCAGGCGCAGCTTCTGGTGCAATCAAAATCAGGGGAAGGGAGTTTATTTTCTGTGAAATTCCCGCCGCAACGCGTCATCAATAATTAAGTTTTATCTTGCGTGGGCCACACCAGCCCACGCAAACTACTCCTCATTACCCCGCTATTTCCTTCCCCATTGCCAAACAGCATATGGCTATTGCCGCGATTCACCTTATGTCAACCTTCGTGAATCTTAAAAAATAGTAATAATTTTTGTTTCATCACAAATGCTAAAAGGCTCGGGATGGGGGATAATTTGCAAGGAAGCATTTATTTCTTTTATTTCTAATCTGAGGCGCCACCCATGAGTAAAATCGCTGCAATTAAGCCCCTAGGTCAAAGCATCTGGCTGGATAATTTATCGCGTGGTCTGATCCAATCTGGCGATCTAGCCAAGATTCTGAAAGAAGACGGTATTGTCGGTGTGACATCTAATCCAGCGATTTTCTTCAAGTCGATCAGCTCTGATCCGCTTTACACAGGCGACTTAGCAGAATTAAAAAAACAAGATTTAACTGCTGAGCAACGCTACGAAGCGCTGGTCATCCCTGATCTACAAGCCGCTTGCGATGTAACCCGCGCTATTTACGACGAAACCAACGGTAAAGATGGCTATGTATCGCTAGAAGTATCCCCAACGCTATCGCACGATGCCTTAGGTACTATCTCTAATGCAAAGCGTCTCTGGGCCGCCATTAATCGTCCTAATCTAATGATTAAAGTACCTGCTACCTCGGCGGGTATCATCGCCATCGAAGAGCTGATTGCCTCTGGCCTGAACATCAACGTTACCCTGATGTTTAACCTCAAACACGTTGACGAAGTACTGACTGCCTATATCCGTGGCCTAGAAGCGCGCGTTGCTGCTGGCCTGCCAGTGGATCGCGTTCACGCCGTAGCGTCAGTATTCCTATCCCGCGTAGATAGCCTGATCGACCCACAACTGGAAGCGATTGGCACAAGCGAGGCGCTAGCTCTGCGCGGTGAAGTAGCTAAATCATTTGTAAAAGTCTCTTACGAGCATTACAAAAAGCTCTTCCACGGCACACGCTTTGCAGCACTAAAAGCACTGGGTGCAAACCCACAACGTATGCTTTGGGCCTCTACCGGCACCAAAAACAAAGCTTATAGCGATGTGATGTATGTGGCAGATCTGATCGGCCCAGAAACAGTGAACACCGTGCCAGATGCAACGCTCGATCTATTCCGCGACCACGGCGTAGCCGCGCTGACGCTTGAAACAGGTACAGACAAAGCTGTTGCCAATATGGCCGCACTACGCAAGCTAGGCATTAACTACAACCTGCAAGGCGAGCAGCTACAAACCGAAGGCCTGAAGCAATTTGACGACGCCTTTGTAAAACTACTGGCACTGACGGCTTAAATCTCGATGATTTGAAATGGAAAGAGCGCACAGGGTGCGCTCTTTTTTTGCCTAGATAACAACAATACGCAGGCTACAAAGTCTTATCGTATCCAGAAAATAAGTATGTAACGGCGATGCCAAGTTTAATCAAAACCACATAAAAAGAAAATAAAAAACATGTTCATAGCGCACATTCCTTCGGGCTACATCTACGCTGTATCTATTTTAAAAAACATTAAAAAAACAGCGATACCAACACGTCTTATTATTTTTTCTGCAGTACTAGGCTCGATTCTTCCCGACTTGGATCTTATATACTTTTATTTAATTGACCATCGCCAGACGCACCACCATAAGTATATAACTCACTGGCCTTTTTTCTGGATTTCTTTGGCTATTATTTCCTACACAATTTATGCTTTTTCTTCACATAAAAAATTGGGATTACTCACCCTTATTGCGTTCTCATCCTGCATGATACATATCATTTTAGATACTATAGTTGGGGATATCTGGTGGTTTTTTCCATTCATTGATAAACCATTTGCTCTATTTACAGTAAAATCCCTATATAAACCATGGTGGCTAAGTTTTATACTTCATTGGTCATTCGCTTTGGAACTCGCCATTTGTAGCTTAGCAATTTGTATTTACACTAAGCGCAAAAAGAACAATTGATTTTTTCTTGTCTGTTATCAGCCCAATATTTCCCAAACAGAAAAACCTTGGGCTGATGCAGATTCAGCCATTCCCTAAGCGCTCTTCGCTTTACGAATCAGTAAATAAATCAAATACACCATCAATGCCGGCACAGCCAATGAAACCAGCGCGGGCAATAGGCAGGCCAATACGGCGAATAGGCCAATTGCTAAAATAAGTAGGGCTACGCCAGAAAATACAAAAAATAGAATAGCGCCCACAATCAGTAAGACGGGAATAGCAATCAGCATATCAGCACCACTACTCGCCCATTGCCAATTATCCCCATCGCCGCTAAAACTTAAACTCATATTGTGGTTAAGAAAATCTGCACCCAAGTACACCGCGAGCACCAGCAGTAATAATGCAATTAGTATATTTTTCATCGCAAAATCCATAACAATCTGTTGGAATGACTTCAGTATGCAATCACTACGAATAGATTAAAACGGCAGAAAGACAGATTGCCATTTAAGCAGAACAGACTGCAAATTTTGCGGGCTGGAATGCATGCACCAAGGGCCGGTGGGAGAAGAAAAGCGCTTGCACACCCTACTAAAATCATTGTATTTAAAAATGTTTTATAACTTATGCCGAACTACTTAATAGCGAATTTGCACACTCTTAGCCTGAAAAACCGCATTCCCAAGCAAGGCAATAGATTAGCTCTTACAATTTCAAGAGCTGGCAAATCAAGCTCAGCTTAAGTTTTGTAGGGCGGGTGAAACCCGCATATTTTTCAGCATCGCTCGCGGGTTGCACCCGCCCTAGCCATGACACACTGCCCGAGCCCCACGATGAACAAAGCCATACAGATTTGCTTACCCGCTTTCCAGCTTTTGTCTCGCGGGGTTTCCTGGGTTTTAACGCTGCTGTTTGGCGAGGTGAACTGGCAAGCGCCGACTTGGCTGAAGAAGTTAGCATTGTGGCTAGAGGCTGGCGTTCGCTGGATGCGGGCCAAGCCCAAGCAGGCGGGGATTGCTCTGCTGGCTTTTGCTCTAGTAGCAACAGGCGGAACGATGGGCTGGCGCTGGTATCAGGCTCAGCCTAAGCCACAGCGGGTAAGCTATGTGGTCACCGCACCTGCGCTCACGCCTTATGATGAAAAAGACCGGCCGCAGCCTTTGCCGCTGGTGGTGGAATTTAACGAATCTGCAGCACCACTCAAGCAAATTGATCAGCCTGCAGGCGATGGCGTGCAGCTCTCCCCCGCCTTAGCAGGAAGCTGGGGTTGGGAAGGCGATCGAAAGCTGGTTTTCCGCCCTAAAGCCGACTGGCCGATTGATGCCGAGTTTGAAGTGTCGCTCGCCAAGAAACAACTCTTTGCCGAAAGCGTAAAGCTGGAGGAATACAGCTTTACTTTTAAGACCGCGCCCTTTGCCGCCAATGTGGCTGAGTCGCGTTTTTACCAAGACCCACGCGACGCTAATCTTAAAAAACTGGTCGCCACCTTACACTTTAGCCATCCGGTTGACCCTGCCAGCATTCAGAAAAATATCAGCCTGAAACTAGGCGGCGGGCTGGGCTATCAAAGCGATAAAGTCCCTCCTTATTCGATTAGCTTTGATAAAGCCAAGCTCAACGCCTTTATCCACTCCGCCCCGCTGACCGTCCCAAAAGAAGACAGCGATATTCTGCTGACCTTAGCAAAAGGCGCTCAAGCCGCGCAGGGCGGCAATGCATTGGATACAGATTTAGACAGCAAGATCAGCGTGCCCGGCCTCTACAGCCTGCGCTTTGATAATGTGCAAATGCTGCTGGCCGATAATGAGCGCTACGAGCCGGAGCAAGTAGTGATGCTCAGCAGCAATGTGCCGGTGTCCGAAGCGGCGCTCAAAGGCAAAGTACGCGCATGGCTGCTGCCGGAATATCCGCCCAATACACCCAAGGAAGATCAGCGCGGCGTATATCAATGGGGGGCCAGCCAAGTTGGGCAGGCCGTACTCACCAACGCCCTGCCGCTGAAAGCGCTGCCGGGAGAGGAAGAATACGGCACGCAACATAGCTGGAAATTCTCTGCCCCCGTTGGCCGCTCGGTGTTTTTACAAGTGGATGCCGGTGTGCAGGCCTTTGGTGGCTATCAATCTGGCAAGGTGATGACGCAGGTGTTTCAGGTTGCGCCTTATCCCAAGGCCATCAAGCTATTATCTAATGGCGCGCTGCTTTCTATGGCGTCGGATAAAAAAGTGGCTTTTGTAGCGCGTGGCCTCAGCGGCGTTCGCATCGAAGTGGGCCGCTTGCTGCCTAATCAGCTGCATCATTTAGTCGACCAGAATAATGGCAACTTTGCCAAGCCTGAAATTGCTGATCAGTATTTAGACACCCTGGTAGAGCGCTTTACCGAAGAGCGCACCCTGCCAGCCACCGACCCCGGCAAGCCTTATTACGACAGTATCGATCTGACCCGCTATTTGGCAGATAAAACCGGGAACCGTCGTGGCGTATTTATGCTGAAACTCACGCCTTTTGATCCTAAAGCGCCTAAAAACCGCCAAGATGAGCCTAGCGATAGCCGCTTTATTCTGGTGTCTGATTTAGGCGTACTGGCCAAAACAGCGGTGGACAATAGCAACGATGTTTTTGTGCAATCGATCTCCAGTGGCGAAGCCGTTGCTGCGGCCACGGTAGAAGTCATCGGCCGCAACGGGCAAACCGTTGCCAGCAGCCAGACCGATGCACTAGGCCGCGCCCATTTCCCTGCGCTTAAAGATTTAGCCCGTGAAAAAGCGCCGCTGATGTATCTGGTGAAACTTGGGGAGGATGTGTCGTTTCTGCCGATAAACCGCTACGACAGGCAGCTGAATCTGTCGCGCTTTGATATTGGCGGCGTAGCCAATGCCGTATCGGCTCAGCAGCTCAGCAGCTTTGTGTTTTCAGACCGAGGCATGTACCGCCCCGGCGAAACAGCCCATATCCACAGTATTACCCGCACCGCTAACTGGGCAGGCTCTTTAGTAGGCTTGCCGCTGGAAATAGAAATCACCGACCCACGCGGGCAGACGGTTAAAAAGGACAAAATCAAGCTATCCGCCAGCGGTTTTGATAGCGTTGATTTTGCCAGCAGCGAAACCTCGCCCAGCGGCGATTACCAAATCGGCGTTTATCTGGTCAAAGGCAAAGAGCGCGGTGAACAAATAGGCAGCGGCAGCATCAAAATCAAAGAGTTTGAACCCGACCGCATGAAGGTAAACGCCACGCTGAGCAATGCGCCGGTGGAAGGCTGGATTAAACCCGAAGACATCAAGGCCAATGTAAAAGTCATGCATCTGTTTGGCAGCCCGGCCGGTGGGCGGCGTGTAGAAGGCGAAATGATCTTAACGCCCAGCGTGCCCGCCTTTGCAGCCTATGCCCAATATCGCTTTAGCGAAGCGGGCCAGCTAAAAGAGCCATTTAGAGACGCGCTACCATCGGCTACCAGCAATGATCAGGGGGACGCCGAGCTGACGCTGAATCTTGCGCGCTTTGCCCGCTCTACCTATCAGCTGCATTTAACTGCCCGCGCTTTTGAATCCGGCTCTGGCCGCGGTGTGGCGGCGGAAAGTGCCGTGCTGGTTTCATCCGCCCCCTATTTAGTCGGAGTAAAAAGCGATGGCGAGCTGGGCTATATCCAGCGCAATGCCAAGCGTGCCGCGCACTGGCTGGCGATTGCGCCCAACCTTAAACCCATAGCCGCAGAGCAGCTCACCCTTAGCTGGGTAGAGCGAAAATATGTGTCGGTGCTAGTGAAACAACCCGATGAAACTTACAAATATCAATCGCGCAAAAAAGAAATTAATCGCGATAGCAAGCCACTCAGCCTGCCTGCCAGCGGCAGCAATCTAACGCTGCCAACCGCCGAGCCGGGTGATTTTGCGCTGGTAGTGAGGGGGCCGGATGGCGCGGAGCTAAACCGTATCGAATACACCGTGGTGGGTGCAGCCAATATTGCCCGCTCCTTAGAGCGCAATGCCGAGCTGCAGCTCACCCTCAACAAGAAAGACTACAAGCCCGGCGACGAGATCGAGATCAATATCCGCGCGCCCTATACCGGCGCGGGGCTGATCACCATCGAGCGAGATAAGGTCTATAGCCACGTTTGGTTTAAGAGCGATACCACCAGTTCGGTACAAAAAATTACCCTGCCTAAAGATTTTGAAGGCAATGGTTATATCTCGGTGCAATTTATCCGCAGCCCAAGCAGCGATGAAGTCTATATGAGCCCGCTTTCCTACGGCGTAGTGCCGTTTGCGGTGAATTTAGACGCAAGGCGGCTGGATGTAAAAATCGCCAACGCCAGGGAAGTAAAACCGGGGCAAAAGCTGGAGCTTAAAGTAAGCAGCAATCAGGAAG
This sequence comes from Janthinobacterium sp. B9-8, assembly GCF_000969645.2. Taxonomy (NCBI): domain Bacteria; kingdom Pseudomonadati; phylum Pseudomonadota; class Betaproteobacteria; order Burkholderiales; family Oxalobacteraceae; genus Janthinobacterium; species Janthinobacterium sp. B9-8. The sequence continues at coordinate 3,076,912 of NZ_CP014222.1, forward strand.
CCCGCGTGGTGGTGTTTGCGGTGGACGAAGGCATCTTGCAAGTGGCGCGTTATAAAACGCCGCAACCACTGGATTTTTTCTTCCAGAAACGCGCCTTAGATGTACGCACCAGCCAGATTCTAGACCTGATCCTGCCGGAGTTTTCACGCCTGATGCAGGGTGCAGCGCCGGGAGGGGACGCTGCTGGGGCGCTGGGCAAACACCTTAATCCATTTAAACGTAAACGCCAGAGCGCGGTGGCGTGGTGGTCGGGGCTGATCGACGTGGGGCCGCAGGGCAAAACGCTGAGCTATACCGTGCCGGATACTTTTAACGGCAAATTGCGGCTGATGGCCGTGGCGGTAACGGCGGATAAAATCGGCGTCTTTGAAGGCGGCACGCAGGTGCGTGGCGATTTAATTCTTAGCCCGAACGTGCCTTATGCACTGGCGCCCGGCGACGAATTCACCGTCAGCGTGGGTGTGTTTAATAATCTGCGCGCACTGGGCAAGGCCTCGGTGCAACTGAAGCTGGACGCCGATGCCGCCTTTACGCTGATCTCGCCAGCGCTGCAAAACCTGAGCATAGACGGACAGCGCGAGGCCAATGCAGAGTTCCGCCTTAAAGCCAACGCAGTGCTCGGCTCTGGCTCGCTGCGCTTTACGGCCAGCAGCGGTGGTAAGCAAGGCATTGCCCGAGACGCCGTCAGCATCCGCCCTGCCGTGCCTTATTCCACCAAGCTAACTGTCGGGCGATTTGATAAGAGCAGCGAGGAAGTCGCACTGAGCCGTGTGCTATTTAACGAGCACCGCAAGGTGATCGCTGGCGTGGCAGGCTCGCCGCTGGTTTGGGCTCAGGGTTTGGCCAGCTATCTGGATGGCTACGGCTATAGCTGCACCGAGCAGGTGATTAGCAAGGGCTTCCCCGCCCTACTGCTGCCTAATCTGGACAGAGCCAAAACGCAGGCTGCGTTCAGCAAGCTGATCCAGATCCTTGCCGAGCGGCAAAATGACGACGGCAGCTTTGGCCTATGGGCCAGCAATCCTGATGTCTCGCGCTTTGCATCGGTCTACGCCGTACATTATCTGCTGGAAGCCTCAGAGCGCGGCCTGCCGGTTAGCCGCGATATGCTGGCCAGAAGCAATGCCTGGCTGGAGCAACTGGCCACAGGCAGCAGCCAAAATCTGGCCGAGGCCAGAGAGCGTGCTTACGCGATTTACCTCTTAAGCCGCCAAGGCACAATGACCAGCGGCATGATCGCCTCCTTGCAACAGGAGCTGGATGCGCATCACGCCAAGACCTGGCAGCAAGACCTGACTGCCGCCTATTTAGCCGCCAGCTATAAGCTGCTTAAACAGGATGCCTTGGCGAATAAATTATTTAAAGCCGTGCCATGGCGCTTGATCGGCAAGAATAATCAGGCCGAAACCTATTACGACCCTACCGTACACGACGCCCAGCGCCTGTATTTGCTGGCTCGCCACTTTAAAGAGCAGCTGGGCAGCGTGCCCGCCAACGAGTTGAGCGAATTGGGCAAGGCCATCAGCAGCCAAAACTACCATTCCTTATCGGCGGCCTATCTGATGCTGGGTCTGGAAGCCTATGGAGGCAATGCGGGTACATTTACGCTGGCCGAAGTGGATAAAAGCGGCAAGGTCAGTAGGCTGGAAAACAGCGCCGCACTATCCCCTAGCGCCCACCGCGCTCGCTTCGGTAAAGAAGGCGCACTGCCCGGCTTTTATCTACTCAGCGAATCGGGCTTTGATAAAACCCCGCCTAGCGCCGCCATTAAACAGGGCGTGGAAGTGATCCGTGAATACACTGATCTGGCTGGTAAAGTGATCAGCAAGGTGAAGATAGGCGAAGAGTTTTTAGTCCGCCTGCGCCTGCGCGCAGATCAGGCCGCCTCACAAATGGCGATTGTCGAGCTGCTTCCCGGCGGCGTAGAAATCGTGCCATCGCCTAAAGAAGAAACGCCAGAAGTGATCGAGGGAGAAGGCGAAGGTGAAGGAGAAGCGCCACAACGCCCGGCATGGCAAGCGCCGCTGGGTGAAAAACAATCCAACTGGCGGCCGGATTACCTCGATATGCGGGATGACAGAATCGTGCTCTACGGCAGCATCAGCAAAGACGCCGCCACCTTCGTCTACCGCCTGCGCGCCACCCACGCCGGTGTATTTACCAGCCCTGCACCTTACGCGGAAGGCATGTACAGCAAACAACAAGGCCGTGGCGTAGCAGGGAAACTGGAGATTGTGAAGCCTTGATATGACGGCTTTTCTGGGGAGTAAAAAAACCCAAATCTTGAACCACAGAGAACACGGAGGACACAGAGTTTCACAGAGAAAATCGATAATGACTTGGATTTTTCTCTGTGTTCTGGTTCAAGGTTTGTGCACCCAGGCAGTTTCAAATAAAGGTAGGGCGGGTGTAACCCGCCGCTTTCTAACTCAAATAACCCTGAATATTGAAACACGGGGAAAGCCACGGGCTTACATATCAACCATCCCGTTGGGTACGCAAGGATGACGGCTTTCTCTGTGCAACTCTGTGGCCCTCTGTGTTCTTTGTGGTTCAAGATTTAGCACCGTGCTTCCCCTCCTGCCCCTGTTAAAATCACCCCATGACTACATCCCTTGCCACTGCCGTTTCCGCAGAAATCATCATTAAAAAAAGCCGTTTTATTGCCCATATTCACCCCGTGAGTGGCCGCGCTGAGGCATTGGCCTTGGTCGATGGATATTGGAAGCAACACCCCGAGGCGCGGCATGTTTGCTGGGCGCTGCTCGCCGGCGGTGAATCAGGAATGAATGATGATGGTGAGCCATCCGGCACAGCGGCCAAGCCGATTATGAATGTCTTGCAGCACAAACATTTAGAAGGCGTATTAGGCGTGGTGGTGCGCTATTTTGGCGGTATAAAGCTGGGCGCTGGCGGCTTAACCCGCGCCTACACCGACGCCATCGCCACCGCCCTGCTGGATGCTGAATACATCATCAGCGTCGCCCAAAACAATATCGAAATCGCCCTACCCTTCGCCGACGAAGGCCGCATCCGCCGCTTTGTCGCCCAAAACGAAGGCCTCGTCTTAGGCGTGCACTACAGCAATATCGAAGCCTATTTACAACTGCAACTCGCCCAGGACAAAACCACAGCACTGCTGGAAGAAATCAACAATCTATGCGCTGGGCAGGTTCGAGTTACGAGTGGTTGATTTGCAAATCCACTGCGGAAAAGTTCTGTAGACACAGAGGGCAGGTAGAACGCAAACCTTAAGCTTTCTGATGAAAAAGTTGCTTCAACTTCACAAGTTGCAAAATCTTAAACCACAGAGAACACAGAGAGCACAGAGTCCCACAGAGAAAAACAAGGGAGAGCTTAAGTTTTCTCTGTGGCACTCTGTGTCCTCCTTTTACTCTGTGGTTCAAGGTTTAGCTCTCTAGCAAAGCTAGCTAGATAATCTCGCTAATCGGCTAGGTCTTTAAAGCAGGAAACACCGCTTGTTGAAACATCGGCTCTTCAAACGCTTCATCCTTACCCTGCTGATCCTTAGCCCGCTGGTGTTGATTCGCCTGTGGCCGCATGAATCGCTGGCCGTTGCGGGATCGACTGCCGTGCTGGCTCAAGATGGTAAGTTGCTGCGGCTAACCCTTGCCCCCGATCAGCGCTACCGGCTGTGGCTGCCGCTGGAGGAGTTCTCCCCCACGCTGATAGACGCGCTTAAATTGCAGGAAGACCGCTGGTTTTACTACCACCCCGGCATCAACCCCATCTCGCTGCTTCGCGCCATCACGGCCACCTATGGCGGCGGGGCCAAGCAAGGGGCTTCTACGCTGACCATGCAATTGGCGCGGCTTAAATATCGGCTCAATACAAAAAGCCCCAGCGGCAAGCTCAGGCAAATTGGCTTGGCGCTGTGGCTAGAAGCGCGTTATAGCAAGCACGATATTTTAGAGGCCTATTTAAACCTCGCCCCCTACGGCAGAAATATTGAAGGCGCGGCGGCGGCCAGCCTTTCCTATTTTGGCAAGCCCGCCAAAGCGCTCACTCTGCCAGAAAGCCTAACGCTGGCGGTGATTCCGCAGCAGCCAAATCAGCGTTTGGGCAGCGGCGCATCGCTTACCGATGCCCGCCAGCGATTGTGGCAACGCTGGCAACAGCGCTACACCGTGAGTCCAGAGCAAATCCGCCTGATGACCCTGCCGCTGCCGGTAAAGCGCCTTGAACAACTGCCGTTTCGTGCGCCGCACTGGGTAGAACAAAGGCTGGCCGATACGCCACAGCAAAGCACGCTGAACACCACGCTTGATCTGCAATTACAAACCCTAATGGAAAAACAAATCCGCCAATATCTGGCGCAAAGCAGTACGCGCGGCATTGTGAACGCCAGCGCCATGCTGGTCGATACGCGGGATCAATCGGTACGCGCCTTGGTTGGCTCAGCGGATTATTTCAACGCCAGCATTGCCGGGCAGGTGAATGGCACCGAGGCAAAACGCTCACCAGGCTCCACTTTAAAACCGTTTATTTACGCGCTGGGGCTGGATCAGGGCGTGATTCACCCGCAAAGTATTTTGCGCGACACGCCCAGCGCCTTTGGCCCCTATCAGCCAGAAAACTTCGACGGCCGCTTTGTCGGCCCGCTCAGCGCTACCGAAGCGCTAATCAAAAGCCGCAATATCCCCGCCGTGTGGCTGGCCAGCCAGCTTAAAAACCCCAGCTTTTACGATTTTTTGCAGCTGGCAGGCATTAGTAAGCTGAAATCAGAAAATCACTACGGGCTGGCGCTGGTGCTGGGCGGCGGAGAAGTCAGCATGGTCGAGCTGGCCGGGCTTTACACCATGCTGATGAATGAGGGCCGCTTAAAACCGCTGCGCTATCTGAAAGAAAACCCCAAGCCACGCGGTGAAGTTTTATTTAGCCCAGAAGCTAGTGGGAGGGCGCTAAGTAAACTAAGCAAAAGCCCGCGAGCAGATGGCGAAGTCTTGCTTAGCCCAGAAGCCAGCTGGCTGGCGCTGGATATGCTGAGCAAAAATCCGCGGCCAGACGGCGGCAGCAATGCCTGGCCTGTGGCGTTTAAAACCGGCACCTCTTGGGGCTTTCGCGATGCCTGGACAGCAGGCGTAGTTGGCCCCTATGTGCTGGTGGTTTGGCTGGGCAATTTTGATGGGCAAGGCAATCCAGCGCTTATCGGGCTGGAAGCCGCAGCCCCGCTGTTCTTTCGCATCAGCGACGCGCTGGCCTTAGCCAAACCCGCCGATAAGCCGCTGCCACGCAACCCGCCTATGGGCTTAAAACGCATCAATATCTGCACCGCCAGCGGCGATTTACCCAATGCTTTTTGCCCGCAGCAAAGCAGCACATGGTTTATCCCCGGCAAATCCCCCATCCGCGTCAGCAGCCTGCATCAACCGGTACACATCGACACCCGCAGCGGCCTCGCCGTCTGCCCGCCTTACGATGCCCATACAAAAACAGAAGTATTTGAATTCTGGAGCAGCGATATGGCAAGGCTGTTTAAAGAAGCAGGCGTCCCCCGCCGCAAACCACCGCATATTGATTGCAGCGGCATGGCCAGCCTTGGGGACGCACCCAAAATCAGCTCGCCACTGGCAGGCCTCAGCTACACCCTGCGCCTGTCCAAACCCGACGAAACCATCGCCCTGCAAGCCGCAGCCAGTAGCGAGCAGCTTTACTGGTTTGATAATCAGATTTATCTGGGCAGCGCCAAAGCCAGCGGCCTAGCATGGCGGCCACAAGCGGGTGGCTGGCATCAGCTCAGCGTGGTGGACGATCAGGGCAGGAGCGACAGCAGGCAGGTGAAGGTGGAGTTGTTGCCGTAATTAGTATTCATTAAACCACGCCGTCGTAGGACCAATTCTCATAACACTCCATTTATACCAATCAGCTTTTTCAAGCCTAATTATTTATATTTGTCAGTAAAAACAGGAATAAACACAAACAAAACTTACGATTAATGGTCTTTTAAATTACAATTAGCACCATTAAAACAATAACAAGATGAATGAAAAATGACCCAATCCCCATCTGGTTTTGAACATACCGCGAATGACCTCGCCACTATTATTAAGCAGCTAAGCGAGCTAAAGGCTAATAAAGCATTTTTAAAAATACTCCCTAAAAATGCCAATGATAAAAATCAACTCTACTGGGCACGTAGTTTTAGTTCGCTCTACAACAATTTTGGCCTGACCTTAGCGGAACGCGGGTCAAGTACCAGTCTTACAAAAAATAGTTCCAAACCGGGAACGAATATTCCTGAAGCGGTGTTTAATGACTTTTCATGGGTCAAAAGTGATGGAAGTTTAATTAAAGCTAAAAATGTTAAAGCCATTATTTATCCTCAATACCCTGAAGCCCGCCTATCCGGCTTTCAAACTATTGAAAATACAATACCGCAGTCCTTATCTATTGCTTATACGAAAGAAAACCCTAAGAAGAAACGCCTATTGGTTCTTGGCTGCCTGCCCGGTGGAGCCTGTGTAGCACTGATGTTTATTGATTTATCAGATGCACTCATCGAAGAAATTGCTGCATTACCAGGACTGGATGGATCCAAGGCTTGCAAATTACTACAAATTGATTTTGACTTTAGCGCCAGCTTATTTCAGCAACTGAGCAAAATAGTATCCCGTCCCATGAAAGGTTGCCGCTTGGACTCCTTCGGACAAACGCTTCCGTTTATTGGCACCCAAGTTTGTGGCTATACGCTCGAACATGCACTGGATATCGCGCCCAATTCGGATAGAGAGGGTGATCTTTATGGTATTGAGCTGAAAACTCACACCAAGGTTAAAGTAACCCTCTTTACTCCAGAACCCGATTTTGGACTCTATGCTGAAAGTTTTAATGACTTTATGAAACGATATGGTAATGACAAAGGCACTTCTGGTGAATATCGACTGACTGGCTTACACCGTTCAAATGAGCGATGCAGCAGCTCTGGCTTGACACTAAAGGTGCGTGAATACCGAATAGAAAAAAAGGACGGTTCTGATATATCAAAACCAGACTGGGTACGTGATGCAACGGGAGAAAAACAATTTTTCTCCTACAACCCAGCAACATCACTCACCTCTAAAATGGATGCTGTTGAAGTAGTACTCATCGATGACGAGGGTTTTATTGCTGCAGGCTGGAGCTTAGAACGCCTAATGAATAACTGGGGTGTTAAACACAATGAAGTGGTCTATCTTTCGGCGAAAAAAATAGACAACCCAAATCCGGATGAAGTCAGTGCAAGATTTGCCTATCAAGTGACCTTTGCTCCAGTTGTGCTCTGGTGTCGTGAAACTTCTGCAGAACATTTACTGAACGCAATCGACAGTGGCGTTATCTTTCTAGATCCTGCTCCTAAATATGTTCCGTCAGATCCATCAAAAAACAAACGCCGAGCCCAGTGGAGAGTGAACGACATTACTAAAGCCATCTACACTTTATACAAGCACGTCGAAACACGTGATCTCTCAATAGTTTAAATACTGCATGCCACCAGAATGAAATGACAGCATGCAGCCCAATGATCATTATGGTGTCAGAACAAAATGATCCACACTTGAAGGGGTTTCATCCCTTACCCCATCAATATTTAGCCTAAGTTGCTCATGCTTAGCTGCAATTGCTGCAATAATCCGCGGCTTCATCAGCTGAGCCACAGCAGCGAATACCGGCACCACTACCGAGTTACCAAACTGTTTATAGGCTTGAGTGTCGGAAACAGGAATTTGGAAGTCATCACTACTAGGACTGTCATATCCCATTAATCGAGCACACTCGCGAGGCGTCAAGCGACGTGGCCGATATTTCACATTAAGTGGATCGTGGAAGTCTTTGTGAACATCAAAACCTCGATCAATTAGAATTTCCGAACCGTCTTTGTAATAACGGGCAGAAAGTGTCCGCGTGATATCTTGTTCGCCCACTAAGCCATAACCAAAACCATTACCCTTTGCTTTATGCTTAATTGAATAATTAAACAGATACTCCCAAAGTTTCTCGGTCAGGATATATTTGTTATCCACCTTTGCTTCCAGAATATCCCCCAATACAAGTTTCTTTTTTGGAAAATACTGGCGAATATCACGCAAGGTGAAGCCATTATGACTATTCAAATCCTTACGAAAACCAACTAGTGCAATCCTTTCTCGGTGCTGAGGGACAAAGTGCTGGCCATCAATTACTTTAGGGTCTGATACCCCTTCATATTCAGCATCAGCCACCCAATAGCCCAGCTCATCCAATGCTTCCATGATGACTTTAAACGTCTTGCCTTTATCATGACTTTTTAGATTTTTGACATTTTCCAGCAAGAAAGCCACAGGCCGTTTAACTTCTAAAATTTTAGCCACATCAAAGAATAAAGTGCCTTGCGTTTTGCACTCAAAACCATGGGCTCGACCAAGAGAATTCTTTTTAGAAACGCCTGCTATCGAAAATGGCTGGCATGGAAAACCAGCCAGCAATACATCATGATCTGGAACCATCCGATTAATATTTTGAATCACTTCATCATCAGTGGCATCCGCTTTATCACTCAACGTGATTCTACGAATATCATCGTTAAAACGATGAATTGGATCTGCATAGTGATTCGCTTTATATGTTTTAACAGAATACTCATTCCATTCACTGGTCAATACGCAGCGCCCACCAGCCTCTTCAAAACCACGGCGAATGCCGCCGATCCCAGCAAATAAATCAATAAAATCAAAATCAGCTCGTTGATAATGCGCTGGACGCTTAGGCAACAATGCCTGTAAAGCTTCATATTCATGATGAATTAATCGCGGTACAGCCTTACCATTCATCCAGCGATTGATCGTTTCACGGCAACGGTCGTTGCCCGGTGCAATTTGGTTAAGATAGCTAGCAATGTATTTCTGGTCGTATATTTCCAAGACCGCCTTCAGCAAGGCAAGGTCTTCTTGTTGCGTTTTCATTTCAATTCCAACTGGGTCAAACGTGTGACAAAATATCACTCAAATGTCCCTTTGTCATGTAAATTTGATATTTTGATTTTGTTTATACATAATCATTAAAAACAGATTACAAGTGATGGTGTGAACATGACAATGGTAAAAAAAAGAGGAGGGTTGCGACTCGGGGCCGGTAGAAAACCATTAAGTACAAGCCCATTAACGGCTGTAGTCTCCGTACGAGTTACACCCGAAGAGGCGGTGCGTTTTAAGAAACTAGGTGGTTCGGCATGGCTTAGGGAAAAATTAAAGGATTGCAAAGAAGAGTAAATCATTACAACAATCTTTATCCCTGTGTATGAAGCAGCCCCTTTTATCCAAATATGTAACTGATATGTAACTGATAACAAAATGGTGACAAAATGAGTAACGTAACAACATGGCCCTATGAAGAAACCCATCTAGGGTATGAAATAGAAATTGATGCAAATGAAGATAAATACCGAGGTGGTTTCGCATGGTCGATACGCAAAGATGAAGGCGAGTTTGATTGTGGCTTGGCTAACAGTGTTCAAGACGCATTAGACGAAGCTCGCAAAGCCATCGCCGTTTTAAAAAAAGAGATACGTAATCCTCACGGAAAAGTCTTCCTCGCTTTCAACGCCCCACGATTCCCTCTGAGACCCCCTGAATTATTGAATTCGACAATTAATATGCTCCAATAATTGTGGAGGTGGCGTTGTTACCTTAAGTATGGATAAAAAAAACAAAGCACGGATTTATACCCGTGCTTTGCCTAAAAACACCATTCATTCCCCAACTAATACCGCATCATCTTTCAACCAATAACCACTAGCCAGAAGTTGCTCCCGCACCTGAGCTCTGGCACGGTGCAAGCGGCTTTTGACTGCTTCCAGGCTCAGGCCCAGTTCGGCGGCTACCTCGGGTGCGGTCAGCTCGTGTACATCGCGCAGCAGCAAAACCTCGCGATAAATTGGGGTGAGCTGTTGCAATGCACGGGTTAAATCCATCCTCAGATCGGTGGGGACAAGCGGTGAATGAGGCATGTCATGTGGTGCCAGCTCGTCCAGCGATTCGGCATATTTTTGGCGGCGAAACAGGCGATAGCACTCGCGCTCTACAATGCGAAACAACCAGCTCGCAAACGTGGCCACGGTGCGCAACGCACCAATCTGGCGATAAAGCTGCCAAAGCGCAATCTGCACCGCATCTTCGGCGTCCTCGGTGCTTGAGCAAGTGCGACGGGCAAAGCGTTTTAAGTCGGGCTGGCAAGCGGTAAGCAAATCTGCAATCGCTTCCGAGTCACCCAAGCGGGCGGCTTCAATCAATTGTACTCTGGCATGGATCATGTTTATTTTTCCAAGTAGCGGCGGCCAACGAGCGCGCAGGCCGGGCAAAATCCCACAAAGGCAGTAAGTATCATCGTGGCGGCTGTTGCCCCTGCGAGCCAGCTGACAATACCGGCAGTCAGCTCCGCCCAAACAGCCCAGCCGATGACTAAGCCAAGTGCGATACGAAGAACGCGTTCCCAGAGGGGAAGATTGCGTTTGATGAAGAACATGGTGAATTCCTAGTTTGAAATGGATGACCTCTACTAGAGTCGGCAAAATTCAAAATGGATTCAGCATCAATCAAAAAAATTACGGGTCGGGGCGATTTTTCTTTGGCGTTACACTAGATATCAGGCAAATAAACGATAGCCCAAGTGAGCAAGCTTATTCCCCCAATCTAATCCTCGATAGCTACGGTTAAACACCTCGCTCGCTTACAATAAACCTTGCTTGTACTTATTGCCTCCAGTAATCTCGATAAAAGCCGAAGTTTTCTGTCAAATCAGCTACATAAGAGAATATGAATGAGAGATCCAATCCAGCAGGGAAACACCTTCGCGGCTCGGCCTTTAAATAGGGGAGACTACAAAACCTTGGGCTTGGCATCACTTGGTGGTGCCTTAGAGTTTTACGATTTTATTATTTTTGTATTTTTCACTGTTGTTTTAGGCAAGCTTTTCTTTCCGCCTGATATGCCCGATGCACTCAGGCAGGTTCAGACCTTTAGTATTTTTGCCGCAGGCTATCTGGCCCGCCCGCTGGGTGGCATTGCGATGGCGCATTTTGGTGATTTGCTTGGGCGCAAAAAAATGTTCACCCTCAGTATTATGATGATGGCCTTGCCCACGCTGATGATTGGCTTACTGCCCACCTATCAGCAAATCGGTATCTGGGCCCCCATCTGTTTGCTGGCCTTACGTATTTTACAAGGCGCAGCGATTGGTGGCGAAGTACCCGGGGCTTGGGTGTTTGTGGCCGAACATGCGCCCGAACGCCATACAGGCCTAGCTTGCAGCTTAATTACCTCGGGCCTGACGCTGGGCATTTTATTAGGTGCATTGATCGCCATGACGATGAATAGCCTGTTTAGCCCAGCCGAGCTAGAAGCATGGGCCTGGCGTGTGCCTTTCTTAATTGGCGGTGTATTTGGCTTGGTAGCCATGTATTTACGCAAATGGCTGCATGAAACGCCGGTTTTTTTAGAGCTGCAAGCCAAAAAACATCTGGCGACCGAGCTACCGCTAAAGCAAGTGCTGCGAGATCATCGCCTCAGCATTGCTATTTCTATGCTGGCCACCTTTTTACTTGCGGTGGCAATTGTGGTCGCTATTTTGATGACGCCGGCTTATTTACAAAAACAATTCGCGGTATTGCCCGTTGATGCCTTAAGGGCTAATTGCTATGCCATCGTGGCGCTAAGTTTGGGTTGTGTGGTGGCGGGCTGGGCAGCAGACAAACTAGGCACTGGCCTGACGATTCTGATCGGCAGCATCTTGCTAGGCAGCAGCAGCTACGCGTTTTATCACACCATGAGCCATGACACGAGCCAGCTCGCCCTGCTCTACCCGCTAATGGGATTTACCGTGGGGATTGTTGGCGCAGTGCCGCTCTTGATGATTAAAGCCTTCCCCGCAGCCATTCGCTTTAGCGGTTTATCTTTTTCTTATAATGTGGCCTATGCCTTTGCTGGGGGCCTAACGCCGGTTATTTTATCCTTCTGGATTAAATACGATGTGCTGGCCCCCAGCTATTATCTTTTGCTACTTAGCATCATCGGAACGGGATTGGGCGGCTACTTAATCGCAAATCAAGGTCAGCAGCTTAAACACAGTATTCGATAAAAAAGCCGTCCCTTACTCAACAAGGGACGGCTTTTTTCAAAAGAATAAGGCTGTAGGTAGTTAGGCATAACTTATCAAGCATTATTAAAATGCAAAAGCATGTATTTTCTTAGGGTGTGCAAGCGCTTTTCTTGCGCACCGGCCCTTGGTGCGCAACGACTTCGTCGTTTCACACCCTAAGAAAAACGCATAATTTAAAAAGGTAGGATCACTTATATAAAAGCACTTAATGCATCGTTGTATTTTTCAACCACGATGTTTTATTTTCAAACTGATCACAAGCACTTAAGACGATAAAAACACCTTACGCTCACCGCGTTGGCAGGCTTGAATCGCCAATTGAAAATCGTCCATTACAAAAATATCGCCTTTTTCTTGCAAAAGCAGCTGCTTATTTTTAACTAATGCAATGACATGATTCAATACCCTATGCCATTGATCTTTGCTAACTTTTGTATTCCACATTCGCAAATGAAACATGCTGGATTTTATTTTTAAATGCGTATGGATATAGGGCCAATCGACGGTTTGGCCGGAGAGTAAACCTAATACCAAAAACTGCCCTTGCTCCGCTAGCGAGCTCGCCAATTCGGTGCCTTGCAGGCCACCAATTAAATCAATAGCATAATCAGCGCCTTTCCCCTCGCTTAGTTTTAATACCTGCTCAAGCACTTTTTCTTTTGCAGAATCAATCACGGCCCATGCACCTAGATCTAATAAAGCAGGCTGAGGCCGGCGCACTACGGCAATCATTTTTACGCCTAATTGCTGGCATAATTGCGCAAATATTTTACCAATAGCTGAATTAGCCGCATTCACAATCAATATACCCCCAGCCTTCAACTTGAATTCTTCATGGCAAATAAGCCATGCAGTCAGGGGATTAATATAAAGCTGGGCAGCGGCGATATCGCTGATTTCATCGGGGATAAATACAGCATTTGCTGCGGGCAGAGTAATCAACTGCTGCCATGTCCCCTCGCCCCTAAGTGGCAAAATACGCTGGCCGAGCAAGGAAGCACTCACTCCCTGCCCTACTTCACAAATCTCGGCCACACCTTCGTAGCCCACAATCTGTGGCAAAGCAATTCGGTGTGCGTAATGGCCGTAAATAGGGATTAAATCAGAAGGGTTAATCGGGGCTAATTTCATTTCCGCCCTAATTTCACCCGCGCGAAGAAGTGTAATCGCTTCGGTTTCAAGATTTAAAACATCAAGCGGTTTGCCAAATTCACGATATAAAATACAGCGGTTATGCAAATCAATCACCTTGCAAGCTCTAAATCTTTGCCTGCAAACCCAACCTCATCCAAAGCTCGGCCACACCGCTAGGCACGGCTTCGCTAAAGTAGAAGCCTTGCATCCGTTGCACGCCTAAGCCCTGTAAAAAGCGCGCCGTTTCAAGGTTTTCAACGCCTTCCACCACAATTTCCAGCCCAAGCCCTAAGCCAAGTTGCACGATAGCTTGCATAATCCGGCGGCCATCTTCAGTGTGCAGACGCAGGGCAAAAGACACATCAATTTTAATCATTTGTGCCGGCATTTCATGCAGCTGGGAGAGCGATGAATAGCCGGTGCCAAAATCATCAATCGCAATTTCAAAGCCAGAGGCGTTCAGCTGGCGTAAATGCCGCAGCTGGCGCGAGTAATCGGTGAGGGCCACTGATTCAGTGATTTCAAGAATCACATCCTCGGCGCGCAAGCGGTGTTGCATCAGCCTTTCATTAAGCTGAGTCACAAACTGCGGCTGAAACAGCTGGCTACGCGAGATATTAATCATCAGCTTTTGCGTTAAACCTGCATCACGCCATTCGCGTAATTTAGAAAAACTTTGCTGAATCACAAGCTCAGACAGCTCCTGGATCAAACCAACTTTCTCGGCCATAGGGATAAACAGCTCGGGGCTAATCCAGCCGCTTTGCTCGTCCTGCCAACGTGCAAGCGCTTCAACCGAGATCACCTCCCCGGTTCTGGCATCTACAATCGGCTGATAAAACACTTGCAAACGATTATTACGAATCGCCGTTGAAAGGCGCGATTGAATCGCCACATGCTCACGCCCAAGTGCTTTTAAATGCACAATATCGCTGTAAAAGCAGACATTGTTCCGGCCAGTATGTTTGGCGTGATACATGGTGTGATCGGCGGCAGATAGTAATTCTTCGCCCGATTCGGCGTTGTCGGGAAAAACTGCAAATCCTAGCGAAATAGTAGGCTGAGTTTCCATGCCATCAATGGTTACCCCCTGCCTTGCTGCGGTGCGTAGGCGATCTGCAAGCTCTCTCATGACGTTTAAATCAGTTAGATCGGGCATTAAAATCACAAACTCATCACCGCCCCAGCGTGCTAATACGTCATTTTCACGCAAAACGCCTGCCAGCTGCCTTGCCACATTCACCAGTAATTCATCACCAATCTGATGGCCAAAGGCATCATTGATTTGCTTAAAGTGATCCAGATCGATAAACCCCAGGGCCACTTTGGTGTTTTCCACCCGTGCTCGATCAATCGCGCTATGAATTTCGCTATCGAGCATCAAGCGATTAGGCAATTTAGTCAGCGAATCATAAAGCGCCAGCTGGGTAATATGCTGTTCGTTTAAATGGGTGATGGTGACATCACGCAGCACACCACGGATAGCAGACAACAAGCCATCAGGGGTACGGTGGGCAATCAGCCTGGCCTCCACCCACATATGCTCGCCATTGGCTTGCACCAGCCTGAAACGCTGGGTAACAGGCTCTGTGGTTTTTAGTATTTTTGATAAGGCCTCGACCATTGCAAGACCATCATTTGGATGAACCCAAGCAAATAAGGGCTGGCCCAAATCGCTGGCAACTTCTCGTAAATCAAGTGCGCGTAATTTGGCCCAAGCAGGCGTGGTGCGTACCAACTCGCCTGTAGGTGATAAATCAATCACGGCCTCTTCAAGCAAGTTCAGCGTATCCAGCATGGTTTTACGCTGCGCATCTTCAAGCATCAGTACGGTCACATCATGCACCAGAGCAACCGCATGGTTTTGCCCATTAGGCGCTTGCACAGGCTGCAGCCGTATAAGCAAATAAACAGGGCCATTCGGCGTTTGTACCGTGCAATTAAACTGGGCGCTTTCTTTATTTTTTAAAATACGCGGCAAATAATGCACCAGCTCAGATGCCAGCTCATAGGGCAGTACACTGATAATTGCCCGCCCCTGTAACATTTCAGCGGACGGCAAATCAGGGTGGCCAGACCATACACTGATAATCACTCCCTGCTGATTACACTCAAACACCATATCTTGCAGTACGCCCACCAAGGCACGTAAGCGTTGCTGATTGCACATCAGCTCTTGCTCAACCCGCTGCTTCACCAAAGCCTGAGCCACATGATTGCTCAGCATGGCTAAAAGCCTTAACTCACTACGGCTGCGTTGTACTTCCGTATCATTTAAAAAGCACAGAAAACCAAATGGTTCCCCCTTCTCAAGCAAGGGAATACACAGCAGCTGACGCACGCCAATTTGTGCCATCAACATTTGTTCAGCAAGGGGTAATTCTAAAAGGGATTTACTCAGCACCATGCCTACAGCCAGCGTGTCTGCCAGCAAGGGATAAGCGCTGTAATCGAGAGAGCGGCAAGGATCAGGGGTAAAGTCAGCTAAACGGGTATCGGGATCCCGCCAGGCCGACACTAAATGCGCAGCCTGATTGTCTGGCGTATTTAAATAAAAACACGCCGCACTGCTTTTAGAGGCTTCAGCCAAGATATGTAAAGCATCCAGCATGCCTTCTCTGCCGGTGTCTAGCAAAGCGGCGACCATGCTGTCAAAAGCTTCAAAATAAGTTTGCAACAACCCAAGCTCGCTCCGAAGTTCGAAATCAGGATCAGATAATACATTGCGCTGCACGGCAAACCTCTTTTGAAGAACACCCCGAAATGCTGACCCGGGGGCTCTGAAACTAAGCTGCGGGTTATTCCCGCCCTACAAAAGTATTCAGGGTGAGCATCAAGCCCACCCCAACACCTTACTCCGCCTCGGCTTTTTCAGCTTTTGGCGCGGGTCCTTCAATTACTTCAACATAGCCACACTCTTTTTGCGGACAAACCTTCTCAGTGCCCCGACGCTTGGTGACTTTAATCGTCATCACTGGCCATTTACATTGCGGGCAAGCCTCAGCAATCGGTGGATTCCAAGTGGCATATTTGCAATCCGGATAGGTATTACACGAGTAAAAGAGCTTGCCGTAGCGACTCTTTCTTTCGATCAGGCTACCTTTTTTACATTCCGGGCACTCCACACCGGTATCGCGTGGTTTTTCAAGTGGCTCGATATGCTTACACTTCGGGTAGGCCGAGCAGCCAATAAACTTACCATAACGCCCTACCTTGATATGCAATGCTGATTCGCATTTGGGGCAGGTTCGATCCGGTACGACTTCCGGCTCGGTAGGTGCGGTATCGGCATCATCCCCCAGATTGCGGGTGTAATCGCATTCCGGATACGTGGTGCAGCCAATAAAACGGCCACGCTTGCCTAAGCGAATCGCGAGCTTTGCCACGCCACATTTTGGACAGTCTTCGTCCATTTCTTCCTGGGTGACTTCTTTACGCGATAAGCCTGCTTTTTCTTCGCATTGCTTATGAAAGCCTTTCCAGAAATCAGCCAGCACCGGAATCCAATCGCGTTTACCGGTAGAAATCTCATCGAGCTTGTCTTCTAGCTTGGCGGTGAAGTTGTAATCCACATACTGGGTAAAATGCTCAGTCAGGAATTTATTCACCACTTCGCCGGTATCGGTCGGGGTAAAACGCTTTTTATCAAGAATCACATACTCGCGATCTTTCAGCGTTTTAATGGTCGACGCGTAAGTAGACGGGCGACCAATACCGAATTCTTCCAGAGATTTAACCAAAGACGCTTCAGTAAAACGCGGTGGCGGCTGGGTAAAGTGTTGCTCACCAGATAGCTTATCTACTGGCAGCTTGTCACCCACATTCAGTACCGGCAGACGCGCTTCGTCTTCTTCTTCCTCATCATCGGTATCTTCCTGGTAAACCGCAATAAAGCCGGGGAATACCAGAGTTTGGCCGGTAGCGCGGAAGATGGCGTCTGGGCCAACAGCAATATCAACCGCCACGGTATCAAACTTGGCAGCAGCAATCTGGCTGGCTAAGGTGCGCTTCCAGATCATTTGATACAGCTTAAATTGATCGGCCGTTAGGTAGGCTTTCACTTCATCTGGCGAGCGATAAATCGAAGTTGGGCGAATCGCTTCGTGTGCTTCCTGGGCATTTTTGGCTTTATTTTTGAAAACAACCGGCGCATTAGGCAGGTATTCTTTCTCAAATTTCTCGCCAATATACGCACGGATTTCATCCAGCGCATCGTTGGCCAAGGCCACCGAGTCAGTACGCATATAGGTAATCAAACCGACGGTTTCGCCGCCGATACTCATCCCTTCATACAACTGCTGAGCCGTGCGCATGGCGCGATCAGTAGTCATACCCAGCTTACGAACCGCTTCTTGTTGCAAGGTAGACGTTGTAAATGGCGCAGCAGCACTACGCGATTTCTTTTTCTTTTCTACCGATTGAATCTCAGCACTCTGACCGCTCAGCGCATTCAGAATACTCTCTTGAGTTCCCGTATCCGGGATGTCAAATTGCTCAAGCTTTTTGCCCTGCCACTGGGTGAGCTTTGCACCAAATTTGCTGCGACCTTGATGAGTATCGAGGTGTACCGACCAGTATTCTTGCGATGTAAACGCACGAATCTCGATCTCACGCTCGCAAATCAGGCGCAGTGCCGGGCTTTGTACCCGGCCAGCCGATAGGCCAGAGCGCACTTTGCGCCAAAGCAGCGGGGATAAATTAAAGCCAACCAGATAATCCAGCGCGCTACGTGCTTGCTGTGCATTCACGAGATCGTTGTCGATATCGCGTGGATTTGCCACCGCATTCAACACGGCGGTTTCGGTAATTTCGTGGAACACCACGCGCTTAAAAGTGCGACTCGCCGTCAGCAGCTTTTTAGAGCGTAAGATTTCCATGATATGCCAGGAAATCGCTTCACCTTCGCGATCCGGGTCAGTTGCCAGAAAGATGTTAGTCGATTCTTTTACAGCAGCAACCAGCGCATCGACATGTTTTTTATTGCGCTCGATGACTTGGTACTTCATTTTGAAGTCATTCTCGGTATCTACCGAGCCGTCCTTTCTGACCAAACCACGGACGTGACCATAGGAAGCAAGGATCTGGAAATCCTTACCAAGATACTTCAGCAGCGTTTTCGCCTTAGACGGCGATTCGACAATCAATAGATTTGCGGGCATGGGTCCCCGGCACGTTTATATATAAATTAAAGGACTGTCCCAGTAGCAAGCAGTGCATCCGTTTATGTCGGTAAACCTTTGTTTTTACAAAGATTTAAATCACAAAAAACACATCACTGACTATCGCTAAAGGCAGCGCATCTCACGGCATTTTGCCTATCCATTGATAAAAAAATAAGCTCTATGGATATAGCAGGAAATCGAGTGGAGTAACGAGAAGGGTGCTTCCTTTAAAAGGAATCTCAAAATACTTACGCCCTACTCAGGCAATCCGCTGATAGCGACTACCGGGCAGGGCGACAATGCAACCTTCAAGCTCCAAGGTCAACAGCATCGCGGATAGCCTGTCTGTCGTCAAGCCGCTGCGCTGTGACAATGTCTCAATATCCACAGGATCGAAGCCCATATTTTGTAAAAAAGGACTGCTTTTTGATGCACGTTGCTTGCTTGGTGCTTGCACAGAACTCGTCCAGCTCAGCTCTGATAAAACATCTTCTGCTGACTCAACTAATTTAGCGCCCTGCTTGATCAGCTGATGGCACCCCCGTGCCAATGGTGAATGGATAGAGCCGGGAATCGCCAACACTTCTCTACCTATATCTGCGGCCTGTTTGGCGGTTATCAAGGAGCCACTGCCCACAGTGGCTTCTACCACCAAACATCCCAACCCCAGAGCGGCGATCATTCGGTTCCGCCTTGGAAAATGATCAGCCTTAGGTGGGCTACCCAAAGCCAGCTCAGAAATAATGACACCATCGCTGGCAATCTGATGCGCTAATTCACGGTTACTGGCGGGATAAACCCGATCTAAACCTGTGCCAACTACGGCAATCGTAGACGAAGCTGCCGCCAATCCACCGCGATGTGCCGCAGCATCAATGCCTGCCGCAAGGCCACTCACAATGGTCAACCCAGCTTCACTAAAGCAACGGGCAAATTGCTCTGCATTGTCTAGGCCCTGAGGGGTGGCATTACGGCTACCCACAACAGAGAGCGCAGGCATGGTTAATAAGTCTAAGCGCCCTTTTACGTACAACAAGGTTGGCGCATCAGGTAAATCTAAAAGCCGGGGCGGATAAGCCGCATCACCAAGGCAGAGCAAGGTGTTGCCTGCTTCTTGCTGCCAGGCGAGGGTTTGCTGGATGGTTTCTTCAATATCAAGGCCATCCAGCCAAGCATCTAATGCGGGCGTGCTCAACACCTCAGCGAGCTCTGCTGGCGTAGCAGCAAGCACCGCTTCGGGCGTTTTAAAGCGGGTCAAGAGCGCAATCTGCTTTCTTGGCCCCACTTTAGCAATCGTGGTGAAGCGCAGCCAAAGCCGCACTTCATCCTCGCTCATCAAGGCGTTTTCACCTCGTCACCCACATTCACCGCTCGTGTGCTATCGAGTACTAGGCCATAAGCAAAGCCAGGGAAAACACGGTAAATAAATAAATTACCGTTTTTTTCTATTGGAGTGAAACGATCAGGCTCGCTGCTGCTCTCTTTACGAATTAAGCGGCCCGCTTTGTAATTAAAAAACACGCTGCCCACATCAACACCATGCTCTGAGCCACGGTTAATCACTACCGTTGTTAATGGGCCCGCTTCAGCCACACCGGCATAAGAAGAAACAATCCGGCCGCTCACCGGCTGCTCGGGCACATGAGGCACATAATTTACAAAAGGTGCTTCATTGGCGCGAATCAAACGATTGCCCACCAGAATTTCTTCTTTGGAAGACGTCAGACGCAATGTTGCTACGTCCCCTGTGACTTCTAAACGGGCATCACCCAAATACTCCACCTGATGGCCAATCACTCGTTTTCTATCCGGATCATCTGGATCGATTAAGTTTTTGCCATCCCGGAATACCTGCCAGTTGTCCCCTACTTCACCGACTAAACCAACGGCATAGACCTTATCGCCACTGGCAAAAATCACACGCTCATCCGGGCCAGCAGCAACACGCGGCGCGGCAGCGAAGGTTTCGCTATCGATCACCAAGGGTTTATTCAGAAAAGGTGAGATTGCCGATAAGGGAATACTAGGCGTTGCACCATCGCCTAAAGAAGTCGATCGAATACGCGGCGACATCTTGCCAGAAGCAGAACCCGAAGCTGTTTTTTCGTTCTTAAGCAAGCGCAGACGCGGCTCGCCACTGCTTTTATCAAGCAAGACCACATCACCCGGATAAATCCAGTGCGGGTTTTTAATATCCGTTTTATTAAGCTGCCAGATTTCTGGCCAACGCCACGGCTGCTTCAAAAAATGGCCTGAGATACCCCAAAGCGTATCGCCTTTTACCACCACATAACGATCAGGCGCGTTATCCTGCATTGCAAGACTATCTGCAACTGCAGTGCCAGATAAAAGTACGCTTGCCCAAAGTAGCGATATAATTGTTTTTCGCATGATGGCGATTTCTCTCCGCCGAAAAAGATGCTAGCCGAGTGCTTACATCAGTTTTTCGGAACATGTTTATGTTGATTACTGCATATTTTACAGCTACTAGCAAGAAAATTGCTTGTAGCAATCACAGCTCTTACTTGCACAGACTACTATGGCCATTCTAAATATTCTGCACTACCCCGATGATAGGCTCTACACCATTGCAAAGCCTGTTACGGTATTCGATGATCGCTTACAGCAGCTAGTTCGCGACATGAGTGAAACCATGTACGCGGCTCCAGGGATCGGCTTAGCGGCAACACAAGTCAACGTCCATGAGCGCGTTGTTGTTATCGATATCTCTGAAGAGAAAAATAGCCTAATGGCGCTGATTAATCCTGAAATCATGACGATGGATGGAAAAACCATGTGGGAAGAAGGCTGCCTTTCTGTGCCCGGCATCTACGAAGAAGTAGAACGCGCCGAGCGAGTAAAGGTCCGGGCCTTTGATAGCAAGGGCCAGGTTTTTGAATTGGCCGCCGATGGTTTACTCGCTATTTGCATCCAGCATGAATTAGATCATCTGGACGGTAAAGTCTTTGTAGAAAAGCTCTCGAAATTAAAACTGAGCCGTATTGTGCAAAAACTTAAAAAAAATCAGCGTAAAACCATGTAACTCATCACCTAGTGGCTTTCAAGCCTGAGATGCCGTGTTGCCACGCAGACAGGCCCTCAGGCTGGATAGCCGCACACTGTGGCTTTTAAAAAATGAAAATCATCTTTGCCGGTACGCCGGATTTTGCCGCTTGTGCTTTACAGGCACTCATCGCGGCGGGGCATGAAATTGCTCTGGTTTTAACTCAACCCGATCGCCCTGCTGGCCGCGGAATGAAGCTGAGTGCATCTCCGGTAAAAATGCTGGCAGAGCAGCATGGTATCAACGTTTATCAGCCGGAAAAGCTACGTACGCCTGAGCAACAAGCCCCATTGGCAGCCATAGCCGCTGACGTGATGATTGTAGCCGCTTACGGTATTATTTTGCCGCAAGCCGTACTTGATCTGCCTAAGCTGGGCTGCCTCAATATTCATGGCTCGCTCTTGCCGCGCTGGCGCGGTGCGGCACCTATTCACCGGGCCATTTTAGCCGGGGACACCGAGACAGGCATTACCATTATGCAAATGGATGCGGGGCTAGATACCGGCGATATGCTATCTATCCATCGCACACCCATTGAGGCACACGACACCACCGCCAGCCTGCACGATAAGCTGGCAGAGCAAGGCGCAGCGGCCCTTGTAGCCGCACTGGCAGATTTACCTGGGCTTCAGCAAACGCGCCAAGTACAGCCAGAAATTGGCGTCACTTACGCGGATAAGCTAAAGAGAGAAGAGTCGCAAATTAATTGGCAAAAATCAGCGGTCGAACTCGATCAAATGATTCGTGCATTTAATCCGTTTCCTTCGGCTCAAACTTTACTGGCCGGGCAGGCACTGAAAATCTGGCAAGCCACAATCAGCCAAGACAGTGGCGCGCCGGGTACGGTGCTTGCGGCAGATAAAGACGGGCTGCTCGTCGCGTGTGGCAGCGGATCGCTACGCATTACTGAGCTACAAAAAGCGGGCAGTAAACGCGTTGCGGCAGCGGCGTTTTTAGCTGGGAACGCGGTTGAAGCCGGGCTAAAGCTGGGGGAGTAAATATTGCTGCGTCCGTAACACCGCCACAGCCCCCCTAGCTTCAGATGAAGCCTGCATCGCCATGCGCGCCACTGGTTTTGAATAAGTACGATCTAAAGATTGAATTTTCTTAAAAAACAACGATCTGATAAAGAATCAATCTGATTTATTTGGGTACGCAATGAATAACTGGCTAAAAACAAGCATTCTGATGGCGGGGATTATCGCCCTCTTTGCCATGATAGGCGGCATGATCGGCGGCATGAGCGGCATGCTGCTGGCGCTGCTTTTGGGTGGTGGAATGAATGTGTGGGCATATTGGAATTCTGACAAAATGGTGTTGCGTATGTACAACGCTCACCCTGTTGACGCCCATAGCGCACCTGAACTTTATGCCATGGTGGAAGAGCTAGCCAGAAATGCGGGCCTACCTATGCCTAAAGTTTATGTCATTGATGAAGACCAGCCCAATGCCTTTGCTACCGGGCGCAACCCGGAAAATGCAGCCGTAGCAGCAACAACCGGCATTATGCGGGTGCTTTCTTACCGCGAATTACGCGGTGTGATGGCGCACGAACTAGCGCACGTTCAGCACCGGGATATTTTACTTTCAACCATTTCAGCCACCATGGCCGGTGCCATTTCAGCGCTTGCCAACTTTGCAATGTTTTTCGGTGGGCGGGATGCAAATGGCCGGTCAATGAACCCGATTGTGAGCATCGCGCTAGCTATTTTGGCGCCGATTGCAGCATCGTTGATCCAAATGGCCATTTCACGCGCCCGTGAATTTGAAGCCGATGCAGGTGGCGCACGTATTTCTGGCGATCCGCTGGCATTGGCCGACGCCTTACAAAAAATTGAGGCTTACGGACAGGGTATTCCCATGCACGCTGCAGATGCCCACCCTGAAACCGCACAAATGATGATTATCAACCCGCTGATTGGCGGTGGATTATCCAATTTATTTCGTACCCATCCTCAAACAACCGAGCGCGTAGCAAGGCTACATGCCATTGCCCGCGGTCAATAAACACGAAGTTCACGCAACGAGTGCCAGCCGCGCTTCTTAGGCGGCATTCAAGGCAAGGCTACGGATATTCGCAGCCCCCGCCCCATACCCGTGAACACCAAAAGATCATGTTTCACCTCGCCATTAAGAGACTATTTTGCTTGCTACCCAAAAATTTGCCAGCCGTGTTGTTGCCAGCGTACTTGCTGGTCAAAATCTAAACGAAGCCTTGAATAAAGTATGGCGGGAAGACCCTAGTCTGCTGCCGCGCCAGAAAGGAGCGATTCAAGATGTCAGCTACGGCACTTTGCGCCAGCTGGGCTTAATCGAAAGCATCCTGAAGCAGCTTTTACAAAAGCCGCTGCACGAGCCTGAGCTAAAAGCTCTGCTGCTGGTGGCTATCTATCAGCTGCAATTTAGCCGCTCAGCGCCACACGCCATTGTGGATCACGCCGTCACCGTGGCCATGCAAACAGGAGCAGGCCACGGCAAGGGCTTGGTAAACGGTGTGCTGCGTAACTTCCTGCGCCAAAAAGATGATCTTTTCAAAATGGCGCAAAATAGCGAATATGGCCAATATTCACACCCTGCCTGGTGGATTTCGGCCATGCGCAAAACCTACCCCAAGCAATGGCGCAACATCTTGCTGGCCAATAATCAGCATCCACCAATGACACTACGGGTAAATTTAAACAAAACCACCAGCGATGCCTATATTGCGCTGCTCGCTCTCGATGAAATCGTTGCCAGCTCTAGCGATGGCTTATCTATCCAGCTGCAAAACCCGGTGGGTGTTGATCGTTTACCACACTTTTTTGATGGCTGGGTTTCAGTACAAGACTTGGGCGCGCAATACGCAGCCCGAATTCTGGATCTGGCGGATGGCCAGCGTGTACTGGATTCCTGTGCAGCGCCTGGCGGTAAAAGCGGCCATATTTTAGAGCTGGCCAAGGTAAATTTAACCGCAATTGATAACGATGCGGCGCGCCTTAGACGGGTGCAGGAAAACGTAGACCGTCTGGGCCAGACTGCCACCTTACAACTGGGCGACGCCAGCCAGCCTGATACTTGGTGGGATGGTCAGCTATTTGATCGCATCCTCGCCGATGTGCCTTGCTCGGCCACCGGTGTGGTGCGCCGTCACCCTGATATTAAGTGGCTGCGCCGCCCTGAAGATTTCGCCAATTTCGCTCGTCAGCAAGCTCAAATGCTCGACGCACTTTGGCCTCTCGTAGCGCCGGGCGGCAAACTCCTGTACGCTACCTGCTCTGTTTTTGCGGCGGAAAATACCGAAGCAGCGAGTGCATTTTCGGCTCGTCATGCCAACGCAAAACAGCTACCTTTACCCGATTTTATTCCCGCAGATGGTCAACTCCTGCCGACACCGGAACATGATGGCTTTTTCTACGCCCTTTTTGAAAAAACGGCTTAATCGCTACGTATTGCGATTTAATCCATGCTGAAATCCAGCATGCCTGCCCGCCATGCGCAAAGCCAGCCTCGTCTTTTAATGCTGGCTTTGTTATGCATGGGATGGCTGCTTTGTGCATGGGTATGGGCAGATGCTGGCGATATCAAGGTGCAAAAAGCAGAAGCCAGCTTTGGCGATAATCGAATCGAGATTGCGGCAAAATTTGATGTTTCGCTTTCTAATGATTTACAAGAAGCGCTTAAAAATGGTCTTTCACTGACTTTTGTTTATGAATTCCAACTGACCCGCCCACGAATTTACTCTTGGTACCGGCAAGTATCCGATGGCTTTGGCCCCAATGCCATGCTCAGCTATCAATTGTCCTACCACGCCCTGACAAGACAATACCGATTGCATATTGGTAGTTTTTACCGCAATTTCCAAAGTGTGAACGACGCCTTAGCTGCGCTAGGCATTGTGCGTAATTGGGGCGTACTCAATGACAGCAGCCTTGCGCGTGATCGAAATACTGATTTTGCTGGCAAAGTGCGCTTAAAACTAGATCGCTCCCGCCTTCCTAAAACTTATCAACTCACCGCCTTTGGCCATGAAGAATGGCAATTAGAATCGCCGTGGGTAGAGCTATCGAAGGCACGTCCTGAAGACATCACCTCCAATGAGTAAACCCAAACTATTACTGCTCGCCTCATTGGGCGCTATTCTGATTTTTTTGCTTGCTACAGCCAGTGGCAACACCTCCGCCTTCGCCGAATATTACGGCTTGCTGCTTGTTCTTAATTTATTACTATTAGGCGGACTGCTGGGGTTAGTGAGCTTTCGGCTAATTAATTTAGTTAAAAAAGTACGAGCCAAGGTATTTGGCTCGCGGCTCACACTGAGAATGGTCTTGATGTTTGCCTTGGTGGCCGTTTTACCCGGCACGCTGGTTTACACCCTATCGGTGCAGTTTTTAAATCGCAGTATTGAAAACTGGTTTGATGTGCGTGTTGATCACGCTCTGGATCGCGGCCTTAATTTAGGGCATAACGCCATTGATTATCAGCTCAATGATCTAGCCAGAAAAGCCGCTATTATTGCGATGGATATCAGCGATGACAACAGCTCAGGCATGCTTTTGCGCCTAGGCAGGCTGCGTGAACAAACCGGCGTGCAAGAATTATCATTATTTAATGATGGCGGCCAGACTCTAGCCCATATTGGCAATGAAAATGCCAGCCTTTTCCCTATTCAGCCCGATCGCCTCCAGCTACGCCAAGCGCTACGCAGCCCTTTTAAAATCATAGAACCCATCAGCGATCAAGGGCTGACCATGCGTGTGCTGGTGGCTGTACGTGCCAGCAATTTTGGCGATAAAACACGGCTGCTACAGCTGGTACAACCCGTGCCCAAGCAACTGGCTGCCGATGCTGAGCTGGTCGAAAAAGTACGCAGTGATTACAAACAGCTTTCGCAATCAAGGCGAGGGCTCAAATTAATCTATAGCCTTACCCTCACGCTGGCGCTCTTGATGGCTTTACTCGGTGCGCTGGCCTTAGCCATTTATTTATCTGATCGGCTAGCTGCACCGCTCTCGGTGCTGGCAGAGGGCACCAGAGCCGTCGCAGCAGGCGATTACTCGCAAATGCAGCCCGTGATCAGCCGCGATGAGCTGGGAATATTAACGCACTCATTTAACCGCATGACACGCCAGCTTTCCGAAGCGCGCAGCACACTAGAAATGCATCAGGCCGAGCAAGCAGCGGGCCGGGCCCACTTAGGCGCTATTTTAGGCTCCTTGTCGGCTGGGGTATTATCGTTTGACAATGCTTGGCAGCTGCGCTCATCCAATCAAAGCGCACTGCGTATCTTAGGAATTGACCCCGAAAGAATAGGCCAGGAACCGCTCACAAACTGGCATTTACTCTATCCGGCACTTACACCCTTTTGTGCTCAGATCGCAGATAGATTACTATCTGAGCAAGACCATTGGCAGCATCAGTTAGAACTGGTGAATACCAAGCGTGTTTTACATGTACGTGGCACACATTTACTCGACCAACAAGACGAAAGCCACACTGGTTTTGTGGTGGTGTTTGATGATATTACTGATCTGCTTTCAGCCCAGCGTGATGCGGCATGGGGTGAGGTAGCAAGACGCTTAGCACATGAAATTAAAAACCCGCTCACGCCCATCCAGCTTGCAGCAGAGCGTATGGAGCATAAGCTGGCCGATAAGCTAGATACCGCCAGCGCGGAATTATTATCAAGAAATACCCAGACCATTGTGCGCCAGGTTGGCGCGCTTAAAGATATGGTGGATGCCTTTCGTGATTACGCAAGGCAGCCAAGTGGCAAGAAAAAGCCACTCGATTTACAGCAATTACTCACTGAAATTTTAGTGCTGTACGAAGCCTCTCCGCTGATTTTAAACAAAATGAGTGAGGAGCCTTTAATCGTGCTTGGCGATGCCACTCAGCTACGCCAAGTGATCCATAACCTCTTGCAAAATGCGCAAGACGCCATTGCAGGGCAAGAAAATTCTGAAAGTCCAAAACGAATTTGCCTTAAGATGGAAAAAAGCGAACGTTTTGCAAGCCTAACCGTTACAGATAGTGGTAGTGGATTTCCCAATGAACTTTTATCTCGCGTTTTTGAGCCCTATATCACCACCAAGATAAAGGGCACGGGCTTAGGTTTAGCGATCGTAAAAAAAATAATCGAAGAACATCAGGGCCGAATACAGGCCGGCAACAGGGATGAAGGCGGCGCTTGGGTACGTATCGAGCTGCCCCTCGCGGAGGAAGCAATTGGCTAGTCAGGATATTTTGATCGTCGACGATGAAGTCGGCATTCGTGAATTATTGTCGGAAATTCTGCAAGATGAAGGCTATGGCATTGTGCTGGCCGAAAATGCAGAGGCTGCCCGTAAAATCAGAAATCAATCTCAGCCTCGTCTGGTGCTGCTCGATATCTGGATGCCAGATACTGACGGTATTACGCTGCTTAAAGAATGGTCGCGAAATGGCCAGCTCACCATGCCTGTGGTGATGATGTCCGGACATGCAACCATTGATACCGCAGTTGAGGCCACCCGAATTGGCGCGCTTGATTTCCTTGAAAAGCCAATTGGTTTGCAAAAACTATTGGCAACGGTGAAACGCGCCCTTTCCTTGCCTAGCGAAACGGCAGTACGCGCCCCGACACTAGAGCGCTTAGGTGCAGGCCTTGCCATTCAAGAGTTGCAATCAACCCTTAGCCCGCTTCGCGGCAGGCCTGGCCCTGTCTTACTACTCGGCCAGCCGGGAGTAGGATTCGAGCACTGTGCACGCTTTTTGAATATGCCTAACGCGCCCTTTGTCTCGCCGCCA
This sequence comes from Janthinobacterium sp. B9-8, assembly GCF_000969645.2. Taxonomy (NCBI): domain Bacteria; kingdom Pseudomonadati; phylum Pseudomonadota; class Betaproteobacteria; order Burkholderiales; family Oxalobacteraceae; genus Janthinobacterium; species Janthinobacterium sp. B9-8. The sequence goes on from NZ_CP014222.1 coordinate 3,105,166, forward strand.
TCTAATGAAGATTTAGCGCAGGCGCCGCAAGAGCTGCTCAATAAAGCTACGGGCGGCATCTTATTTTTGCGCGATTTAGCTTGGCTCGATCGCCGCGCACAGCAAGGCTTGAAAACCATTCTGCCTAAGCTGGAAAAACAACGCGTGCGTCTGGTTTGTGCCTCAAGCAAACCACTCAGTGTGTTGGCAAGCCAGCTTGAGCCTGAGCTTTTAAATTTTATTTCCCAGCTCAGCATCGCCATTCCGTCTTTGTCAGAGCACCGTGAAGATATTCCTGCATTGGCAGAAAAGCTTCTCTCTGATGCCATTGGCGTACATAAGCTAGGCCCACGCTTTTTTAGCCCGCTGGCTTTGCAGCTTTTAGCACGGCAAGTATGGGCGGGTAATCTGGACGAGCTGGCAAATGTGGTAAAAAGCGTGGCCATTACCAGCCGCGACGGGGAAATTGATAGCGCCCCCCTTGCTCGCTTACTGTCTCAGTTTGCGCCCAATGGCAACGTCAATACCGAAAGCCACAACCAGCATGCCTCGGGCTTGCCCAATATTGATCTGAGCTTGCCACTACGTGAAGCGCGTGATCAATTTGAGAAGCTGTATATCGAAAGGCAAATCGACCTATCCAACGGTAATATGAGCCGGGTAGCAGAGAAAGTTGGCCTAGAGCGAACCCATCTTTACCGTAAATTAAAGCAACTCGGTATCGCCGTGCCAAAGAAACAGCGAAGCACTGAGGAAGAGTGATGTTAGCCAGGCCCACCCCTCTTCCCGCCGATATAGACCGCTTGATTGCCAGTGCAGACGAAATTCTGCACAGGCAGGCGAATGAAGGCCTGCCGCTGGCAAGGCATGCTCTGATGCAAGCCAAAAGCATAGGCTATATCCAAGGGGAAGCACGGGCAGGTCTGCTGCTGGGCAGCGCGCAACTCATCCTTGGCCAGCAGCAAGCTGCGCTGGCCACCTTCCAGCAGGCGCTCACTATTGCGCAAGCCTCCTCCTTAGAAAAATCCAATCTATTAGAGCAAATGGCCCGCAGCCATCATGATTTGGGCGATACCCCACAAGCCGCCAAAATCTGGGGCGAATGCGCTCAGATTGCACTGGAAAACCAACACTTCACCGTGTTTATTCAAGCGCAGATCGGCTTAGGGCAAGTGCATTTTGGTTTTGAAGAGTATGAATTAGCCTTGCAATGCCATTACAAGGCCTTTGATTTTCTTTATACCAGCAAAGACCCAGTGCTTCGTTGCCAGGTGTATATCAATATCGTCATGGATTTGTATAGCTTAGCGCGCTTAAGTGAAGCAGAAACTATGCTGCAAAGAGCGCGGGATATCTCTTTAACGATTCGTCACTTAGATAATGAAAGCGAAATTTATCGTATCAGCGGCTTACTGCTACTGCAGCAAGGCAGTATAGAAAACGCACGGACAAACTTTGCAAGCGCATTAAAAATTTGCCTCCTGCAAGAAAACCCCTGGCATAAAGCAATGAGCCTGCTTGGTTTAGCCCATTGTGATCTGACCGGGCAGCTTTGGCACAATGCACGTGTCCAATTGGATGAGGCGCTCACCTTAGCCACGCAGCTGCAAAACCCACATTTGCTCTGCAAAACCCACCATGGCTTAATGCTAGCCTGTACCGGCCTCAAAGAAAACGCAGCGGCAAAAACCCACGAAATGGCCTTTACTCAATATAAAAAAATGCTTCAACGCCCAAACTAAATAAAAAATGATGAGTCAATCGGGGCTTATCATTTTTAAAGTGGGCATCAATCCACCGTGATCATCAACCAATCATTTTGCCGCACTCTTTACGCAGCACATCAAACACATCGCTAAAATAAGCAAAAGGTACACAACCCTGGGCAAAAAGGGCCTGTGTCCTACCGGCATTGATGCCTCCCCCCGAAAGATGGAAAACTACTGTGTCAAATATACTGATCCTTGGCGCTGGCCGTGTTGGCGCATCCGTTGCAGAGCAGCTGGTTCACGAGCGCTATAACGTCACCATTGTTGATGAAAATCCTGAAAGCTTAAAACCGCTCGCTGACCGGCTTGATCTTCGCACCGTGGTAGGCCATGCAGCCAGCCCTGCCGTACTGGCAGCGGCAGGTGCAGCAGATGCTGATCTTTTGCTCGCCGTTACCCCGCTTGATGAGCTGAATATGGTGGCGTGCAAGATTGCTTACGAGCTATTTAATATCCCAACCCGCTTAGCTCGGATTCGTGATCCGGATTTACTCGCCCGGCCCGAATTATTTAGTGAAAATAACTTTGCAATCGATCATGTCATTACCCCCGCGCAAATCGTCACCGATTATTTAGTAAGTCTGGTTGAAAACCCCGAAGCCCTACAGGTATTAGATTTTGCCGATGGCAAAGCCCAACTGGTGGCCACAAGGGTTGAAGCAGGCGCGCATATGGACGGGCAGGATTTAGCGACCTTAAATCGCCTCCTGCCAAAAATTGATCGACGCGTGGTTTCTATTTACCGTAAAGGCCACCGCATTCATCCCGATGGCGATACCATTTTGCAAGTCGGGGACGAAGTGTTTTTCCTTGCAGCCACCGAGCATATCCGTGATGTCATCAAGGAAATGCGCGGCACAGAAAAGCCGATCAAGCGCATTACCCTCTCTGGCGGCGGCAATGTCGGCTTTAGATTGGCGCAAGCTTTAGAAAACGACTATCAAGTCAAAATAATCGAATCGAACCGTGAACGTGCAAACTGGCTAGCCGAAGCGCTGCCCAAAACATTGGTGCTCAGGGGCGATGCCACCGATGAAGCCCTGCTGGAAAGCGAGCAAGTTGATCGCTGCGATTTATATTTTGCGCTTACCTCGGATGATGAAGACAACATCATGTCCAGCCTTTTAGCCAAACAAATGGGTGCACGTAAAACCATCGCCATTATCAATCGCTCACGCTATGTCGATTTATTGCAGGGCGGCAAAATTGATGTGGCGATCTCACCCGCGATTGCCACCATCGGCTCCTTGCTCACCCATGTCAGAAGCGGTGATGTAGTGGCGGTGCACAGCCTACGCCGGGGTGCCGCCGAAGCAATGGAAATCATTGTGCACGGCACACCGGCCACTTCCCGTGTGATTGGTAAAAAACTGGATGATATCAAGCTTCCTTCCGGCGCTGATTTAGCCGCCATTGTACGGGGAGAAAAAGTGCTGATTGCCCATGGCGACACCATCATCGAAGCCGAGGACCATGTAATTTTATTTGTAGATAACAAAACCCATATCCGCGAAATAGAAAAACTCTTCGCCGTTAAAATGGGGTTTTTCTAATGTCGCTCGCCCAACGTATTTTCCCCACCGTCAATATTCTGGCACGTGTATCAGGCATGTTTTCGCTGTGGATTTTGCTCCCCATTGCTGTGGCATGGTTTGGCAATGATGATGGCTTATTCCCCTTTATTATTTCACTAGCCAGTTTGCTGCTCTGTAGCATGGCTTTAGCCATTCTGACCCACGGCTATAAGCGGGAAATGAAAGCACGGGATGGTTTTGTTTTAGTAGTAGGCCTATGGACGGTGCTACCTGCCGTTTCTGCCCTGCCGCTGCTGCTATTCAATCCCTCACTCTCCTTCACCCACGCCTACTTTGAAACCATGTCGGCTCTCACCACCACAGGGGCCACGGTGCTCACGGGGCTCGATCAGCTGCCCCCTTCGATTAATTTATGGCGACATTTGCTTAACTGGCTGGGCGGGATGGGAATTATCGTGCTGGCCGTTGCCATCTTGCCCATGCTGGGTGTGGGCGGGCTTCAGCTCTTTAAAGCCGAAACCCCCGGCCCCATCAAAGACGCCAAGCTCACCCCACGCATTAGGGAAACAGCACGTAATCTGTGGATGGTCTACGCAGGGCTCACACTGGCTTGCATTCTGCTGCTTAAATTTGTAGGTGGCATGAGTTGGCTGGATGCGGTTTGCCATGCTTTTGCTGCGATGTGTCTGGGCGGGTTTTCTACGCATGATGCCAGTGTGGGCTATTTTAACTCCCCCATTATCGAAGCCATTTTAATTATATTTATGCTGCTCGCCGCCACCAACTTTGCTACACACTATGTAGCGCTGAGTGGCCGCAAACTATCTACCTACTTAAAAGACTCTGAATTTAAAGCCATGCTGTTGCTGATTCTGATCAGCACACTGGGCTGCGCCGCGTATTTGGTTCAGCAAAACACCTATACCGATTACCTGACCTCATTAAGGCATGTGGCATTTAATCTGGTATCGATTGCTACAGACTCTGGTTTTGCCAGCGTAGATTTTGGTATGTGGCCCATTTTTGTGCCGCTCCTGATGTTATTTTTATCCTGCATCACCGCCTGCTCTGGCTCTACAGGTGGCGGGATTAAAATGATTCGCACCCTCATTATGATGCGCGAATCCAACCGACAAATGTCCAGCTTGCTGCACCCCAGCGCCGTGCATCCGCTGCGGGTCAATGGCATGGCGATCCCTAATCAAATTATTTTTGCGGTGATGGGTTTTGTCTTTTTATACGCCATGAGTATCGTAGGGCTCACCTTTTTACTGCTGCTCACGGGGCTTGATTTTCTCTCCAGCTTTACCGCTGTCATTGCCTGCATCAACAATGCGGGCCCCGGCCTTGGCGTGGTTGGCCCAGCCTCTAATTATGGCGTGCTCAGCGATATTCAAATCTGGATTTGCAACTTCGCCATGCTGCTTGGGCGATTAGAAGTGTTTTCCCTGCTGATCTTATTTACCCGTGCCTTCTGGAAATCCTAAGCAAAGGACTGGGGATGTTAAGGTAATACGCCATTTTAAGGCGCTGATGTAAGCTGTTAAACTGCGTTTGTATTGGCTCACCCCGAGCCCATTACCGTACACAACAGCGATCTGCAGAGCCTTAAAATGGATGTCTTTATCACCGGTTTTTTACTGTCTATTTCTCTTTGCCTTGATCTTGGCATTGTCAACGTAGCACTGATCGACACCAGCTTGAAACACGGCCCACGCCCCGCGCTATGGATGGGCCTTGGCTCTTGTTTTGGCGATATGGTATGGGCGATTGTTTCCCTCTTAGGGATGAGCATTTTGCTGCAATTTACGGCAGTTAAATGGATCACTTGGCTAGGCGGTGGCTCGCTCTTACTTTTCCTCGCCGTCAAAATGGCGCGCCAAGCCTGGCAAGATGCCAAACAAATAGAAAGTACCACGCTACCGAAGGCAGGCCGACGAGGCATGTTTGGCCGCGGCATGATGCTGGCGATGGCATCGCCCTCATCCATCCTTTGGTTTGCTGCCGTAGGTGGCAGCCTGATTGCGCAAGCCACCGATGGCAGCATGCTCTCTACCGCACGGTTTCTTTGCGGCTTTTTTGCCGGCGGCATGGCTTGGACTTTACTGATGGTTTACAGCGCCACCCACGGTGCCAAGCTATTTGGTCAGCGCTTTACTCAGGGCTGCCTGCTGCTATCGGCCCTGCTTTACCTGTGGTTTGCGGGCTTGGTATTGGTTAATGGCTATCGTAATTTGCTGTAATAGGCCGACTAAAGCCGCTCTTCGGCTCATTAACCCCCCATACCGAACTCCGCCTCATCTTTATTGCAGTGCACTTTTTTGAATGATAACGATTATTGTAATTTTTACGAATTAAATTACAGACTATCCATTCAAAAATCAAAAAATTAAGTAATTTTTTACAGAATTAACCTAAATAAACTTCTCGCTGGGCATGGCCGATTTAAAAAAGAAAATTGCCGCCATCAAGCTGGCCGAAACTGGTTATTTACTGATTATTGATGCAGGTAAAACCTAGGTAAAGCACTGGTCCACCCCACCATGAGCAATAAAGATTTACTTAAAGATCCTAATACCCAAGTCTTGAAACACGGAGGACACACAGAGTTTCACGGAGAAAAGAAAATTGAGAATGAAAACCTGTGGTTAGCTGATTTATTCGCCTATTTGGAGTGAATAAATCAGCTAACCCAACCTACAAGTACATACCTATAGCGCCCCATACAGCAAGCAATTAAAACGCTGGAACCACCGCGCCTGCGTATTTGCCTTCGATAAAGGTTTTAACTTGCTGGCTAGTTAAAGCTGCGGCCAATTTTTTAATGGCTGCACTGTCTTTATTATCCGGGCGGGCGACGAGGTAATTCACATAGGGCGAGCTGCGATCTTCCAGCGCTAATGAATCTTTAACCGGATTAAGCTTTGCTTCCAATGCGTAATTAGTATTGATCAGCGCTAAATCAACCTGATCTAAAACACGGGCCAACATGGCTGCATCTAATTCACGGAATTTCAGTTTCTTTGGATTATCCACCACGTCTTTAGGTGTAGATAAAGCATTTGTTGGGTCTTTCAGTTTTAATAAACCAGATTTTTGCAGCAGTAATAAAGCACGGCCGCTATTGCTGCCTTCATTAGGGATAGCAACGGTTGCGCCGTTTGGTAAATCTTTTAATGACTTATATTTGCGCGAATAAGCGCCAAATGGCTCTACGTGTACGCCAGCAACAATCACCAGATTAGTGCCCTTGCCTTTATTAAAGTTATCCAGATATGGCTTAGTTTGGAAGTAATTGGCATCAATATTTTTTTGATCAACCTGCAAATTAGGCTGCACATAATCAGTAAATACTTTGATTTGTAAATCAACGCCTTCTTTAGCTAACTGAGGTTTTACTAATTCTAAAATTTCTGCATGAGGTACAGCAGTTGCAGCAATCGTGAGTTTTTCTGCTGCTTGTGCAAAGCCCGTTGCCAATAAAGCCGCCAGAGCGCTAAGAACCAGAGTTTTTTTCATTTTAATTCCTTAGGGAGATATGAGGCTGTGTCTTGATCTGTCTGAAGTCTAACAAGCATTATTCACACCAAGAAGAAATATTAAATAACTTACATATAACAAAACAAGCTATAAACCATACCATGAACATTATTTAAGACCACCAATACGGCGGCTCTACTGATCAGCAAAGGTAATGTTGGCAAAATGGCAAGGGCATGAAGGCGAGTATAATCAAAGCTCAGCAAGCACCCACAGACCGCTATGCCCTTACGCTACTTACGTGAACTCACCGCCCCGGAGCGCAACAAGCGCAATAATTTCCACCTTGGAATAGCCTTATGTTTTGTGGCGGGTGCGACCAATGCTGGTGGATTTTTAGCCGTGGGCCAGTACACCTCGCATATGACGGGAATTTTATCGGGGCTAGCTGATAACTGGGTGCTGGGAAACTCAACGCTGATTCTTGCCGCAATGGCGAGCATATTGATGTTTATGGCGGGGGCAATCACGTCAACCTTGCTCATTAACTGGGCGCGCCGCCGGGGCAGCCGTAGCTTATATGCCGAGCCATTAATGCTGGAAGCGCTGCTATTGCTGTGCTTTGGCCTACTCGGTGGACAGCTTGATTCTCACTCAAGCAAGCTGATATCGCTCACCATGCTGCTACTGTGTTTTATTATGGGCCTGCAAAACGCCATCATCACCAAGATTTCTAAGGCAGTAATCCGCACCACCCACCTTACCGGCTTAATCACCGATATCAGTATTGAGCTTGGGCGATTATTTTATTGGAACCGCAATCCCGATACGCCTGATCACATCAAAGTGCTTTGTGATCGTAAGCACCTCAAGGTGCAAAGCAGCCTAGTAATGGCGTTTTTTTGCGGTGCGGTGCTAGGGGCCTACGGCTTTAGCCATTTAGGATTTAGCTCAACAATTATCTTAGCGCTTATCCTGGCGCTACTTTCTATCGGACCTTTAATCGACCACTTTTAAACGGCTTGCCCCAAAATCGCTCGCGACATTTCCGCCCCCGATAAACGCCCGATCATCTTGCCATTCTGCGCCAGGATTAGCTCGCAGCCCGTTTGGGCATACACCGCAAATGCCTCACGCAGCCGGATATCTGCATCAACTACCGTAGGCTTTGCCCGTAGTAAAGCCAAAGGCTCGGATGCGTGCCAGTATTGCAAGGCAGGCCGGGCCAGCTCTTTAGCTGCCATTCCCTCCAAGCTAGGAAAATGGCCGGGACGCATCAGGCTGGCGGCAGACAGCACATTCAGCGGATTACTATGCTGTACAAACTGGCGGACATAATCATCGGCAGGCTTAAACATAATGTCTTGCGGTGTGCCATTTTGCACAATCTGCCCATCACGTAAGATGGCAATGTGCGAGCCCAGCTTTAAAGCCTCATCCATATCATGGCTCACAAAAACAATGGTTTTACGTAGCATTTTTTGCAGGCTAAGCAATTCATCTTGCAGCTGATTACGGATCAGCGGATCAAGCGCCGAAAAAGGCTCATCCATCAATAAAATGTCGCTATCTACCACCAAGGCGCGTGCCAGCCCCACCCTTTGCTGCATACCACCCGATAGCTCGGCAGGCAGAGCATGCCGCCTGCGCCCCAGCGCTACCTGCTCTAGCACCGCATCCACACGGCGTTTGTTTTCTTTGGCACTCAGTTGCAAAGCATGCAAGCCAAAGGCGACGTTTTCTTCAACATTAAGCCAGGGCATCAACGCAAAGTTTTGAAACACCATGGCAATGCCACGGGTTCTCACCTCCTGCAACTGCTTTGCCGAGCAATGCGCCATATCGACTTCAGCCCCAGCGCAGCGCACCGTAAGCTGACCACGGCTGATTGGATTTAAACCATTAATCGCGCGCAGCAAGCTCGATTTGCCCGAGCCGGATAAGCCCATCAATACACAGATCTCACCCTCTTCTACCCGTAGACAGGCATCCCGCACGGCCACCAGCTGGCCCGTTTGATCAAAAATCTCATCGCGCGAACGTGATTGATCCATCAAAGAAAATGCAGTTTCAGGCTGCTCGCCGAATACTTCATCCACATGGTCAAAACAAATGGCACTCATCGTTTCTCTCTTGATAAAGAATTGGACTGACACAGACGATCGAGCATGATCGCCAATAAAACGATCGCTAAACCCGCCTCAAAACCTAAGGCCATATCCGCGGTATTTAAAGCCCGAACAATAGGCTGGCCTAATCCTTCGGCCCCCACCAAGGCCGCAATCACCACCATAGAGAGCGACAACATAATGCACTGGGTTAAACCAGCGGCAATGCTAGGCATGGCTGCCGGTAATTCCACCCGCCATAGCCGAGCGAAAGGCGAGTAGCCAAAGGCCTTCGCGGCTTCTAAAAGAGGGAGAGGAATATCTCGCAGGCCCAGATAAGTCAGCCGCACAGGGGCAGGCAGGGCAAAGATAATGGTGGAGATCATGGCAGGCACAATGCCCAGACCAAACAACATTAAGGTAGGAATCAGATACACAAACGTCGGAATGGTCTGCATTAAATCCAGCAAGGGATGCAACACCCGATACACCCAGGGCCGGTGCGCCGCCGCGATGCCTAAAGGCACTCCGATTAACATACAGATTGCAGAGGCCAGTGCCACTTGCACCAATGTTTGCAAAGTGGCTTCGCGATAAGCCAGATTATCAATCAGAATCAGCGCCAGCGCAGAAAACAGCGCCAATCCCCAACTTCGTCGCAAACGATAAATCAGTAAGGTCGCTACAAAAAGTAAGAGCAATGGCGGGCAATCAACTAAAACACGCGTGATGAGCTGCACGACCTGCTCTAAACCATCGCTAAAAAACGCCACGCCACCTGCGGCAGGTTCGGTCAGGCGGGCCACGCCAGTCGCTACCCACTGCCCAATCGGCAATTTATCCACGATGCCCCCCATCAGCGGCCTTGCTAAGGTCTGTTGCAGCTTTAAGCCCGCTTGCAAATTCAGTCATTAGCGTGCATCCGATACCACAGCAGATTGGTTCAACCAGGCTTTCAGCACAGGCACGGCTGGCTGGCCGCCATAGCTGCTTACTCCATTTAACCAAACGCCCCAGAGTGTTGGATTCTGGCTTAACCACTGGCGGGCAGCCACTTTAGCGCTTTGCTTCTGGTCCAGAATTTGCCCCATCAGCTTGTTTTCTATTTCAGTGCTAAATGCCAGATTTTTAAGCAAACGCCCCACATTACCGCATTGCTTAGCGTAGGCCGCACGGGTGGTGGTATGCACCGTAGCGCCGCCCAGATTAGGGCCAAAATAAGCATCACCGCCTTCCAGATAACGTAGCTTTAAATTGCGGTTCATGGGGTGCGGCTCCCAGCCCAGAAAAACCACCCACTGCTGTTTTAAAGCCGCCCGTTTGACTTGGGTGAGCATGCCTGCTTCGCTGGATTCCACCAATTTGAAATCCTGCAAACCAAAAGCTTGGTCTTTAATCATGCTGGCAATCAGGCGATTGCCATCATTGCCCGCTTCAATGCCATAAATCCGTTTGCCAAAGCGATCAGCAAATTTGGCCAGATCATCAAAACGATGCACGCCCGCCTGATATACGTACTCAGGCACGGCCAAAGTGTATTTAGCACCCGTTAAATTGGTACGAACCACTTCTACACTGCCGTTTTTCAGATAGGGATCGATATCGTTTTTCATGGTGGGCATCCAATTGCCCAGAAAAACGTCGATATCCTGAGTCTGCATCGCGCGAAAGGTAACAGGCACCGAAAGCATTGTTACTTCGGGCTGATAACCCAACGCAGTGAGCAGCTCGCTGGTTAGCGCGGTGGTGGCGGTTACATCGGTCCAGCCCACATCAGAAAAACGCACGGTTTTACATGCAGCAGGCTCTACGGCGTAGCTGGCAAAACTGGCACAGAGGAAAGATGATAAAAGTAAGCGCTGCATCATAATTGGCGCAAGCCGGCCATGATACGGCCATATAATTTTTGCAATAGCGGCCTGAGCTCAGGTACAGACCCAGCCGAGCCAGCGCTAAAACGCGAAACCAGCATAAAGCGCACTGGCGCCGCTTGGGGAACGTCTTCACGACGTGTAGAGACCATCGAACCGTAGAGCAGACTCATCGCACTCATCCTTCCTAAAGGAAAATCTAGGTATGAATGCTAGAGATCTGCTTATAAAAATGCGGTAAATAAAACACGCCCGCATATAAAGACACTATAAAAACGGCGTAAATAAGGAAGCCTTACCAGGATTCCTCACGTGGGGCACGAGCGGCCAGCCAAAGCAGTAGCGCAATCGCGCCATAGGGCCATAAATCACTAATCACGGCAGACAGGCCATTAAAGTGCAGCAAATGTCCGTAATGCCAACGAAACAGCGGTAAGGTGGCCGATAGCTGCGGAGTCAGCGGCCAGAACCAACCAATTACCAAGGTAGCAATCAACGCCAGCGCCCCCACTAAAGCCCTGAAGCGGCGATTTAAACGCCAGAGCAGTGCTAAAGCCAGCGTGCCCAGTAAGCCACCCACCACAATATTGATATTAATCCAGGCAAAGAACTGCGCAGGTTTGAGCAATAAACCCGCAAAACCCAGCTTAAGCAGCAGAGCGGTGAGCAGAGTAAAACGAATCGCCTTGAGGCTTTGCCAGGTGTGACGCACCAAAACCGAAACAAATAAGGCCACCCCCAAGAAGTGCAGCATCATACCGCCGCCTTCCAGTAGTCTTAAAAAAAGCTTGGCATTTTGCATCGGCGATTCAAAAGGCTGGGGCAGACCAGGGGACTCAACCACCACGCCCAAAAAAGGCTGCGAAGGATCAAGCTGGGTCATAAACCACAGCACCAGCCAGGTGACTCCCCACTCTACCGCCGGTCCAGGCGCACACCATGCATGGCGCGCCGCCAGCCAACGATTCTGCCAATAACGATTACCCAAAATTTGCGCCAGTAAAACGCCCAAAACAGCGCCAAAGGCATTGCTTAAAATATCTAAATTAGACGCCACACGGCCGGGTAAAAACTGCTGGATAAACTCTACCGTGGCCGATAAGCCAAGCCCAATCAAGGCTGCGGAAACACTGCCGTAGCGCAGATGCCGCAAAGAAATCGCCAAGCTAAAGCCCAGAGGCAAATAGGCCAGCACATTGACGGTATTATCAAAAAAAGTGAAATAGTAAGGCAGAGGATAGGCATAAAACGCCCAAATAGGCTCCCCTGTAAAACGCCAGCCACTAAAGGGATAAAGGCTGACCACCAGAATCACCAACAGCGAGCAAAACGCAATATAGCGAGGCACTCGGGTCGGCGTGATTCGCCGGGCAAGATAGCTGATGGTGAGGGATTGTTTCATTCAAGGAAAGGAGCCCCATTACAGAGGGGCCCCTCTATACCCCTTATTTAGAGGTTTTAACTTGTGTCCACAAACGACTTAAATCGCGGCGTTGTTTGGTATCCAGCGGCTTAAGCTGCTCTAACTTTTTAAGCGCAACGGTATCAGGAAACACCGCCGTGTTTTTCTTCATTTCAGCATTCACAAATGGCGCAGCCGCGCTGTTTGGATTGCCTGTTCCCACCATATTGGTCAGCTCGCTGGAGTTTTTTCCTTCCAGCATAAAGTTAACAAACTTATGCGCGAGGTCAGGGCGAGGGGCTGATTTAAGCACCATCATATTATCCACAGATAAGGTGTTACCTTCTTTTTGCAGACCGTAGCTAACGGTAAAGGCACGCTTGGCTGTTTTAGCATCGGTGGCCGCCTGGAACATATCGCTGGAATAACCGTGCGCTACCCAGATATTACCCAGCGTTAATTCCTTGATATAGCTTTGTGAATTAAACGCAGCCCAGAATGGCTTGGCTTTAATAATGGTTTGTTGCGCTTTTTTCCATTCTTCCGGCTTGGTCGAATTTGCAGAAAAGCCGTTATACATCAAGGACGCCGCAAATAATTCATTGGCATCATCTAGTACGGTCACCTTGCCTTTGATTTTGGCAAGAATAGCCGGATCAAAAATGACTGCCCAAGAGTTTGGCTCAATTCCCAGCTCTTTTAGCTTGGTCTGATTAAAACCCAGCAAAGTGGTAGTGAATGAATAAGGCAGTGAGAATTTATTACCCTGATCGAACTGACTATTTAAAAATGCCGGATTCACATTTTTAGCATTAGGCAGCTTGGCTTTATCGAGCGGCTGCACCATGCCTTGCTTAATCAAAGGCGGCATCGCAAAGCCCGTAGGCACAACCACATCGTAACCCTTGGCTCCGGCGCTCAGCTTGGCCAGCATTTCTTCCATTGCGCCGTAATAATCTTGTACCACACGGCATTTGCAATCTGCTTCAAAGCGTTTGACCGTTTCTGGCGCAATATAATTGTTCCAGTTATAAACGTGGAGCACTTCTTCAGCATTCGCCATATTGGCGGCCAGTAAAAGCGTGAGTAATAATTTCTTCATGTCTCAAACACTCCAGAGCAGTTGAATAAAATAGCAGGCAGATTATGCCTTATTTTTTGTGATGCATTTCAGGCAGAGCCGCTGCTGTTGCATGCCATCCATAATTATTTTCTGGCAAGCAACAAGCAGCAATTCAACCTTATTACTCAGGCATAAAAACAAGGTATGCCAAAGCGTAATTACTTCGCTCTTAAAGCCCCTGGCGCTAATTTGCCCGCAATCAAAATCAGGGCCAGAGTCAGCAACATCAGTAGGGTAGAAATCGCATTCACTTCTGGAGTGACGGCAATTCTGATCATGGAGTAAATTTGCAATGGTAAGGTAGAAGCGCCCGCTCCTGCCGTAAAGAAGGTGATCACAAAATCATCAATCGACAAAGTGAACGCCATTAAAGCACCGGCAATAATCCCCGGCATAATTAAAGGCATGGTGATTAAACGAAACGCTTGCAATGGCGTTGCACCCAAATCACGCGCGGCCTCTACCAAAGATTCATCCATACCTTGTAAACGCGAGCGCACCACAATCGCTACAAAACCAATACAAAATGCGATATGCGCCAGCGCCACAGAAACCAAACCCAGCGTCATATTCAACATCACAAAGAACATCAGCAACGATACACCCATCAGGATTTCTGGAATCGCAATCGGCGTAAGCACTAAAACAGGCAAAAGGCGCAGCTTGTATTTATACATTGCCATTCCTGCCAGAGTGCCAAAAATCGTGGCAAAAACGCTGGTAATGACACCAATTAATAATGAATTTCTTGCTGCCAGCAGCATTTGTTCATCATTAAATAAAATCCGATACCACTTAAAAGTAAAACCGACCCACTCGGCATTAAGGCGCGAATCATTAAAGGAATACACCACCACAATCACGAGCGGCAAATATAGAAAAGCGTAGGTCAGCAAAGCAGCAGCCCACAACCATTTATTCTGCTTAGTCATGACTTTCCTTTGCTGCTAATCAGTGTGGCCAATGCTGCCAGAAATAAAACGCTGGCAGTCAGCATAATCGATAGTGTGGCGCCAAATGGCCAATCGCGGCTATCCAAGAATTGCTGTTTAATTAAATTGCCCACCATAATGCCATCGGTGCCGCCCACTAGATCAGGCACGGCAAACATACCTAGTGCAGGGATAAACACCAAAGCAGCCCCAGCCCAAACGCCGGGTAATGAGAGCGGCCAGGTGATGCGCCAGAAACGTTGCCAAGCTGATGCACCCAGGTCTTGTGCTGCATCCAATAGCGCCATATCGTGTTTTTCTAAATTGGCATAGAGCGGCAAAACCATAAACGGCAAATGCACATACACCAGCACCACAATCACCGCAAAATGGGTAAATAGAAACTGCTGAGGGCCGATGCCAAACCACGCTAAAAAGCTATTCACCGTCATGGCAAAATAGCCCTGAGGCCCCAGAATAATCATCCACGCATACACGCGAATCAAAAAATTACTCCAAAATGGCAAAATCACCAGCAAAACGAGCAAATCGCGGTATTTCTTCGGGCTACGCGCAATCAGCCATGCCAGAGGATAGGCCAGCGCAATGCAAATCAGCGTGGTCAGGCCCGCATACCAAAACGACTTAATAAATAATTCAACATAAACCCCGTCTTCAAAAAAACGACTGAAGTTTTCCAGCGTTAAGAAATCCTGCCAGTTTTGCCAATTGATTAAGACTTCACGCGCGCCCGTTTCTGCGTTGGTTTCCAAGAGCGGCATCAGGCCACCGTATTCGCCCGGAAAACGAAACGCTGAGAAAATCATGATCAGCGTAGGTACGGCAAAAAAGATCAATAAATACAAAAGTGGCGGGCCAGAAATCAGCCACTTCGCCAAGCTAGGCGATTTTACTTTGGACATCTCGCCCCCTTAAGACAGCAGGAAGTGACCAGCGTCATAACGCCACGCCAGCTCTACTGCATCGTTGTCATCAAAGAATTTAGCGCGCCCCGCAGCAGAATTAGGCAACATCGCCTCAACCAGCAGGCCGTTATCCAGCTTCACGATATAAATCGTGACATCCCCAAGATACAGGCAATTTTCAACCGTGCCTTTAAAGTGCACTTCATCCGCATCGCCTTCATCCAGCTGGGCAGCCAGCTTGATTTTCTCCGGGCGCAAGCTCAGCGTGCCTTTCTGGCCGACCACGGCCCCAGCCACGATCAGCGTTTCTGCAACACCTACGCCAGCAATTTCTACCTGCATACGGTCCTTTGCAATCGAAGTGATCGTGGCATCCAGCAGATTGCACTGGCCGATAAAATCGGCTACAAAGCGGCTTTTGGGATAGCTATAGATGGTTTCAGGCGCATCAAGCTGCTCTACCTGGCCCTTATTCATCACCGCAATCCGGTGCGATAAGGCCAAGGCTTCGCCCTGATCGTGCGTGACATACACAAAGGTCACGCCCACTTCTTTTTGCAGAGTGATCAGCTCCATTTGCATTTGCTCGCGCAATTTGGCATCCAGCGCCGATAAAGGCTCATCCAGCAGCAAAAGGCGCGGGCGATTGACCAAGGATCGGGCAATGGCTACACGCTGACGCTGGCCGCCGGATAACTCATGCGGAAAACGATGGGCGAATTCCTGCAAGCGCACGTCTTCCAATATTTCTGCCACACGCGCTTTAATATCCGCCGCTGAGGCCTTCGCCATTTTCAAAGGAAAGGCAATATTATCGGCCACGCTCATATGTGGAAACAGTGCATAGCTCTGAAAAACGGTATGCACTGGGCGCTTTTCTGGCGGCACGGTGGACATATCTTTGCCATCGAGCAAAATAGCGCCGGAATCGGGCTGCTCAAAACCGGCCAGCATGCGTAAAAGCGTGGTTTTGCCACAGCCCGAAGGGCCGAGCAGAGTAAAGAATTCACCGGCTTCCACCGACAAGCTCACATGATTAACGGCAGTGAAATCGCCGAAAGTTTTTACGACGTCACGGATCTCCAGCAGGGCCATAGTCTTCTCACAAAAAAACGGTCGCCATTTTAACAAAAACTTACCTTAGGGGGTGTTTTTCTAACGGCAAAGCTAACGCTTAAACTTAAAATCTATTAGCAATATTATGCAGTCTGATTTAAAAGCAAGCACTTAGCCCATAAAAACATTGCCCAATGATGCCTTGGCAATATTGGGGAAAAACATTCACCGAAATTACATAAGTAAATACGATCATTATGCCCATGTATTGCACATTATCAGCCTTATGCTTTACCCTTTAGTGATCTCAAATAAGTAAACCACATGTACTTTTAAAAGTACCATTAAGATGTCTGATGCGGTAGGCACAACAAAAAATGTAGTTAAATAAACTCACTTACAGTTTACATCGTATAAGCATGCTATCTATCCCGAAGTAAATGATGCATGTAGTAATAATAAACACTTAAATTAAAACATTATTATCCTGCTTTTAAAAAATGAATAATAAGCAAGGGATCGGGCTTAGCTAGCCGCATTAACAGCAGCAGATAAAATAAGCGTATACATATTAGATGCAGCTGATCTTGAGTAGAAAAATAGCCTAATATCGATTCATCTGCTCCATTCTGCTATAAATCACTTACAATCATCTCGGTGGCTGCATCTCAAACAAGAGTAAGTATTTGCTTACACGATGTACATCTCACGCATCGCAGACAAATGCCGAGCATCTTTAATTGGCTTATAAAGTAACCCTAGCTTGCGCATTCAAGCGAATGGATAAGTCAGACAGCCCTAAACCCTTAGTAAAATAAGACCTAAACAATTGGAAACACGACTTCCCGTCTCAGCTTTACAAGCTGGTTTATTTATCAGCGAACTAGATCGCCCGTGGCTGGACACGCCCTTTCTAATTGAAGGCTTTCTGTTAGAAACGTCCGAACAACTCGCTCTTCTTCAAGAATACTGCCAGTTTGTAACCATTGATATTGATCGTTCAACAGGAGGCGTAGCCCGGTGGGGCTTTCTGAGTGAGCAAAAGCTAAATACGCAGACATTTACCCCCCATGTTCAGTATCAGACCGTAGAAATCAAAGAACAAATCACCCTGCTTAAAGAATTACGGCAGCGGTTTGCACTTTGGTCACAAAGTAAAAACGGCAGCAAAACAGACACGCCCTATATCGAGCCGCAAATTATTATTTATGCGGATAGCACGCCGATTAAACGGGAAATCCCCCAAGCCGAGGCTGTACATCGGCTGGCCAGCGATGTCATCAAAGCCGCAATGGAGGCGATTAGCAAAGATTTACAGCCGCGTGTTGAAGCGATTAATGATGTTGTGAGCAATATGGTCGACTCCATTATCCGCAACCCCAGCGCCTTACTTTGGCTGGCCCAATTAAAAGCAGCCGATCATTACGCCTACGGTCATGCGCTTGATACCGCTATTTATATGCTGGCATTTGGCAGGCACCTTGGTTATCCGCAAGAAGATTTACATAAACTTGGCTTTGCCGGATTAATGCTTGATATTGGTAAAATGAAATTACCGGAAAATCTGTTGCAGCATAATGGCTCCTATTCGCCCGGTGAGTTTTTAATGATGAAAACCCACGTCTGGCATAGCTTGGATATTCTGAATCAAATTAAAGAAGTGCCGCTTGATGTTTACGATATGGTGGCCCGCCATCACGAGCGCATTGATGGCAGCGGCTACCCCCTGGGCTTAAAAGGCGAAAGTATCGGGCTGTTTTCATGTATGGCAGGCATTGTTGATTGCTTTACCGCCCTGACCAGCGACCGCAATCACGCCGAAACCAAAACCTCACATGTGGCCTTGCAACTTTTATATAAGTGGAGTGATAAATATTTTCACCACGCGCTGGTTGAGCAGTTTGCACAGTGCATAGGTGTTTTTCCTGTGGGTGCCTTGGTCGAGCTCAGTACCGGCGATATTGGCATTGTGGCGGGGCAAAATCGTAGCAGAAGACTAAAACCTAAAATTTTGCTGATCTTAGGCCCGGATAAGCTGCCACACGCTCGCCCCAGCCTGCTGGATTTAATGATTAATCCGGCAATGAACGCCGGACAAGAAATCACCATCCGCAAAGAATGGCCGCAAGGTAGTTTTAATATTAATCCGCAAGAGTATTTTCAAGGATGAAAAACTCGCCTGCCACCAAGCATGACCTCGCTGTATTCGCAAGCTATAAACTAAACCAGATCGATATTCTGAACCAGACGCTCGACGTATTGCTACAAAACCATTGCCATGAAAAATCGAACGACGATGCCCTCTATAGCGATTACTTTCTGGGGCTGATGCAGGGGGAATCATCCAGCCCATGGCCACAACTCACACCCCACGGCTTAAACTTATCCACCTTATTGCTTTTAAGCTGGCGAACGCTGATTTTGCAACACTTGCCCACCAAAGCTGAAGCACTGGTCAACCGATTATGCTTTGCTGAGCTGGAAAAAACCCGGCAACACATTCAAAACCTGAGGCCTCAGCAGGTCAACTCCCCTGCTCAAGGCTTAGAAAACGCTAAATCGCATACTCAAGCCGAGCGTAATATTGCCCTGCTCTATATTGAATTTGGCCATATCGAATCTTTACGCCATACCGCCACCCAGCAGCTGCATGAAATGCTGCGTCCGCAAGATAAGCTCTACCCCTTAGACAGCGGCTTGCTGCTTATTTTGCCCAATCTGGCCGGTGAAGGACATGCGCTTCTGGCTGCGAGCCGCGCACAAACGCTGCTGACAGATTCCTTTACAGAAAGTGCGATCAGCCCGCGTATCGGTATTGCCTTATGGCCGGAGCATGGCAAGCATTACAAACCATTAATGCTTGCCGCGCAAACCGCCGCCAGGCAATGCAGTAATGAAGAACCCGCCATTTATCAGGCAGAGCGTGATATTCAGGGCCGCTTACTCGCTAAACTAGAAAAACCACTACGTGAAGCGCTAGCCCAGAATCGCTTCTACCTCGCTTTTCAGCCTCAAGTTCAGCCCACTTCAGCGCAGCCCATTTATAAGGGAGCAGAAGCTTTGCTGCGCTGGCACGATACAGAGCTTGGCGATATTCGCCCCGATGAAGCCGTACGGGTTGCAGAGCAGCTAGGCCTGATGCCACAGCTTACCCGCTGGGTGATCCATGCGGCGCTGCGGGAGTTTTCCCAGCTAAGCAAGGCAGGGCTGACTGGCAGCCTGAGTATTAACCTCACGCCCTCCAATATCCTGGATTCTCGTTTGGCTCAGGAAGTAGAAAACGCGCTAATTCTTTGGAATATCCCCGGTGAACGGGTTATTTTTGAGATTACCGAGTCAGCAGCCATCGACGAGCTTGAAGCCACCATTAGCAGCTTATATGCACTGAAAGCTTTGGGCTGTAAACTGGCTATGGATGACTTTGGCACGGGTTACGCATCACTCTCCTATTTAAAGCGCCTGCCCATTGATGAGCTAAAAATTGACCAAAGTTTTATCCGCACCATTACTCAATCCGATACCGATGCGCATATTGTTGAAAGCGTCATCAAACTGGCTCAAACACTTAGCCTTAGCGTGTTGGCAGAAGGCGTTGAAGACCATGCAACACTTGAAGCACTTATGGCTTACGGCTGCAATTTAATCCAGGGCTATTATTTCAGCCACCCGCTTGCACCCAACGATTTGCTGCAATTTTATCGGGCATTACAGCCTTTTAAAGCGCAACAATAAGCGTTTGCAACCGCCCCATTTAAAGCAGTATTTCTACGAGATCAATGGATGATGAACTGGCAACAGCTGCTCAGCGCTGAGCGACTCGGCGCGGTACGTAATGATTTATTCCCTCACGAATCAGGGCGCAGCGATTTTCATAAAGACCACGACCGGATTGTTTTTTCCTCGCCATTTCGCCGCCTAGGCCGCAAAACCCAAGTTCACCCGCTCACCGAAAACGATCATGTGCATACTCGGCTCACCCACTCAATTGAGGTCAGCTGTGTAGGGCGCAGCTTGGGAATTTTAGTTGGGCAAAGATTGCAATACACCCTGCCCCAGCACATTACCCCTTATGATCTTGGTGCCATCGTGCAAGCCGCCTGCCTTGCCCACGATATTGGCAACCCGCCATTTGGCCATGCTGGTGAATACGCAATTCGTGATTGGTTTTGCCGCGATCAGCACGCCTATCTGCTACAAAACCTTAGCGCCAATGAGCGTCTGGATTTAATGACCTTCGAGGGCAATGCTCAAGGCTTCAGAGTGGTTACCCAGCTAGAAAACCACCGTTTTGAAGGGGGAATGCGCCTGACCTATGCCACGCTGGGCACGACCCTTAAATACCCATGGACTTCCAGCGATGCCACGCCCGGCGGCAAATTCAGCTGCTACCAGTCAGAACAAAATATCTTAGAAGAAATCGCCACCGAGCTGGGGCTGCCTCAGCTGGGCAACAACCGCTGGGCCCGCCATCCCTTATCCTACCTAATGGAAGCCGCCGACGATATTTGCTACGCCATTTTAGATTTGGAAGACGGCATAGAAATCGGCATGCTGGCTTACGAGCAGGTAGAGCCGCTTTTGATTAAAATTTGCGGTGGCAAGCAAGATCTGCTCGAGCTGGAAATTGCTGCCGCCCCTTCTGCCAGACGCAAAATATCGCTGCTACGGGGTAAAGCCATAGAGCGCTGCGTGCTGGACGCCAGCGAAACCTTTATGCAGCATTACACCGCTATTATGGAAGGCAAATTTCAGGGTGATCTACTTAATGCCACGCCCAGCGGCATGCGGGATGGTATTAACGCCGCCAAACAACTCGCCCGTGATCGTATTTTTAATGAAAGACGCAAAATAGAAATCGAAGTAGGCTCGTTTACCTGTCTGGACATCCTGCTCAACGCCTTTTGCAATGCGGCCTACCAGCAAAAAGTATCACCGCAGATGAGCTTCAGAATGAAGCGGATTCTCGATTTAATGGAATACAATGCCCCAAAAAAAGAATGGCCTCTTTATGAGAGCTATAGCCGCGTGCTCGACTTTATCGGT
The DNA here is from genome assembly GCF_000969645.2 of Janthinobacterium sp. B9-8. Classification (NCBI taxonomy): domain Bacteria; kingdom Pseudomonadati; phylum Pseudomonadota; class Betaproteobacteria; order Burkholderiales; family Oxalobacteraceae; genus Janthinobacterium; species Janthinobacterium sp. B9-8. The sequence continues at coordinate 3,126,390 of NZ_CP014222.1, forward strand.
GGCATGACCGATAACTACGCTACCTATTTAGCACAACAAGTCGGGGGAATGGGGCGATGAAAACACCACACACCCGATTGATCAGCCACAAAACGCCAGCTACTCAGCCCGGCAATTAGAGAAATAAAACCATGAAAACCTTCATCTTTGTAATGGCCTTAACCATCAGCCTGAGCGGCTGCGCCGTTGTTGCCGTGGGTGCTGCCGCAGTCAGCGTAACCAGCACCGCAGTAGGCGTGGCCTGGGATGTGGGTAAAGCAGGTGTATCTGGAGTGACCGCCGTAGGTGGCGCTGCAGTCGATGCTTTAAGCAGCTCGCCCACGCCACCACCGCCGGCCGTAGCGCCCGCGCCCACAAGCTATATCACGCCTGCCCCTGGCGCTCCTGTGCCAAGTGATGCAGAAGTACGGGTATTTAAATCCGAATAAGTAGCGGTCCCAATTATTCATCACACAAACAACACAACCGCATAATGAGCAGCGCAATCAATCCAAAACCATTACAAATCCGTATTGCCCAAGCGAGCGATCACCTGCCACTACAGCGGATGCTTGAACTTTACCAATATGATTTATCCGATATCTGGGATCAGGATCTAAACACAGAGGGTGAATACGGCTATGCACTCGATCGATACTGGAAGCAGCCCGGATGCACCGCCTTTGTGGCCTTGGTAAACGACCATTATGCGGGCTTTGCCCTTGTAGATAATAAGGTGAAAGTAGGCAACCACGGCTACTGGATGGATCAGTTTTTTATCCTGAAAAAATACCGCCGCACAGGCCAAGGAAAATCACTGGCGATACAGGTATTCAATACTTTAAAGGGGCGCTGGGAAGTAGGCCAAATGCCGGATAACCATAAGGCACAATTGTTTTGGCGGCGGCTTATTGCCGAGTTTGCCACTGGCTTTGACGAGCACACTTTAACGGGCGGTAAATGGGAAGGCATTGTGCAGTGTTTTAATAGTGATACCGTATTAACAAGAGCCCGCTAAAAGCAATCGGGTTTCACTAAGCAGCGCCGCCATCTGACACATAGGCATATGCAGCCAAGCACTTGGTTTTCAGGCCATAACCGGCATGGCCTCTCTGTATTTGTCTTCATACATACAGCCAACACTTATTCCCCCAAATAAGCGCCTGCAGCCCTGCTCTAGCACTATAACTCACAATAAAATTACTCAATTTACTTTAAAAAAAATAATTTATGCCTTTTTTGCATATTTATTTAAAATATTACATACACCAACACATGCTTTCACTATTATTTCATATTGTTTTCAATCTATTTCAAACCACTTGCAGAGCACACCATCTACTACAGCATCAGGAGATAAGCATGAGTGCATTGATTCCAGGCCAGTATGGTTTTCCACTGCAATTAAAAATGCGCTACGCCAACTATATCAATGGCGAATGGCATGCTCCGCTGGCTGGGCAATACTTTGAAAATATCAGCCCAGTCACTGGCAAGGTGATTTGCGAAATCCCGCGCTCTGATGCCGCCGATATCGAAATGGCGCTCGACGCCGCCCATGCCGCCAAAAACGCATGGGGCAAAACATCGACCACCGAACGCGCCAATATTCTGAATAAAATTGCCGATCGTATCGAAGCCAACCTAGACATGCTGGCCACGGTAGAAACTTGGGATAACGGCAAGCCAATTCGTGAAACCCGCGCTGCTGATTTACCCTTAGCCATCGATCACTTCCGCTACTTTGCCGGGGCGATTCGGGCGCAGGAAGGCAGCATCGGCCAGATCGATAACGATACTGTGGCCTATCATTTTCATGAGCCGCTAGGCGTGGTTGGGCAGATTATCCCTTGGAATTTTCCGCTGCTGATGGCCACATGGAAGCTGGCTCCGGCGCTGGCTGCGGGTAATTGCGTGGTACTCAAGCCTGCCGAGCAAACGCCACTGAGCATTTTAGTGCTGATGGAAGTGATCGGCGATTTGCTGCCCAAAGGCGTGCTCAATATCGTGAACGGCTTTGGCCTTGAAGCAGGCAAGCCACTGGCATCCAATAAACGTATCGCCAAAATCGCCTTTACTGGTGAGACCACCACTGGCCGTCTGATTATGCAATACGCGGCGCAAAACCTGATTCCGGTGACGCTGGAGCTGGGTGGCAAATCGCCGAATATCTTTATGCCCGATGTGATGAAGCACGACGATGCATTCTTTAATAAGGCCATCGAAGGCTTTGTGATGTTTGCGCTCAACCAAGGCGAAGTCTGCACCTGCCCTAGCCGTGCATTGATTCATGAATCCATTTATGACGCCTTTATGGACCGTGCCCTCAGCCGCGTTGCAGCCATTAAACAAGGCAATCCGCTGGATGCCACCACCATGCTTGGCGCGCAATCCTCTATGGAGCAAATGGAAAAAATCAGCGCTTACTTAGATATCGGCAAGCAAGAAGGCGCAAAAGTATTGGCAGGCGGCGCTCGCGCAACGCTCGCGGGTGAATTGGCAGGTGGCTATTACATCCAGCCGACGGTATTCCAAGGCCATAATAAGATGCGGATTTTCCAGGAAGAAATCTTCGGCCCCGTGGTTTCTGTGACCACCTTTAAAGACGAAAACGAAGCTTTAGAAATCGCTAACGATTCGCTCTATGGCCTAGGTGCTGGCCTGTGGACCCGCGACACCCACGCAGCTTATCGCATGGGCCGCGAAATTCAAGCGGGCCGGGTCTGGACCAACTGCTACCACGCCTACCCCGCCCACGCCGCTTTTGGCGGCTACAAACAATCTGGGATTGGCCGTGAAAACCACAAAATGATGCTCGGTCACTACCAGCAAACCAAAAACCTGCTGGTGAGCTACAGCCCCGATGCGCTAGGGTTTTTCTAAAGCAGTGCGTGGGTAAGAACTACGCCAACAGAACCAAGCCCTTCCTTATCTGAGGGTGGGCTTGGGGAGAGGGCAGCATCCATGAATAATCGAGTCACCGCCACCGCAGCTGCGCTTGCCTTAATTAAAACGTTGGAAACCAAATATGGCCCACTAATGTTTCATCAATCAGGCGGCTGTTGCGATGGCAGCTCGCCCATGTGCTTTCAGGCAGGTGAACTCCTCATTGGGAATAATGACGTACTACTGGGTGAAATAGGCGGCATGCCGTTTTATATGGGCGCGGCCCAATTTGCTTATTGGCAACATACTCAGCTCATTATTGATGTAGTAGCAGGCCGCGGCGGAATGTTTTCTTTAGAAGGCCCAGAAGGATTACGTTTTTTAACACGCTCTAAACTTTGCCCAATTGAATCAAAATAAAACTTACTTACAAAATAATCTTTATTTTGAAAGATTATAAATACCCCAAAGCATAAAGCAATTGCTAGAATCGCGTGATCAATCATCAATATTACTCACCGAGATTATCAATGCTCACCAATCTGCGCTTTTTTAGAAGCTCTTTCATCGTCACTATCCTTGGTTTGGCCGCCGCCTACTGGTTAGGCGGCCCTAAAGCCATGTTTATTGCCGCCATTTTGTCTGTATTAGAAGTGTCACTTTCTTTTGATAATGCAGTGGTCAATGCAACCGTACTTAAAGACATGGATGCTGTTTGGCGCAAACGTTTTATGACTTGGGGTATGCTCATTGCCGTATTTGGTATGCGGGTTATTTTCCCGGTACTGATTGTGGCCGTGATTGCACACCTTACTCCTTGGGCTGCTTTAATGATGGCTGTTAGCCAGCCAGAACAATACGCCGCAGCATTAACCTCATCCCATATTGTGGTTGCAGGCTTTGGTGGCGCATTTTTGATGATGGTATTTTTGAAGTTCTTTTTTGACCAGGATAAAGAGGTTCACTGGCTGCATATTGTTGAATCGCCTTTGGCTAAAATGGGAAAAATGGGTGGAATTGAAATTGGCCTTTGCTTAGTGATTGTTTATTTAATTTCTACTCAACTGGGCGATCATGGCCAACTTAGTTTTATTCTGTCATCCATTGCCGGAATTGTGACTTACATTATTGTTGATGGTTTTGGTGCTTTATTAGGTGGCGAAGAAAACCACGGCCAGGCAACTGTAGTCAGAACAGGCTTCTCTGCATTTATGTATTTAGAAGTACTGGATGCCAGCTTTAGCTTTGATGGTGTAATTGGTGCATTTGCGCTATCCAATAATATTTTCATTATTGCAATTGGCTTGGGTATTGGCGCGATGTTTGTTCGCTCGCTCACCATTATGTTTGTTGAGAAAGAAACGCTTGATCAATTCAGATACCTGGAACATGGCGCATTTTATGCAATTGGTGCGCTTGCCTTTATTATGTTTATCGGCACATTCCATGAGATTCCTGAAGTCATCACCGGCTTAATTGGTGCAGGCTTAATTGGTATTTCTTTACTGGCATCGCTGCATTACAAAAAAAATAACTAATTAAAGTTTCACCCCAAAAAAAGGCGATATTTCTATCGCCTTTTTTTATTTCTTAAATACTGAATCTGCAGCCTGCATCTAAAAATTTCTTACTAAAAACAAATAAAAACTTTCAAAAAACCAAAATAAAACCACTTCCGCTCATCAGCTTACTCGTGCTAGTTGTTTTAAAAAAAGATAAAAAGTCGTACATTTTAATGACCACCCTGACTCATTCAGAGAAAATCATGAAAGTTAAGAATAAGCTAATGCTACTATCAGGTAGCCTTATTGGTATTACTTTAATGCTTACCATGCTTAGCCTTTCTTGCTTGGAAAATGGTTCACAAAACTTCCAGACAACTATCGCAGATCGGGTGATGCCGCTTGTGCAGCTCAAAAGCGTATCCGATATGTATGCGATCAATATTGTCGATACCGTTCACAAGGTTACCAATGGCAGTATTTCTCCCATTGAAGGCTTAAAAAACGTCAGGACTGCTAGAAAAACCATCAAGCAAGAGTGGCAAACCTATAAGGCCACACAGCTCACGACTGAAGAAGATAAGCTGGTGCAAATCGCCGATAAAAGCATGATCCCCGCCACCGCCAGCTTCGATCTACTCGAAAAATCATTAGAAAGCAGCAACTTTGCAGCCATCAATGAATATGCAGCCACCACCTTGTATCAGCGTGTCGATCCGATTACCGACGCGGTAGACAAGCTGATCAAACTGCAGCTTAGCGTGGCCAAAGAAAATCTAGATTTATTCAGACATAGCCATAATCAGGCCATCTGGGGCGGCGCTTTATTTGTCGTCATTGCCACCCTATCGGGCGTTATTCTTACCTTCTGGATTATGCGCTCACTACTCAACGATCTGGGCGGCGAGCCCAGCGATATGCGCTCTGCAGCCACACGTATCTCTGAAGGCGATTTGGCCTCGCCCGTGCATGTGCCCAGTAATATGCGGGATAGCTTGGCAGGCGCAATGGAATCAATGCGTACCCAGCTTGCCGCCTTGGTAGAAAACATTCAAAACTCATCCACCCAGCTCGCCACCGATGCCGCGCAAACGCGCAGCAGCAGCCAGGAAGTCCACGAATCAGCCGGAGAGCAAAGCGATGCCGCCGCCAGAATGGCTGCAGCGGTAGAAGAATTATCCACCGGTATGGCTCATCTTAAAGACTATTCAAGCTACGCCTTTGAAGTGGCCACAACGTCTGGCCATCATGCGGAGCAAGGTGCTCAAGCCTTAGAAGAGCTAACCAAAGAAATGCAAATCGTCTCTGATAGCGCCCATATCGTTACCGATACGGTCAATAATCTGGAAGAACACAGCGCCAGCATTGGCCGAGTTGCCCGTGTGATTCAGGATATTGCCGAGCAAACCAATCTGCTGGCTCTAAATGCAGCCATTGAAGCCGCCCGTGCAGGCGAGCAAGGCCGCGGCTTTGCCGTAGTGGCCGATGAAGTCCGCAAATTGGCCGAGCGCACGACCCAAGCCACCCGGGAAATCCAGGAAACGCTGGGCACAATCACCAGCACCACCCACGATGCAGCCACCAATATGCGCAACAGCCTAAGCCAGACCGAGCTGGCTTTAGAACATGCAAATCGTAGTAGCGAAATGCTGGGGCTTATTAAGAAAAGCGCGGGAGAAACCAAAGATGCCATGGCCAAAATCACTGATGCCTTAGCCGAGCAAAACACCGCAGGCCAGGAAATTGCCGTGAATGTACAATTGATTGCCGTGATGACCGAGCGCTCTTTCTCTGCCTCAAAAGAAATCAATATCGCGGTAGACCACAATGCTGAGCTGGCACAAACACTCAGGCAGGCAGCGGTGCGATTTAGTTGTTGAGGGCATTTATAAATAACAACAGCCGCGAATGATTCGCGGCTGTTGTTATTTGAAGGGGTGTTGGCTCATCACACAGAGGGCGGGTGAAACCCGCGAGTAATGCTGAAAATACGCGGGTTACACCCGCCCTAAGATAATTCAATGATTGTGCGGCAGCATCAGATCGCTCAATCAAAAAGTGATCCCAAAATACCCTAATCCTTAGACCCCCTCTGAAACCGTAAACCAAATCCAAATTTATCATTCAGCTGCTCATGCGCACTTTTGCCATTGGTTTGGGCAAAGTATTCCACCAGCTTGGTCACTTGCAGATTGCCGCCGATATTTTCAATCATAGCAATCGCACACATAGAGGCATCGCTGCCATTATCCAGACGCACTTCTACTGGTGCTCTACCTGGCACTTCGATGGTCACTACGCCGTCAGTTGCTGCCCAGTTAGCAGCACCTTCATAAATAAAAGTAAAAATCACAAGCCGTTTAATATGCTGGAACTGATCGCCATTGATAAAGATATTTTCCCCGCCCGCATTACTGCCTGAGCGATCATCGCCTTCTAGATGAATAAAAGGCGGCTGGGTAAAACTGCCCCAGCTATTACCCAGCGCTTGCACACCACCGGGCGTGCCATCGGCCATTTGAAACATGCAGGCTAAATCAAGATCAATCTGATTGCTCGCTGCTGGTTTATTAATCAGCTTATTAAAAAAACCGCTTTTCGCAGGTTCAGCCAGCTGTGCCGATTGGTTCCAATTTAAATTCACGCGAATACGGCCAAAGCCACCGCTGGCGTTTTTCTCTAAGGAAACCTTATCACCGCGTTTTTCCAGCGTAATCTTTGATAATGAAATAGGTTTTGCTGCGGGTGCGGGTGCGGGTGTGGGTGTGGGTGCGGCAGATGCTTCGGCCTCAGTCCCACCAAAATGCTTAAGCAAGGCCGATAAACCACCATTAAAACCCTGCCCTACTGCGCCAAAGCGCCATAAACCATCCCGCCGATATAGCTCACCGACAATCACCGCTTTTTCATCCTGAAAATCAGCGCCCGAGAATGCAAATACCGCATCGCCCAAGCGCATCGAGCTGGCTCCTAATTGGCGCATCACACCATCACCACTCACCGAAACCGCAAAAACCAGCTTATGAATGGTGTCCGGTAAACGGGCCAGATCGGTCATAAAACTTGCACTGCCCGCGCCCAACTCCAGCACCACGGCGTTATTTGGGCACGATTTCTGGTTAAAAAACACCATATAGCGATCATCAGACAGCTGCTCATTAGCGTCCAGGCCAAAGCAAGCAATATCCACTTCCATAGCCGCCATATTCAGCACCACAGGAAACGCCCCTGAGCAGCCCAGATCAGCCAGCTTAGCCTTCTGTCCACGTGCAAAATTTGTCATGATTCTCGATCTTTCATTAATTTAATAAGTGATGTGAAGTAGTGAAACCCAAATCTTGAAACACGGAGAACACAGAGTTTCACGGAGAAAACTATGAAATAAATAAAGCCCTATTCTTTAAGTTATCAACATTCTCAAACCTGATAATCTGGGTTTTCATCACGGCTCGTAGCATGGGGCTTAAATCCCCCCTGAAGCCGCGACACGAGGAATAAGCGGAGCGGGGTTTCGGAAAAGGGGTAGCGAGCTTGCTCCCGAGCAGCCTCTACGCCGAGCCGATTATCCGCAGTGAGGGGCCTTCGTGCTTTTGAGGTTGCGGCTTTGCTCCCTTTCTTGGCCGTTCAAGAAAGGGAGTCCCGCGCGAGGGACTCCCGCACCAAAATCAACGTGCCGAAGGTACTAATAAAAGCCTTTTTGACTTTGTTCAGCACCTAAGGGCTAAAACTCGCGTATTTCTACATTAAAAAAGCAAATACGCGGGTTTCACCCGCCCTACAAATGCCCAAGGCACAGCCCCCCTACACCATCGAATGAATCCCAAACACCCTTGCCTGCTCCAATACGCCATGCGCCCATGCGCGGTGAGTGGCGACTTCGCACATGGAGTCGTGCATCCTAAAAACCGCTGGGCTGGCTTCGTCGATAATTTTTAACGCTACATCCACATCCCGATGCTGCACCCGATAGTGCTGCTCAATCAGTGCCACTTGGCTAGGATGAATCGCCGTTTTTCCGACCATACCGTGCGCCAAGTCTTCTTCCACTTCCTGAGCCAAGAGCGTTGGATTATCCAAATGCTCGAACACCGGAGCGGTCAGCACAAAGCCATAAGGACGGAAAATCGTCACCAGCTTTGAAATCACCGCGCCCAAGGGGGTTCTATAAATACTGACATGCCGTGGACGGCGAATACCCAGCAGGGCTAAGAGATCATTGCCGCCAATACGCAGCGCCAAAATATGATCCCGCACACCGGGCCGCTCCAGGCAAAGCCGCAGCTGCTTCATTTCTGCATCATCAAATACTTCCACCGTTTCCAGCGTAGGCATCAGCATAAAATGCGTTTTGCGCACCTGCCTAAAATAAGCATCAAAATTATGATGAGTGATTTTGGGCAATACAAAACCAGTCAGCTTTTCTACACCCGGCATAGCCAGCACGCGTTTCATCACCTCGGGGTTTCTCACCCGTACAAAACGCTCGGTTGTTGGCCGCTCAACCATCTGCTGCAAGACCAGCGACAAGCTAAATAAGGCATAACTTAGCTCGCTTTCAGCCACCGCATCTTCGGTACAAAAAATCACCGAGCGCAAATCGCCCAGCAACTCACCATCAGCAATCTGCTGCAAATCTTTATGTGTGGCAGGCACATAAAGTGAAGCTCCCAGGACCTTAGCCATCTATTGCACTCCTCATCAGAGAGATTGCCTGCAAATTTTTATGTATTACGGGTGCGTACAAAGAAGTTCCCAATATTTTTTTAGCCATCTAAAACACTCCCAATCAATGATACTGCTTGATAAGGCAGGCCCGCATCCACAATGAGCGGCACGTTTTTTTCTATTGCCAGCAACTTTAAATGCGCCACATCGGCTACCGCCGGATCTCGCAAAATCAAGAGCCTTGGCACTCTGCGCAGCAACACGCGGGTGGCTTCGCCTATGCCGGGCTTAATCAGATTAAGGTCTTCAACACTGTACCGCTCTTGCGTTGCTTGCAAAAAATCAGTGGAAACCCGGGCCATTTTTACCCGATCAATCGGTAAAGCAGTAGGCACTCCCTGCTGAGCCGCTAAGCGAGTCGCATCGGCCACTAAGCCATCAGAAAATAATTGCGACTGGTCTTGTGACTCAAATTCATCGTAATAAACGCAGCCATGAAAATCGTCCGGTCCGATTGAATCATTGAGCACCGAGCGGCTAACGAGGCCAGAAACGGTGGCGTTCAAGATGCTGGATGGAATCAGATAGTCCTCTGCCGAGGCCGCACACGCCGCCGTGCCCGCCAGATCAGACAACACATAGAGTCCAGTATCGATAGCGACCCGATGCTGCAAATTAAACGCATTCACTGCCTGCTCCAGCACACGTGAAATCACGCCTTTCCCAGTCCATCCATCAATAAACACAATAGATTCCGGGCGATGCCCCTGCTGCAAAATATGCTGCAAGGCTACCGCATCAATGCCTCGATCACGAATGATCGACACCGAGTAATGCGCCACTTCCCGCCCTAATACGCACTGCAAAAGATGCTTCAAAATCACGCCAACGGGCGTTCCCGCACGCACTAAGGAAACAAGCGTAATCGGCCCGCTGCGTCTTGCCGCAATCAGCGCCGCCAGCCTTAAGCAATCTCCTGCCATTTGCTGACGATTGGCCGCGAGTGCATCTTTAAAAACTTGCAAATAGCGCGGAGAAGGCAAGGATTCGGGCGACAGCATTTCGCTGTAATGACGCGCGCCCGATTGAATCAGAAACTCTTTATTTGCTACATCAATAAACGGCTGTTGCGATAAGCGTTTAAGCAAAAAGCGCACATCATCCGGACGATAACTACCGCAAAAACCACGATTATTCATAAAGCGGCAACAGTCAGCTTGGCTAGCTGTGTGCCATTCGGGATCAGGGCGTAATCACAGCTCGCCATAAAGCGCGCATCGGATTGGCTATCGCCCATGCCGATAGTCATGATTTCACCGTGCTCTTTTTGCAGCAGTGAGCGCACGTAGTCCACAGCGCGGGCTTTATTTAGTGTTTTTGGTAGCACGGCCAAATTATTGCCATTGCGGTGAATAAAGAAATCTTTGCCCTCGCCCGCCACCCAAGGCGCAACGGCTTCACGCTCGATTTGCTCCAGATTAGCATCGATCTTATCGGGGTCTTTAATCAGCGCATAAAACGGTGTATTGCAATCCTCAACCAAACGGGCACGGCCCTTTAAACCGACTTTTTCGCAGTAGTCATCAATCACCGCCATCACAGCGTGCAGGCCTGGCAGTGCCTGCTCCATATCCACACGCATCGCTTCAAGCCAGAATTCATCCACATTGCCGCAGGGCTTGAGCACCACACCACCGTAATCGATGATGGAATAACTATTAAATGGTAAATCAACCCGACGCAAGGCATCCAGATTGCGCGCCGTGCTTGGAATCAGCGTCATGGATGCGCTCATCATTTCAAAAAATGCACGCTGACGAGGCGTGGTAAATGAAATAGCCGCGCCGTCTTTCAGATAGCCGACCGGACGTAAATCATCTACCCCAGCGCACTTGCCCAGCGTTTGGAATAAGGTGTCGTCCAGATCAACGAACAGATATTTCTTCAATATGATTCTCAGATAAAAAATGGAATAAACGGCCGCCTACCGCCCGTGCAGTACTATACAGCGCTTCATTAGGCGGGGTTTCATGACAAACTAATACATGATCGTACTGGCCGATTGTGACGTTATAAATATAGTTTTCTACACCTTCGCCATAGTTATCCGCAAAGCTTAGCGCATGGCTCACAGCCCCCCATTTCAGGATCGGGGAACGTGTGGTCGATTGCACCAACACATCTACTCCCAAGGCTTCTAGTGCGCTACCCAGCAAAAAAGCCGGATGCATAAACTCGCCCGTGCCTAAAACCAATACCTGATCCCTAGGCTTAATTCCAGCGGCTAATTTTTGCGCCAGAGCATGGGGAGCCGCGAGCGCACGATTCAACCCCAAGCGGCCAAAATCGCCATTTGCACCACGATCAGCGTGCGCCTCAAACACCTGCGCCGCGCTACGGGACGGCTGCAAGGCCCCCGCTGTAAATACATATTCGCCACTTAAACTTGCAGCAATAGTCACCGGAAGACCAAAGCGTTGCGATAGGGCCTCGTTTGCCGCCTTACCCATAAAATTGGTAATGGTAGCAAGGTGAACGTGCTCGATATGGGGATTAAGCGCCCGGCAGGCATTACTTAAATTTAAAAAGGTATTGCCGGTACTGGCTTCATCGTCCACCAGCACGAGGGATTTAGCGCTTAGCAGCAGATCCCGCAGCTCGGCATCTTGCGGCATATGCAAAAACTGCCGTGGTGCGTGGCTGTGTGCTTCGGCAAATTCGATAATATCTACACCGCCAACGTGATAGCGCGAGGTATGCAGAAACAGCGCTTCTGTAGCTGGGTGAGCGCTTTTATAAGCCTCAAAAACCCCTTGTCCCAAGCCAATCGCCGTCTCGGCCATGGCGATAAACACCACAGGGCCGGGTAAACCAGCGGGTACTTGCCCAGCTAAATCCATATGGATTTTACGCATCAGCGAGGGGCGCACCGGCCAGTGCTTACCCAGCACCTTGCTTAAAAACAGAAACCCCCGCTTGGCGTTGGCGCGCGCGGCAAAGCCCATCAGCTCGTCCACGCTAAATGCGCCAGCATCAACGGTGAGCTCCATCAGCCCGGTGGGCAATTCAACTTTAATGGTATGCGGGCTAGTCATTACAGCGCCGCACATGATGCTTCAGGTATCACGACCTGCACTTCGGTATCCGCCAGTACGGCAGCACGGCCTAACTCTGCAACCCGGATGCCATGCCGCACTTCTGGGATATGTAAGTGCTCAAAACCGCGATCAAAGCCAGCCAAAGCGAGGTAAGGTAAATTAGCTCCGGCAAGGCAGGCCATGGCGATACCGCCTGACATGCGAGGATTAATTTCTAATAGACCAAGGCCACCCGCTCTTTCTTTGAATTGCACATTGAAATTGCCATTCAAACCAAAGGTTTTAGCCAGCTGACGCACGCTATCTAAAATATCGCTGCGCATCTCGATCATCTGGCCACGGCCAGCTTGCTTCATTTTTTTACGCGGCACGGCACATACCAGGCGGCCATTGTCGCCAACGCAATCCACGCTGTATTCATGGCCATCAAGATACTCCATGACAATCATGGTTTTAAAAGTGCCCATTGCGGCAAAACCACGACGCAAATCATCAAGACCAATATGGTATTGCACGCCCTCTACCAAGAGCTGCGCGCTGGATCGCTCTTCTTCAATCACCGCAAAACCCAAGCCAAACACCGATTTGGAAGGCTTAATACAGAGCTTGGCGTGATCTTGCTTAAGCGCTTGATAAGCCTCTTCAAACTGCTCTGCCGTTTCCACAATCCGAAATGCGGCCGGTGGTGTGAGCGGCAAATCGACAGCTTGATAAAACGCCGCCTTATCGTGCAGCAGCTCCAGCATTTCAGCTGAGGCCACGGATAAAACACGCGTGCCCTGCTGCTCAAAGCGCTCACGCTCCGCGCTGATTAATACCGCTTCCTTACCGGGGATAAAAATCGTAATGGCGTGATCAAGACAAAATTGTAAGCACCAAGCCAGATATACTTCGCCCTGCAAACCAGAGGGCTCAACCACATATTCGTGAGCTTCTTGAAAAGCCGCTGAATATGGATTGGTATGACTCGACACAATATGATATTCACCAAGAACATCAGCCTCACGAATGAGGCTGATGGCGGCGGCAACAGATGAAAATGTTTTATTAAACCAGACGTGCTGCATGGGAACCTTAAGGCGCGATTAATCGCAAGGCCAGGCAAGCTCGATGTCATTTCATGGGGAGGGTGAAAACCCGCCACAAACAGCATTGCAAACGGCGGGTTTTCACCCGCCATACAAAATCACAATCAACGCTTACCAGCCGTGCTTTTTCTTAGAAAAAATTATAAATGTGGTGTGATTTGTGGCATCAGCTCATCAAAGGTGCGGCCATTGCCAATTTCACCGATGGCGTGCATTTTCCACTCATTATTATGGCGATACAGCTTGGCCATAATCTGCGCATTATGCGAGCCCAGTGCGGATAAATTAAAGCGAGCCACTTCTTTATTGTCATTCGCGTTCAGGATACGGCAAGTGGCATTGGCAATTTGCGAGAAATTCTGGCCAGTAAAGCTATTCACTGTAAATACCAAGCTTTTAACATTGACAGGTACGCGTGTCAGATCAACCACAATTTGCTCATCATCGCCATCGCCTTCACCCGTGCGATTATCGCCGGTATGCATCACCGAGCCATCTTTAGATTTCAGCTGGCGAAACCACACTGCATCAATCGGATGATTTTGCTCGTCAAACAAAATGCAAGATGCATCCAGATCGATATCCGGCGCGCTGCCGCCAAAGCCTAGGAAACCTTTGGACTTCACCGCATCCCAGGCAAGGCCCATGATGATTTTGCTTAATGTAACGCCAGCCTCTTTATCGAGGGAAATCTTCTGGCCTTTCTCTAGGTTAATCGCCATGCTGTACTCCTTGATGAATTAAGTATTATAGGGCGGGTGAAACCCAATCCTATCAACCGAAGGATAATCCGTAGCTTGGGTTAGCAATCTGCGTATGAGGTTTACCTCACGCAGTGATATCTCGCGTAACCCAACATTCTTTTGCACCTTAATGTTGGGTTACGCTAGTTTGCATAGCCAAAATCGGCCACACCAACTAGCTAACCCAACCTACACCAACAACATATTTAGCCAGCGGTTTTTTTCTTCAGCCACTCGGCAAAAGAATCTCGATTTCTAGAGCAAATAAATACCTTACCTGTGCCGCTAAAGCGCAGCACAATGCCTTCGCCACTGGTCACGCTATTGACCAGATTACCCAGCATACCGCCGAGGCCACCGCCGGTGTTGCCTGTGGTTACCGAGATTTCGTATTGCAAATTATTGTCCCAGCACACCACATGCGAGTTATCGATAATCACATCTTTGCCGGGCGCGACATCCAGCTCAAACATCGAACCAAAGCCCGATACCACCACCTGCCCTGTACCCGAGGTTTCCATCACAAAAAAGCCACCAGACTGGGCAAATAGCGCGTTGCCAATACTTTGCGTACGCACTTTCATTTCTGTGCCCGATGTTGCCGCTACAAAAGCGCCATCGTTTAATAAATATTGTTTTGCGCCCACATCAATGACTCGCAAAGCACCCGGCAGAGTCGGCGACAGCAGGCAATCGCCTTCACCCCTTACCGCCTCAATTTGCTGCTGAAAGAAAGACTCGCCATTGGCAAAACTGCGCATCAGCGCCCTGCCTATCCCGCCATTCATACTGCCTTTTAAATCCAGATTGGCTTCCATCATCACCATTGCATCGGATTCACAATAGATCTTGTCTCCCTTTTGTAAGGAAACATGTAAAAACGGATCAACATCACCGGTAGCAGTAAATACAATCATTGGTCAGCAACACCTTTATACATTTTTGTTTCACACAAATTATTAAATAAGCCCATGCTGAGCAGCCAGCTTTAGCCAGCCAGGGTATTCAGTCATGAGCAGGTCATACAACGCTGCATCAGAATACTCATCAGGAGAGCTCAGCGAGAAATAATCGGCATTATCAATCAAGCGCCCTGGTAAATCATCAAGGCTTTCTAGAAAGGGGAAATCAGAATCGGCAAACGCCAATAAGCGTTTACTCTTCGATTTTCTGCCCTTACCAATCCCCATAAACTGCCAGAAAATGGGCTCTTTACTCGACCAGCGCAATTGCTTTTCGGTCAGTGCTTGATCTGAGGTAGATCCATCAGTTACAAACATGACATAGACCGGCTGGCTTGCTTTACTCTGCCCGTGGCATTCGCCACCTGCGTTTTCTGGAAAGTAACATTTGCGAATCGCCTCCATCGCACGCCCGTAGCGCGTGTCGCCTTCTAAGGGGTGACGCTGGATAATCTGCTGGATATAGCCCTGAAAGTTAGCTAACTCCATAGGCGATGGCTGATGGACCTTTTCGCCAAACAAGAACACATCAATGGCACCGTCATCGTCAAACTGACAAGCCAATGCAAGAATGCGCTCCGCAAAAGATTGTACTAGCCCCTTTTTATACAGGGCACTCATTGAGCCGGAAATATCAAGGCATAAACAGACTCTGGCGCGATGGCGCTCTAAGCCCGCTTTTTGCAGCGAAACACCCGCAGCCTTATGTAAATTGACCAGCTGCGGCGCTTCGCTCGCTATTTTTTTCTCTAAAGAGACCTTAGCTGGCAGCGGATTATCTTCAACGCTGCCACCAAAATGCCTCACTAAAGCATCCAGCCCGCCATCAAAGCCTTGGCCCACGGCCATAAAACGCCAATCGCCATCTTTACGATAAAACTCGCCCAGCATTAAAGCGCGCTCGGCAGAAAAATCAGATCCTAAAAAAGAAAAGCGGGCATGTTCACGCTCTCCCTCAATAATTCTTAAATAACCAGAGCGCAAAGCCGACATCGCCCCATCTTCGCTCGCACTAACCGCCACCACTACCCGCTCAATGCTGAGTGGTAATTGATCGAGCTGGAAAGCAAAACCTACTGCATCCGCTGGCGTTTTACACAGCACAACGCCACCGCAAGGGCTGCGTGGCTGATTAAAAAACGTCATATATCGATCGTCAGATAATTTGCCAGCCGAATCCAGCCCAAAGCAGGCGAAATCGACTGGCAAACCTTCGGCAACAAGACCCACTTGAAAGGCACCCGTCGAAACCAAATCCCGAATTTTCAGGCGCTGGCCCTTTGCAAGTAAGGTCATCAAACTGCCCTTTTTAAGCGCTAATACCGAAAGAGCGTGCCAGTGGGCCTAAGCCACCTGCAAAACCCTGGCCTACCGCTTTGAATTTCCACTCTGCGCCAGCACGGTAGATTTCACCGAAGATCATGGCTGTTTCTGTTGAGCTGTCTTCTGATAAATCATAACGTGCGATTTCTTTATCACCATTGGCATCAAGACAGCGGATATACGCTTTGCCTACCATACCAAAGTTTTGCTTACGTGCTTCGGCATCATGAATCGTCACGCCAACGGTGATTTTTTCAATTTCTGCAGGCACCAAAGCCAGATCAATCACGATTTTTTCATCATCGCCATCACCTTGGCCGCTGGTGTTGTCACCCGCGTGGGTCACTGAGCCATCGGTCGATTTCAAGTTATTGTAAAAAATGAAATCAGAATCAGCACGAACCTTGCCGTCTGCTTTGAGCATAAAAGCACTGCCGTCCAGATCAAAAGCGGAGCCATCGGTAACGCGTGGATCCCAGCCCAAACCAAGCACTAGCTTTTGAAGGGAAGGTGCTTCTTTACTTAGATTGACGTTACCGCCTTTTTGTAGACTAATAGCCATGAACGATATTCCTTTAAAAAATCAACGATACGCCTTACTAAAAACGGCGACTATCTTACAAAGAACACACATCAAACCCAATAATACCAAAAATCATCTATTTAGCATCTTTCACTCGGGCCAAAAACAGCAAAGTTTTTCCCTCAAGCGGCCAGACCTTATAGATCTGTTCGCCCTCTGCCATTTTCAAGCGAAGCAAGATAAGTAATTATAATTACTAATAATTTCTTGCTTTGAGTATCAGCAATTAGATTAGTGTAGCCGAAGCAACAGCCAGCCCATAAATGTCATACGCTTACAAAAGACAGGACAAAGACATAAAAGTTTCATCCCCGCTTATTTATAATCGCGGTCGCTTATCATTTACAGGCAGCAAATGCTAAATCCGACAGGCTTAGCCCGCCTCGCCCACCATCTGCACCACCACCAGCCTGCCTCCCTCTCCCTTATCTAGCAAAATTTGCTGGCCGTCTTTCAGCTCAAGCTTGCCACCGATTGCAACTGTTCTTTTAGTTGCCACATCCATTAAATCGGGCAGGCCAACATTAAAAATCCACCACACATTGCGATAAAAAATAAAATAAGCCACGCGCGGCTTATGTTCATCCGCCAGCTTTTCATTTGGGGCTAGCAAATAGTTGGCATGCCAGGCATAAAGCGATTGTCCTTCCCAAACCATCAGCCGGTAATTATCGGGCCGGAACTGCCCTGTCTGCCGGGATGAATATAGATTAAGCACCGGCAGCTGGCCGTGATAAACCGAGCCACAAAACGGGCAGGCGGGCTGGGTGGAGTTATCAAACACAAACCATTTCTGCTCGCAGCGGCAAGGGAGCGCCAGATCAATGGTTTTAAGCAGTGCCGTTTCCCAATCATTGGCCGATGGGCGCTTAAGGGGATGATGCAGGCCGTCAACAAAAGCTTGCGTAAACAGGGGAGCCAGATAAGGGCCAGTCAGGGTGTAAGGTAGCTGACGCGTGTCGGCCCACGGCAGCTCAGTCGGCTTGGCGTCATTCAGATTGATGCGATTGCTTGAATCGCTAGGGTGTTCAATAAACAGTGCGCGCTCGCCCATAGCAAGCGCTTCGTCCTTCTGTTCATCATCCATATCATGTACTTTGCCGCCGCGCAGAGGGTGGCGATACAGCAAATACATATAGATCAGCACGGCAAGCGCATGCTGGTCTGTTTCGCGGCGCGGCAAATTGCGCTGTGGATCTCCCTTAGCCAGATGGCTGGTGCTCACCACTTCGGGCGCAATAAAATCAGGCGTACCCACCACATCCGGCGGATAACGGCCCGGCACCACTAGGCCATCCACATCAATCACGCAGGCAAAGCCCCCCGACGGATCGACCAGCACGTTTTTATACGACAAATCAGAATGCGCCAGCCCAGCCATATGCATACGGCGCACCGCGCGGGCAATCAGCACACAGATCTTTAAATGGCTCAGCCAATCGCCCAGCTCGCGCTGATCGACAAAACGCTGACGTAAATTGGCCGCAGCAAACCACTTGCCTTCTTTTTCTTTGCCCTTGATCTCGAGCATGTCATGATTTTTTGAGCCGAATTCAAAGAAAAAATGCTTAGAGTAAGTAGGTGCAATCAGCCCAAGCTTGCCTTCGTGCTCTAGCAGCGCCGTTGGCCAGCAAAACAGATTTTTCCAGTACTCGCCGCCCGCCTGATTAAAAATCCCCTCGCGGTATTTGCCAATAATCATCTGCAGCCGTTCAAGCGCCTGGGCATCCTGCTTATTCTTATAAAACGCCACCACATAAGATTTATCCGGCGAAAAATAAACCTCTTTCATCGCCCCGGAAGCAATCATCTCATCCACAAACTCAACCAGCTGCCCATCCAATGTGCGGCACTGAATCACCTTCGCCATACCCTGCTCCTGATTGCCTGCTGCAAACAAAAAAACCAAACCTTGATGCCTTTAAACCCAAAGCAGCGCAATGCTGCGGTCATCATGATGACCGGGTATGAAAAACCCCATCCAGTCCAGCAAGCTTTGCTCCGGGTGATCCGCCACAAGGCAAGGGGCGATTTCATCCCAGAGGGCATCCCATTTATCGCCGCTGGCTAAGCCTTTATCTGTTTCAAATTTTGGATCTGAAATACCGTCGCTCATCAAAACAACGGCCGAAATATCGCTATAACGACCAATTTTTACCCGCTGCGCAAAACGCTCTGAAGCTAATGCTGCGCGGTCTAAAAAGCGCGTTTGCCCTGCAAATTCACCACTATCCGGCAGGCCCATCAGCCTCACTTTACCGCGCGGCCCGTAAGCGGCAATCGCCCCGTCGCCCATCCAGAATGTGGCTAAAAAGAGTTGCCCACCTTCCCGTTTCACCGCTGCAGCTAAAAGGGTGGTCGCGTAATCCTTGGCGTCGCTTTGCTGTAATGCCGCAGCTTGCTCTATAGCACCCACAGCCAAAACAGCTGCATCGTGAAATAAGGAATGAAACCGCCCACCGATTTGCCCACTAATGGATTCGGGATCCGCATCCCAAGCTTGCAGGGCATGATTGATGCTGGCCCCAAGGTCCCCTTTTAAAGCGGCCAGCACATGCTCACCCGCAGTCTCTACCGCCAGCTTTGAGCCGCAGCGGGAATACTTGGCACTGCCAGCGCCATCGGCCACCAGCAGCACACTCCAGCCCGATGCGGCATCGTGCTGCACAAAAAAATCATCATCTCTGAATAGGCCTGCATGCTCATGCGAGCGACCACGACGGCTAGCGGCAGCGATGTTTAAATCGCCCGCATTGAATGCCAGTGCCGCGCTATGTAGCTTGGGGTACAAAGCGTCGCTGGCTGGCTCATTGATCTGCCACAGGCTACGCGGATCAGGATTCACTAGCAGCACGCATTGCCCGCCATGCCACTGCACGCCATCGGCCGACCACTGAAAGGTGATGAGATGATCGCCAGCCACTGCAGGCTGCCCCTGTAATTCTCCTTCCTCGCTCAAAGTGAGCGTCAGAGCAGCAGGTAAGACTATCTCTTTAAACTGCAAGGCCCGACTATTGCCCGCCACTTCACGCAAGCTAGCGCGATAATCCTGCCCTGCCTTGGCATTAGGCGCTTGGAAAATCACTTTGGGGCTAAGCGGCTGGCTAGCCACCGTGCCAGCAGGCGGTATTGCACCAGGTTTATTGGATAAATGGATAGGCGAGGATTCAGGCGAGGAATTTGAATCGGAAGGAAGGTGCATAGCAGTCTCGTGTGTCCCCCGTTCAAATCAATGACGAGGAAAAATAAAGTGATCAGAGAGAACCGTATAAAGAATTGGGCACGAAGCTAAAGACAGCTGTTCGCCTCGCAATAAAACCCAAATCTTGAACAACGGAAAAAAAAGAGAACACAGAGTGCCACGGAGAAAAACATAGCAAGGTTTTCTCCGTGAAACTCCGCGTTCTCAGTGCCCTCCGTGTTTTAAGATGTGGGTTTTGTGATGGGTACTCAACAATCACCCCCTCCCGCGCCCTACATCAAAGCCATCCTCATCCCCAGAACAACTAAACGAGACTAATTTTTTGCACCATGGGCAAAAGCCTTCTTCTGGGCCGTTGATGCACATGAGTTTTCCACAGCCGCAGGCAGCAAAGGCGGTGAAGTTGCCGCAGTGCGGGCAGCCCGGTGTGCCGATTAAATCTGCGCTATTTACTTTTAGATCCATGGCACGCGGATCAGACCAAATAAAATAATCTTCTTCCAGTGGATAGCATCCGGCAATCTCAAAGCGCGACACTTGCAGCTTAAAATCTTGGGTCGCTACGTTTTGAATGACTCGGTCGTACTTCATCAAATAGGGTTTGCGGGTTTTCTGGCAACGGCCTACCAGGGTAATGCAGGCTTCATCGGCTTGTTTGGAAGGTGGATTTTTGAAAATACGCATCAGGCTGGCATCGATATTGGCCAGAGATTGCGCTTCACTTTCACCCACGCTTTTGCTTTGAGCCACCACCGAAGCGGTCACCCAGTTAATAAACTTTTTGAAGTCGCCTTCCTGCGTGTCTTCAAACATCATGGCGTTGTCGGTCAACCTGCTTAGGGTTTCAAAATCGACCGACTGGCCCAAACCCACCGCAATCAGCGTGGCTTTTTTGGCGTACTTGGCATTCCAGCGATCAATGGCCGTATTGGGATTATCAGTTGGGCGGCCATCGGTAAAGAGATAGACAATCGGCTTCCAATCCCCTTTGCGATCAGGCGTGGTTTTCACCACGGCAGTATCTAGCTCGGCCATCAGCGTTTCTAATGCCACGCCCAAGCTGGTTCCCCCGCCAAGCGGCAATTTGGGCGGGTAAAAAGAAACCAGCTCAACCAAGGGAGCAATGGTTTTAGCCACACCCGCAAAGGCAATCACCGAGATATAGACAGTTTCTAGGGCATGAGGATCGGTTCTGAGCGCACGAACAATGGCTTGCAAGCCATCTTCCATTTTTTGCAGGCTGTCGCCCACCATCGATTCGGAACAATCCAAAACAAAAAATACCGGCAATCTGCGCATGGTTTTGCTCTTTTAATAACAGGCCTTACTTCGAATATGTCTTAGGGTGGGTTTCACCCAATCCTATCAACTTAAGAAAAAACGCGATGTTTTTTTGTAGGAGCGGCTTGTAGCCGCGAAAGCGCTGTGTATAAAAACATTCGCGGCTAAAACCGCTGCTACGTTACAAATCCGACAGGGGTTTCACCGCCCTACAGGACCAAATGAATTTCCGGTGGTGGCGGTGGCAAGGCCACATCATTGGCAACGCCCGCGCTGCTGCTGCCTATGGCTACGCTGGCAGAAACCCATTTAAAGAAGCCGGAAAACGCCGAGGCATCCAGGGTATCCAGCGTCACCACACGATCGGTTAGCTCCAGCAAATATTCTTGCTTGGCTTTGGGGCCTGCGGCACACGCAATAATGGCTCCAAACTGACACTGCTTAATCGCTGGAATCGCTTGTCTGTAGGCATGCAAATCAGACGGGCTGCCATCGGTCATTAAAAACATCAGCGGACGCCAATCGCCTTTTTCATCTTCACTGCTCTTTTGCACATCACGCTCTAGGCACTCAAGCAGCAGCTCCAAAGCCGCCCCCATAAAAGTGGCTCCAGCATTAGGGGAGCTCACTTCCTGCAGCTGCACATCGGCCAGCGGCGTTAAGGGCAGGTATTCGCGCGCTTCTAAATCAAAAGTAATAATCGATAGCGCCACGCTTTCTAAAGCGTAAGGGTCTTGCCTAAGCGCACTCAGCATGGCTTGCAAACCCACATTCACCGAATGAATGGGCTCACCACGCATAGAGCCGGAGGTATCAAGAAGAATGTAAACGGGAAGGCGTCTGCTCATGATTTTCTCTTAATGGGAAGTGCTGTGACTCGTCATCCCCGACTGTTGTTATCGGGGAGCCAATACAAATACTGGATTCCAAGCAACGCGGGAATGACGAAACCGAATAAATCAGCACATCCTCAGCTGTATTGTTTTAACCACTCAACAAATGAATCTGATTGCGATGGCGCGCCAATTGCATTGAATTTCCAGCCGCCATCCTCACGAATCAATTCTGCAAACAACATGGAACGGCAGTTTTCATATTGAGCACCGCCGGATAAATCAAAGCGCACCATTTCTTGCCCTTTGCCATCTTCGGCACGGATAAAGGCATTTTGCACTTTGCCAAAGCTTTGACCATTTGCGGCTGCATTATAAATTTGCACCACAAACACCACTTTTGCATATTGTTCCGGCAAATCATTCAGCCGAACGATCACCTGCTCATCATCACCGTCCCCGGCGCCGGTGCGATTGTCCCCCGTCATCCAGATCTGGCCTGAGTGATGGCGCATCGAATTAAAAAAGATAATATCGCCGCCCACCAAGGTAGAACGCCCGCCTTCGGTACCGCCAAAATTCTGCACCTTGCCATCAGCACCACAAAGAAACGCGATCACATCTAAATCGTACTCTTCTTCTTTTTTACCAAATAAGCCGCCCAAAAACCCTTTCTTTTCTTCCCGAATATCCCACCCCAGACCAATGGTCACAGTAGAGAGATCATTCTCATTTTTTTTGAGGCTGATACCTTGGCCTTTTTTGAGGGTCAGAGCCATATGAATTCCTTACAAAGTGCCATTAACAGACGATAGGAGAGATACGGAAGAAATGGGCGCCTGGCTTAAATGATTTGCTGACTTAATAAGCAAACCCAAGTAAGCCAAGCGCATCGCAATTAGCTTGCTGAAATACCAAACTGCGCACACAGAGGGCCAAGGCCACCCGCAAAGCCTTGACCTACCGCTTTGAATTTCCACTCAGCATTGTGGCGGTACACTTCACCAAAAATCATGGCGGTTTCGGTGCTGTAATCTTCTGATAAATCAAAACGCACGATTTCTACATTGTTATCGAGATTGACCACGCGCATAAACGCGTCTTTCACCTGACCAAAGTTTTGCTTACGTGCTTCAGCATCATGAATGGTGACGCACACGGCAACCCGCATAATCTCTGCGGGCACATTTTCTAAATTGATTTTTAAGGCCTCATCATCACCGTCGCCAGCGCCTGTGCGATTGTCGCCGGTATGCTCAACAGAGCCGCAGCTCGATTTCAATTGATTGTAAAAAATGAAATCGGCATCGCCGCGCACTTTGCCATTGTCGGTCAGCAAAAATGCCGTCGCGTCCAAATCAAAAGCTGCACCATCGGTAGAACGAGCGTCCCAGCCCAAACCCAACAAAATCGATTTCAGGCCCGGCTCTGTTTTAGAGAGAGAAACATTGCCGCCTTTGTTTAATGAAATAGCCATTTTTAATCCTTTCTGGTTTAAATAAGTAACAACTTGCTCGCTAAAATCACGGAGCAGCGCCCTTCAATCGCTTAGTCCCCACAATAAGAAGAGAGGCCGGTTCAAAGAGTTCCACCCAAAAAACCTATTCATTCAATACTGCCAATTGCTTGTTAAACCGTCAATATTTTTACAAAAGTTGAAACAATACCAAGAGATTATTAATAATAAAAATTACTTCAAAAGAAATGCACGCACTAGCCAGATTGTAAAACTTGCTCTAAATGATCTAAAAACACCCTTGTTTTAGCAGGCATCAACCGCCGCTCAGGAAAAACTGCCCAGGCAGGCACGGCAGGCAAACACCATTCCGGCAAGATACGTACGAGCTTACCCTGCTGTAAATAAGGCTTGGCAAATGATTCGGTGACCGCCAGCACGCCCAAACCCTGACACGCCAAGCGCACCAAGAGCTGAGGCGAATTAATACTGAATTTAGCCACCGGCTGAAAATGATGCAGGGCCTTACCTCGCTGCAAAGCCCAAGGCATTGCGCCACCCTGACGGCTTAACACGCCCAGCGTATCGTGCGCAGCCAACTGATCGGGATGCTCGGGCAAACCGCGCTGGGCAATATATTGTGGCGCGGCATAAAGGCCTGTACTAAACAGCGCTAATCGCCGTGCAGATAAATGCGCATCGCTGGGCAGCTCGCCAATTCTGATCGCCAGATCAAAGTTTTCACCCAAGATATCCACCCTGCGTGGGGAGATATCAATCTCCAGCCGAATCAAGGGGTAGCGCTGGCTAAAATCGCTTAAGAAATCGTCCATCGCCCAGCCCGCCATATCCCCCGGCAAAGATATCCGCAGCAAGCCGCTTGGCTCAGCTTGCCGGTGCTCAACCAAGGCCACCGCCGCATCCACTTCGCAGGCAATTTGGCTCGCATGATCGAGTACATGCTGCCCAAACTCGGTCAGCAGCAGTTTGCGCGTGCTGCGGATCAAAAGTCGCTCGCCCAGTGCCGTTTCCATATTGGCAATCCGCCGCGATACGGTGGATTTAGGCAGGCTCATGCGCTCGGCCGCACGGCTAAAACTGCCGCACTCAACCACACGGGCAAACAGCACTAAATCATTCGCTTCGATTTTCATCATCTCCGCCATTGTTCCACTGATGGAACAATACTATCCATTTTATGGTCTTCTGCCCATTTATCGAGAGAGGTACATTAGCGTCATTC